>CAYWBJ010000360.1:0-2153 GCA_964456165.1 uncultured Gemmatimonadaceae bacterium | reverse complement strand
CCGCTCCTACTGCGACTTTATCCCGGACGAGGATATGGAGCTGATACTGGGCGGGAACATGGCCCGCCTGCTGGGGCTGGCCGGACACTAGTCGGCGGGGTCCGACAGCGGTTTTGCGCTTGATCTTGATTGGCGTAATTTCGGGTGCCAACGCGAATGCAATTCAACCTTAGACCAGGGTTTAGCTATGATAACTGAAAAAATACTCGGCGCCTATTCCGCGATCGGAACCCTTCCTCCCGCCGACCAGGCCGCTTGGTATCGCCGTGCCGCGGGCGAGTGGGGCATCAACGCGTTTGAGATCCCGATCCTGGCCGGTCAGGCCCTGCCCGACGAACTCGTCGAAACCTTCGCCGATCTCGGCGCTTCTCTGGTGGTTACGATGGTGGCGCAATGGGCCGGCCGTGGCCAGGCGCACCCGACCTATGGTCTGGCCGCTCCCGAGGCGGCGGATCGACAATCCGCCCTGTTGGATCTGTGCTCGGCTCTGCAGCACTGCACCGAATTGGCGGGAAGGGGCATCCGGATCCGCAATTTGGCTGTGCACACCGGCTGCAAGAGCGCTGAACCTATCGCCCATGCCATCGCCTTCCACCAGAGCCTGATCGAAATTCAGCAACGCGTTGCCGAGGTACTCGAGCATACCGTTTTGTGTGTCGAGTTGACCGACCATCGTCCTCTGGAGCACGCCGTTCCCTTTCCCGCAGCCAAGAAGGCAGCGCTGACCAGCGACGAGGTCGTGCAGACCGTTGCCGCCGTCAACCGCCAGGTTTCGTCGGGGTCACCGGTCCAAATCGAGATCAACTGGGGCCGCCTGCTGGTCAATGGCGACGAGCCGTTGCCCGAGCTGGAGCGACTTTTGGGTGGGGCAGTACCGCTGGCTGGAGTCATTCTTTCCGGGGCCGGGGCGTCGCCTGACGGTTATATGGATTCGCACAATTCGCACCTCGATCCCGCTAGCGGTTTCAGTGCTGCCGATGGGATCGCCTGCGCTCGGGTACTCGCCGATTCTGCCCAGACGTGTTTTATCGGGATGAAATGCAGTGTCAAAGCGCCGGACGAGTTGTCGGTGGAGCAGGTGCTGGAAGCCCAGGTCGAATTGCTCGATCAAATGGCCTGAGAACCTGTCTTAAACCGACTAACTGAGGAGGGCAACAGACCATGTCCGTATCGAAGATGGACGCAACGCGCAGCGGTGCAGTTCAACCCACCCTGCGCCTATGCGCTACCGCCTGGTCCCTGCGGCAGTACCCGACCGAGGATGAGGAGTGGTCGTGGCCGCGGAAGTTCGCGGCGATTGCGGAGGCCGGCTTTGACGGCTTAATGTCCCCGCCGCTCCCGGAGCTCGCCGAGCGGGGCGAACTGATCTACTGGGCGAGCTCAAGTTTCGGGGTCGGGCCCGACCCGCGGCCGTTCTACGATGAGGCCACGGCGCTCGGTGCCGCCACGGCGACGGTGCAGCCCTGCGACGTCGACACGCCTTTAGATGACTGCGTGCAGGTCATGCGCCGCGTTCAGGAGGTAGCCCGGGAGTACGACTTGCACACCGGCATCGAATGCCACCGGGACTGCTTCACCGAGACCCCGGAGCGCACCTACGACATGTACGACGGCTACGTCGCCGCGGAGGGGCGGCCGCTGCCGCTCTGCTTTGATCACTCCCACTACGCCGTGGTCCGCCACCTGAAACATCCGTACTGGCCGGATCTGAAGGGACGCGAGGAGCTGCTGGCGCCGACGCGGCAGTTCCACATGCGGCCGTTCAACGGCCACCACTGCCAGATTCCGGCCACCTTCGACGGCGAGGAGCGCACACCGGAATACCTGGAGTGGCTCGAGTACGCCCGGGAGCTGTTTCGTTTCATCAAGGCCAACGGCGAGGGCGAGATTTTCGTCGTGCCCGAGCTGGGCAACGCCAATCCGGCCTATGGACTCTCCTGCTTTCCGGATGTCTGGCGGGATGCCTGCGTTACCGGGGCAGACCTGCGGCAGGCCTGGGCCGAGGCGTAGGGCCGGATCCTGTCGGCCCGCCTTATTTTTTCAGGGCTCTTACCTTGTATATATCCATACTTTGAAAGGGAACTGATACTCAATGGAACCTGTACGTTTGGGCTTTATCGGCCTCGGCCTCCTCCCCCCCTCCGCCCACTAGC
>CAYWBJ010000359.1:0-4590 GCA_964456165.1 uncultured Gemmatimonadaceae bacterium | reverse complement strand
CGATGCACGGATCGCGCCGCTTGCCGACGAGCTGGTCGTCGACAAGCTGACCTCCGGCGCCTTCAGCTGCACCTGGCTCGATCACGCCCTGCGCAATATGGGCGTCACCGGACTCGTCTTGACCGGGGTCGTCAGTGACATGTGCGTCCTGGGGACGGCTCGGGTGGCGGCCGAGCTGGGCTACTGGACGATGATCTGCGAGGACGCCTGCGCCGGTCTGACCTACCGCTCGCACACCGAAGCGATGCTGATGCACGCCCGCAAGTTCGGCCGGGTCGCGCAGACGCAGGAAATCATCTCGGAGCTGGAGAAGTCGTAGAGCGGCTCGCCCGGCCGTCGATCAACTGGTCAGGTCGCGCAGCTGTTGTACCGCCAGGCGCAGGACATCCCGGTCGCCGCACGAGTTGACCTTCCCACCCTCGAACACCACCCCCATGGTGCCGTTGAAGTCGGCCTCCCGCAGGATACCGACGATGCGCTCGTAGTCGAGCCACTCCTCCCGACCACTGTCGATCTTGAAGAACTTGGCGCGCACGTGGACCGCGTGGGGCGCCGTCTGCTCCATGTAGCGATAGATCCCGTCGCCGACCGTGTCGACACCCTCGTTATAGGCCTTAAAACCGGTCCACTGGCCGGTGTCGAGGATGTGGGTAAAGTTGGGCCGGTCCACCTCCTCGAGCAGGCGCAACACGTTGTCACCGTCGCAGGGGTGGTTCTGTAACCCAACCATGATCGCCTGCTTGGCGGCGATGTCACAGGATTCCTGGAAGCAGCGGACCTCCGCGGCGCGGGCGGCAGGGTCCGCTGGCGCCGCACCACAGAACACGCGGATCAGGGGCGTGCCCAGGACCACGGCGCGGGCGACGTCTTCCCGGACGTAGTCGATCTTGGCCTGCAGTTCCTCGTCGGTGCCGACGAAGTGGCCCTGGGACGCCAGGTAGCCTACCGGCAGCCCGGCCCGCAGGCACCGCATCTTCAGCTCGAAGAGCTGCTCGGGGCTGTTGCCACCGCCGAACCCCACGTCGCTACGGAAGTCGACGACGTCGAGGTTCAGCTGGCTGGCCAGCTCCACGAACCCCTCCACGGTCTGCAGCTCCGGCGCATCCCCCTTGCCGAACATCGACGCGTAGACACCAACTTTTATCACGTCCTCCTCCTCATAATTGGCTCCTAGTCGTCGAGGGCAGCCAGGAGCGAGTCCGGATGGGTCCGCGCATCCACCGTCGCGTGAGCCTGGGTGATGGCGCCATCCGGATCGATCACGTAGGTGATGCGCTGAGCCGTGCCGTCGGCGCGGTCAGTAGCGCCGTAGGCCAGACTGATGCTGCGGTCGGTGTCGCACAGCAGCAGATACGGAAAGTCGTGTCTGGAGGCGAAGGCGGCGTTCTCCTCGACGCCGTCGGTGCTGACACCGAGAATCTGAACGTTCTTCGCTTCGTAGTCTTGGATTCGATCACGGAATCCTTGCCCCTCGGCCGTTCAGCCAGGCGTGTCGGCCACCGGGTAGAACCAGAGGATGACCTTCCTGCCGGCGTAATCGCTAAGCTTGACCTCCGCCCCCGTATGGGCGGAGACGGCGAAGCCGGGCGCCTTGTCCCCTACCTTGAGCATCTTTTCCTCCTCGATGCCGCACGCCGGACCACGGCGCGCCTTGAATGGGCGGGAAAAACTACGAACTGGGTCCGTCAGTGTCGAGCGGGAGCTCAAACCATCACCCCCTCGACCCACTCCTTGGTGATCTCCATGCCGAAACCCGGGGCATCGCTGGGTACCAGGTAGCCGTTCTCGATGACCGCCGTCCCGGGTATCTCCACCATCTCCTGCAGGGGCACGCCAGGCGGCGAGACCTCCTGCGACCGCTCGCCCCAAACGATAGCCGGCATCGCGAAGGCCAGGTGTTGCGCGTAGGGGTAGTTCATGCCGCCGTGGGTTATGACCGACTTGCCCATTGCCTCAGCCATATGACAGATCTTGACGCAGGGAGTGATGCCGCCGGCCCACAGCACGTCCGGCTGCAGGATGTCGACCAGGTCCCGCTTCATCACGTTCGCGAACGTCGCCGGTCCGTACCAGTGTTCGCCCGAGGCCAGGGTCTGCCACGGCAGGCGCTTGCGCACTTCCGCATAGCCTTCTATATCATCGAAGCGCAGGTAGTCTTCGATCCATTTCAGCTTGTACGGGCGCACTTTCTCGGCCAGGCGTACGGTGTGCTCGACGTCCATCGAGAGCCAGCAGTCGAGCATCAGCTCCACATCCGGTCCGACCAGCTCGCGCGTGTGAGCGACCAGGTCTTCGTTGATCTTCAGGCCGTCAAGGCCGGCGTCGGCGCCGCCCTGGGTGAAGACCTTGGTGGCCTTGAAGCCCAGCTCCATGTACCACTCGGTGTCGTGGCCAGTGGCGTAACAGAAAATCTTCTCCTTCTGCGGTCCACCGAGCAGTTCGTAAACCGGCCGCTGCAGCACCTTCCCCTTCAGGTCCCACAGTGCCGTGTCGATCGCGCTGAGCGCGTAGCTGGCCAGGCCGGCGCCGCCATAGCCGGCGGTCATCCGCAGCATCATGTCGTAGAGCTTCTCGGTAGCCATGCAGTTCTGCCCGATCAGGGCGGGACCGAACTGGTCGTTGATCAGACTCAGCAGCGGACCGGAGAACGGGGTGAGGCCGAAGCCGAAGCTGCCGTCGGCGGCGGTGATCAGGCAGGCGGCGCGGTGCCAGGGCGGCTGTTTGAGGCGGCGCTCCGGGTCGTAACGGTCAAGAGGCTGATTCATTCCCGAGTACCGGGGCTGGACCGGACGCGGCTTGGTCGTGGGTTTGGGGTAGAGATCGATTTCGACAGCGCGCACCTCGACGATATTCATCTGGGATGGCCTTTCTGGGGCTGGTCGCTGGCGGCGTTAGGTTAGATTGACGTCAACGCAGTGGCAAGCGCGAGAACGACTGGCGACGCTGTGCCAACGGGGACAGATTAGGCGCGTTAGCCACGATTCACGGATCGCGGCCAGTTTCACGTATTGTGCAGAGCACCAGGAGCTGAGAACCTTGACCAGCGAGAACGCAAGGCCTGTCACCGCCACCGGCGCCCTGCCCCAGCGCGTGCTGGGCAAGACGGGAGAGTTGGTGCCGATCCTGGGGCTGGGAACCGCCTGCGGCGGCATGGGACTGGATGATGCCACCGCCATCGAGCTCTACGAGCTGGCTATCGATCTGGGCGTCACCTACATCGATACTGCCACCGCCTATGGACGGGCCCAGACCCAGTTGGCGCACCTGCTGCAGCGGCGGCGGGATGAGGTGTTCGTCGCCACCAAGGTCAACTCCGAGACCGCGCCTGAGGCGATCTCGATCCTCGAGCAGAACCTCGGAGAGTTGGGCATCGACCGAGTTGACCTGACCTACGTGCACGCTGTTGGCGGCAAGGATATCGATCGGCTGCTGGCAGCCGACGGCGCCCTGGCCGGCCTCCGCGAGGCCCGCGACCGCGGCCTCACCCGCTACCTCGGCTTCACCTCGCACAATTCCCCGGGGCGGTCCGCACGGCTGCTGCGGGAGACCGAGGTGGACGTGGTCATGTTCGCCTTGAACTCCGGCGATCGCCACACCTACGACTTCGAAGGCAAAGTCCTGCCCTTGGCCAACGCCCAGAACGCCGGCATCGCGGCGATGAAGGTCTACGGCGGGGCGACGAAGATGAAGTACCACAAGCCGGTCCACTCCCACCTGAGCAACCACGGCGCCCACGACCATCAGCTCGCCCTTCGCTACGCCCTCGACCTGCCGGGTGTCGCCACCGCTGTCGTGGGCATGTTCGCCACCGACGAGCTCCGCAAGAACGTGCAGTGGGCACGGTCGTACACCCCACTGACCACCCCGGAGCGGGAGTTGCTCGAGGGCCTCGGCCGACGACTCGCCGCCGACTGGGGCCCTCATTTCGGTCCGGTGGAATGAGCGAAATACGCATCCCCAGCCAAAGCCAGGCGACGGGCGAATTGACTATGTCACAAACCTTCCAACTGCCAGGATTGGGCAAGCCACTTCAACCCGTGTGCCGCTCTGCCGCTGAATCAGATTGATCAAAAAGGAGATGAGAATGTCTGTCGTAGGCGTATGAAGTTTTGCAGCCGCTTCGTTGGCCGGGTTGAGTTTAATGCTCGCAGCTGCAGCAGCGAGTCCCTACGAAGCCAATCCGGATTGTGATGAGTTCGCGCCGCTCTGCGACACCCCACAGCCAGTGCCTTGGCCACACCAGGAAATCTGGACTGCCACTGGAAATAAGACGGAAGGTGCAGTTCGCGTGTTAGAAGGGACCTACTCAGATTTCCAGGCCTGGAACGAGGCAAATGCCTCTTTCGACAATTCGCCGTGCTCTGGAACCGATATGCGCGACTGCTGCCTGAAATTAAGTGCAGCCAATGATGGCACCGACGCCTGTCCGGTCCCTTATAACGACAGGGCTCTCACGGTAGTTGAAGGCGAGCGCCTTACACTTCGGTTGCCGCCTTCCCCTTGTGATCCGAATGACAATGTTCCGTTGTCCGGTTACTCCAAAGTGACCGGTGAATCCCTGCAAGCTCATCAAGTCGGATTGTGCCAGGA
>CAYWBJ010000358.1:0-1868 GCA_964456165.1 uncultured Gemmatimonadaceae bacterium | reverse complement strand
ATTGTACGTCCTGGCCCGACTCTGGCCGGTCTCCGACGTTGAGTTGGGCACGGACGAGACAGTCCATTTGTACTGGGGCCAGCACCTCGACGCCTCCTATGCGCTTTTGCCCTTTTTCACGATCAAACTCGCCCACGGGTTCTGGCCGCATCAGGAGTGATTTTTGCGGCTGCCCTCGATCCTTCTGGGCGCGCTGTCCGCCGTCCCACTTTACCGCCTATGCCGCGGCCACCGCCTTCGCCCTGAGCCACTGCCCCCCTGGCACATAAGTTCTTACTGCACCCCGACGGCTTCCTTATGACCTGCTGGCTGCTGACGCTATAAGTGGCGCAGCAGGCGCGTCCAACTCCATCAACGCGCGCCCCTACGCGCTGACGGGACTGGCCGACGGCGGCGCAATTCGGCAGTTCGGGCATGTTCGCCAGTTATGGACGGCGATCGACCAGCGAGTAGACGGTAGGAATCACCACCAGTGTGAGGAACGTGGAAGAGATCAGGCCGGCGATCACCGTCAACGCCATCGGCGTGCGGATCTCCGCGCCCTCGCCCAGACCCAGCGCCATCGGCAATAGCCCCAGTACGGTGGTGGCGGTGGTCATGGTAATCGGGCGCAACCGCACCTCGCCGGCCTGGACGATGGCCTCGGCTTTGGCCATGCCGTTGCGGCGCAGCGTGTTGATGTAGTCGACGAGTACGATGGCGTTGTTGACGACGATCCCCGCCAGCATGATCAGCCCGATAAAGACCACCACACTTAGGGGTACCTGCGCCACGTAGAGCGCCGCGATCACCCCGATCAGTGCCAGCGGCACGGTGAACATAATGATGAAAGGGTGGACCATGGATTCGAACTGGCTGGCCATCACCACGTAGACCAGGAAGATCGCCAGCCCCAGCGCGAAGTACAGACTCTGCAACGAGGTTTTCATTTCTTCGTTCTGGCCACTGATAAGGAAGTCGAAGCCGGCCGGAAAATCAATCCGTCCCAGTTCGTCGTGGATCAGCGCCGAGGCGGTGCCGAGATCGGTGCCCTGGATATTGGCGGTGACCAGCGCGGCGCGCTGCTGGTCGATGCGGCGGATCTCGCTGGGTCCCTCGTTGACCTGGATCTCGGCCACTGCCGACAGCGGGATCGGCACCGTGCCGTTGGGGTTGATCACTAGCCGCCGCAGTTCGTCGAGGCCAAGACGGTCTTCTTCGCGCAGCCGCACCAGCACGTCGATCTGGCGCTCGTCCTGGCGGAAGTCGGTGGCGACCTTGCCCTGTACCTTGTGGCGCACCAGCTCCGCGACATTGCGCAGCGACAGGCCGTAAGCAGCGAGCCGGTCGCGCTTGTAGCTGATCTGCAACTCGGGATTGCCCGCCTGCAGCGATGACTTGACGTCCACCAGTCCCGGCAGGCCAGCGATCCGGGTCTCGGTCTCCAAGCTCAACTGCCGCAGGCGGCGGAGGTCGTAGCCGCGGACCTCAACCTCGATCGGGGTCTTGAAGCTGAACAGCGCCGGATGCGAAACCTCGACTTCCATTTCGGGAATGTCATTGACCTCGGTGCGCAAACGCCGGATCAGTGCATCCTCCTCGGCGGCGGGCGAACCATCCGGCATGCGGATCGTCACCTGGGCAGTATGCTCGCCCTCCTCCGCCGACGAACTGGCCGACCCGTCGGTGCCCACCGTCGTCGCCAACCGCTCGACATGGGGCTGGCGCTCTGCTATGGCCTCGATGCGGCGCACGACCTCGGCCGTCTTCTCCAGGGGGGTACCCACCGGCAGGCTCAAGTCGAGATTGAACTCGGCCTGGTGGACCTGGGGTATCAACTCGGTGCCCAACTCTGGCAAGAGCTTGTGCCAGCAGAAAATCAGCGCGGC
>CAYWBJ010000357.1:0-24699 GCA_964456165.1 uncultured Gemmatimonadaceae bacterium | reverse complement strand
CCCGAGCTCGACTTCACCATGCGGCCACCCAACCTGCTGCCGCTCATGACGGGCATCATGGGAATCGATCTCTGCGCCGCGGAGCACTCCGTCATGCTCCGTGCCCCCACCCCCGACGGCCCCACCGAATGCGACTGGCATCGCGACCGGACCACCGAGCGCGCCGGGCCGTACCGGACCGGCTACCTGTCGGTCGTCTTTTACCTGACCGACGTCGACGACTCCACTCACACCTTCAGCGTCATCCCCGGCTCCTGCGGCGACGACGACCTCCCCGACCTCGACACCTACGACTTCGACAGCGCCCACCACATCACCGGCCCAGCTGGTACCGCCATCCTTTTCAACGCCGCCCTCTTCCACGCCGGCAACGTCCGCATCACCACCGCCGAGCGCCGCACCATCCACATCTACTGTGGCCGCACCAGCTCCCCGCCCCTGAGCGAGTTCACCATCTTCCCCCCCAGACTCTGGCACGGCGAGGACGAGCCCACGCGGAAGTACTACTCCAAGCTCAACACAATCTCCAACCTGGTGCTCAACAACACCTAGTCCTGCCCGATTCCTCCTGCGGCTGCCAACCCGCTTCGTCCCGCCTCCTCCACGCCTCTCCGACTCCTCGGCAGGCCGGCACTCCACTTTGTCTCGACTCCTCCACAGTTCTATTATGAGTCGGCCCATCAGTAACCCCGCCAAAGGGAACAAGGTACGATTGCAACCACTAAATCTGGCCTGCATAGGTTGCGGCTTCATCGCCCGCCGCCACCTCGACAACCTGTCCACCATGGACCAGGCCACTGTAACCACCCTGGTCGACACCAACCCGCAAGCCACCACCGCATTCCAGCGCGAGTTCGCCATCCCGGCAACAACCACCGACGTCGACCAGGTCTTCTCCGATCCCCACATCGACGCGGTGATGATCTGCACCCATCACGACTCCCACACCGCCCTGGCGGTAGCCGCCGCCGCCGCCGGCAAGCACATCCTGCTCGAGAAGCCGATGGCACTCACCACCGAGGAGTGCGCCACCATCACCCGCGCCGTCGAACAGGCCGGCGTCACCCTGGCGATCGACTACAAGTTCCGCTTCGCCCCCTCGGTGGTTAAGGTCCGCGAGCTGATTCCCGAGCCCATTGTCACGGTAGGTCAACTCGTTTCGGAAATCACCTCCGACCACTCCTGGACCAACGATCCGGTTATCGGCGGCGGCCTCATCCTCGGTCACGGCTGTCACACCCTCGACCTGATCTACCACCTCAACGGCTCGGAGCCGGTTTCGGTCTACGCCGAGTCGATTCCCGCCGAGCCAACCGCTCCCACGGAGATCCAGGCGGCCGTTGCCACGGTGCGCTTCGCCAGCGGCGCCATCGCCAGCCTGGTGCTCAGCGAAGCCGGTGAGAATCCGTACATGAGCAAGTGGTTCACCGAGGTCTTCGACGGCACCCGAACCGCCGTCTTCCACCACCACTACCAGCAGGTGGAGATCTCCGGCACCGAGCCCGGCCACGTCGAGAGCACCGGCGACCCGCATGCGATCGGCACCCGCGACTTCATGGCCGATTTCCTCCACGCCGTGCGCACCGGCGAGCCGCCCGCCATCGGCGCCAGGGACGGGCTGAGGGCCACGCTCCTTGCCAACCGGATCGTGGACTCGCTGCGCTCGGGCGCCCCTGAGAGCATCGACGTTGACGCGCACTTCGCCTGAGCCAGTTATGTTTGCCGCCCTCACCTGCCTGTTTCTTCTCGCCGCCGCGGAACTGGCAGCGGACGACTGGCCACAGTGGCGGGGACCAACCCGCGACGGCGTCTGGCACGAGCAGGGAGTCGTGGACACGCTCGCAACACCGGCCCTGCCACCCCGGTGGCGGGTACCCGTCGCCAGCGGCTACAGCGGCCCGACCGTGGCCGCCGGTCGCGTCTATTTGACTGACCGACCGACCGAGCCCGAGCCGGTCGAGCGCGTGCTCTGCTTCGACTGGCGCACCGGCGCACAGCTTTGGTCCTATTCCTACCCCAGCGAGTACCGCAACGTCAGCTACGTCGCCGGACCGCGAGCCGCGGTGCTGATCCACGACGGGCGCGCCTACTCCCTGGGCACCATGGGCCATCTGCACGCCTTCGATGCAACCTCCGGGCAGCTGCTCTGGCGGCGCGACCTGAACGCGGAATACGACATTGAGATGCCGGTCTGGGGAATCGCCGCCTCGCCGCTGATCGAGGGGGACCTGCTGATCCTGCAGATCGGCGGCCGCCCCGGCGCCTGCGTCGTCGCCTTCGACCGGATCAGCGGCGCAGAGCGCTGGCGCGCTCTGGACGACGCGGCTTCCTACTCGTCACCGATCGTCATCGATCAAGCTGGCCGCCGGGTTCTGGTAGTCTGGACGGTGCAGCAGATAGCCGGTCTCGATCCGCAGAGCGGCAGCCTGCTGTGGCAGCAGCCTTTCCTGCCACCCTCCGCGGGAATGATCGTGGCCACCCCTGTGGTGACCGGGCGGCGGTTGTTCCTGACCGCTTTTTTCGACGGCGCCATGATGCTCGACGTCGATCCCGACAGCCTGACGGTGAGCCAGTTATGGCGGCGCAGCGGACCGTCGGAGATCGACACGGACGCGCTGCACACCGCCATGTCCACGCCGCTCATCATCGGCGACTATGTCTACGGGGTCGGCAGCTACGGCGAGCTGCGCTGCCTAGAGGCTTCCACCGGAGATCGGGTCTGGGCCGACACCACCGCGGTGCCCCGCGCCCGCTGGGGCAACATCCACCTCATCCGCAACGGCGACCGGGTCTGGATGTTCAACGAGCGCGGCGAGCTGCTGATCACGCGCCTTGCGCCCGAGAGGCTAGAGATCATCAGCCGCACCCGACTGATCGAGCCGACTCAGGGGCAGCTCAATAGCCGCGGCGGCGTCTGCTGGTCGCACCCTGCTTTCGCCTATCGCCACGTCTTCGTCCGCAACGACGAAGCCCTGGTCTGCGCCAGCCTCGAGCCCTGACCGGGGACTCGCGAACCGCTAAACGATTTCGGAGCAAAAGCCGATAGTATAGAACAGGTGGCGATGGTTCATCGCGCCGTCGCCGGCCACCCGCTCGGAGAAAGCAGGTAGCGATGATCGGCGGAGTTCATATAACCAGGTCCGGCCTGTTGCACACCCAGCGCCGGCTCGAGACATCCGCCCACAACACGGCTAACCTGGCCAGGGACCGCACCGCGCTGTGGCGCACGACGGGAATCGAGCGCCCTCCGGCCCAGGGGGTGTCGTCCCGCACCACCGGCATCGGTATCAGTCGTTTTCGTGGAGGCATCGTCATGCCGCGGGGATTCGCCGGCCACCCCAGCCCGGTTCTCCACGGGGCGCTGGAGCAGGTCACGGTGGTGCACCATTACGCCGCTCTACTGCGGGTGGCCCAGACGCAGGACGACATGCTGGGACAGCTCGTGGACCTCGCCGCCTAGGCGGCGTTACTCGGGGACCCACTCCTCATCCCGCTCGACGAAGCCCCCTGCGCTCTCGAGCCGGCTGCTCACGCGCTGGTATTCGGACGTGCCATCATCCTCCCAGTACTCGAAGTCGATTGCGTCGATCGCCCCCCCTTCCCGCCCCGCAGCTTCTG
Organism: uncultured Gemmatimonadaceae bacterium; assembly: GCA_964456165.1. Lineage (GTDB taxonomy): Bacteria > Latescibacterota > UBA2968 > UBA8231 > UBA8231 > CAYWBJ01. The sequence goes on along the minus strand of CAYWBJ010000357.1, from coordinate 21,081 downwards.
TACCTGCGGAAAACCGCGGCTGCAGATCAGGTGACCGCCAAGCAGCCGCAGCCAGCCCTCCACGTCCGACCAGATCAGCGGGTTCTCGATGAAGCCGACAATCGGATGGTTGCGGTCCATCTCTGTGACGATGGGGAGGATCGTGCGGTTGTGGTTCAGATCCCAGTGCAGCTTGAAGCCGAGCGGCGGGACGGACCTTCAGACCGGCAGATCGTAGTCCCAGGGGGCCAGCTCCTCGAAGGCGGCAGCGGCGCGCAGAACCGTTGCGTCGTCGCGCCAGCGGCCGATGATCTGCAAGGCAGTCGGCAGGCCGTTGGCCGTGCGCCCTGCCGGCACCGTCGCAGCCGGCGCGCCGGTGAGGTTGAACGGGTAGGTGAATGCCGACCAACCCAGGTAGGTCGTGGGCTGTCCGTTGATCTGACCCGGCTGGTCCAGGCCCGCGCCGAAAGCGGTAATCGGCAGCGTCGGCGTGAGCATCAGGTCGTAGTCCTGCATGAATTCCCGCCAGGCCCCGTAGTAGTTGCTCTTCCCGATGTAGGCTGCGGCCAGATCGGCACCGCTGAACCCCTGCCCGTGCTCGACTACGGCGCACAGGCCCGCGTCCAGCCTGTCGCCCACTTCGTCGAAGTTGTCACGGAAGATGCCGGCGAAGGCCGTGGCCCAGATGATGTCGACCTGTTCCCACGGGTCGGGAAGCGGCGGATGGGCCATCTCAAGCTCGCATCCCAGCTCGGCAAAACGCCCTGCCGCCGCGGCGACCGTGGCCGCCACTTCGGGATCGACCTGCGCGAAGCCCAGATCCGGGCTCCAGGCCACCCGCAATCCCTCGATGCCCCCCTCGAGAACTGCCGCATACTCCACCCCGGAGTCATGGCTGTAGGGATCAATAATGTGGGAGCCGGCCATCACCTGCAGCATCAGGGCGCCATCGGCCACCGTGCGCGGCATCGGGCCGATGTGCGAAAGCGGCGGCACGGCGCTGGGCGGATACTGGGGCACGAGGCCGTGGGACGGCTTGAGGCCGAAGATGCCGCAGAGACCGGCCGGCATGCGCACCGAGCCGGCGCCGTCGGATCCCTGGGCAAGCGGCCCCATGCCGGCGGCAACCGCGGCCGCGGCCCCGCCGCTGGAGCCACCGGCGGTGCGACCCTGCATCCACGGATTGTGAGTCGGACCGAAGACCCGGTTGCCGGAGTCCCCCTTCCATCCCAACTCGGGCGTATTGGTCTTGCCGAGCAACACGCCGCCGGCCTCGAACAGCCGGGCCGCCGGCGGACCGTCGTAATCGGGTATCCAGTCCTGCCACAGGAGCGAGCCCCGGGCCGTACGAACTCCCTGCGTCGGGGTCAGGTCCTTGATCGACACCGGGATACCGCTCAGCGGCGGCAGCCGATCGTCGGCGGCGGCGCGCGCGAACGCCCTTTCCGCCGCCTCAGCCTCGGCCAGCGCTCGCTCCGGGGTCAGCGTCACGAAGGCGTTGAGCCGAGCGTTGTGGGCCTCGATGCGGTCCAAGGTCGCCCGGGTGACTTCCACCGGGGAGAGGGAGCGGTCCCGGTAGTGGCGGCGGAGCTCGGTAGCGGAAAGGTAACAGAGATCGGTTGCTGCCATGGTCACACGCGGATGGCTGAGTTCGGGTGGAGCAAGTTAGTCAGACCCTCGGGCAACGGCCAGCAGCCGGCGCACTAGGCGGCGAGGCGGAGGCGGAGATAGCGCACCCCGGAGCCGCCCGGCTGCCCCACCCAGAACACGATCAGCAGAATTCCGTCCTCGAGCACCGTCACCGCCGGCTCGCCGAAGGCAAAGTCGGTCCACTCTCCATGGTCGCCGCTGCTGTCCCCCTTGGTCGCCTCCTGCGCACGCCAAACCACCTCGTCGGCCTCGATACCGAACCCCTCCTCGTCCGGCCTGGCCAGCGCCAGCCAGACGCCGCGCTCACCCCGTTTGCGCTGATTGTAGGTCATCAGCACGCGTCCATCTGCTGTGGCCGCCAGTCCCACCGACTGTCCCAGTGTGCCCGTGGAACGCGTGCCCTCCCAGATGAGGCCGTCACGCGACAGGGCAAACGGGTTCTCGTAGTCGCGGCTGTCGTCCAGGTCCATCTTCCAGCCGGCGCCCAGCAGGCGTCCGTCTGCCAGCTCGACCACCCAAGCTTCGGCGCTGCCGGTGCGCGGCTCGGGAAAGCGCAGCATATCGGCGTGGCTCCAGCGTTCTCCGCCGTCATCGCTGACCATGACGATCACCCGGCCGCGATCGACCTGAGCCTTGCCGTCGAAGTCGGGATAGGGACTGTAGGGACATAACCACAATCCGTCGCGGGTGACGCACATCGCGCCGGGCGCCTCGGCGGTGCCGGGGAATGGCATCGGGATGACGCGCAGGTCGCTCCAGGTTTCGCCGCCGTCGTGCGCGCGCGACCAGACCAGGTCGTTCTGCTTCAGTCCTCCGGTCTCGCTGTTCCAGAACGGCTCGCCCGGCTCGTCGATCGGCCACCGGATCCCGAACAGGTAGAGACCGCCGTCCCCGTCGCTACTGACGTTCACGGCGATGGACCACCTTTCCTTCAGCGCCGGCCAGACCAGTCTGTGGTCGCGCCACGTGACACCGCCGTCGTCGGACCAGGCAATCATCGGACACATGTCGTTGACGCCCAGCCGGGACGAGCTCATGTAGGTGCAGACCAGGGTGCCGTCGGAGGCGACGGCGCACCGGGAGCCTCCAGCCTGGCCCGGGTTCGCGTCGCCGGATCGCCACACCCAGCCCTCTTCCAAACGATCGAAGGCGCTCAAACCGCTTCCCATGCCGCCGTCAGGCCGGGTCCGCGCCCCGGTCACGCGGCTGCCAGCCCACCAGCTCCAACGAGTTGCTGATATCGAACTTGCTCTCGCTCCCCTGCGAGACACCGTAGATGATGCCGAACTGCGGGTGTTTCGCCTCCAGGCAGCAGGCGGCGAGCTCGGCCATGTCGCGGGCGCTCAGCCAGCGGTTCATGCCCGGCTCGTACTTGGTGTTGACCTCGTCCGTGTTGGGAAAGTTGCAGATGCGGATACAGTAGACCGAGAGGCCGAACAGGTCGTGGTAGTGACGACCAAGCGCCTCGCCGAAGGCCTTACCGACGCCGTAGAAGTCGCGGGGACGAGGGGTCACCTCCGGAGTCGACAGCAGGCCGTCCGTTTCATAGCGACCGGTTATGGCGTTGCTGCTGGCGTAGATCACCGTCTTCACGCCGTTGATGCGGGCAGCCTCGAAGATGTTGTAGGTGCCGTTGATGTCCGTTTCGATCACCATCCGGTTGTAGCGGCTGCGCGGATAGCCCCGTTTGCTCACGGCGATGCCGAGGTGCGCGATCGCGTCGACGCCGGCCGCTGCTTCGACCATCTGCTCGAAGTCGGCGGTATCGGAGACCACGATCTCGTCCTCCGACTCCACCTCGGGGATGTTGTTGTGGAAGAGCAGGCGGAAATCGTACCGCCCCCTCAGGTACTTGCGCAGCGCCGAGCCGACCAGACCCGCCGCTCCCGTGATGAGCAGTTTCTTGCGCTCTGCCATTGATTTCCCTCACTTCGAAGGGCCCCTGGAGGGAGAATTTACCCCGATGCCCCCGCTGGGCAACCGCGGCCCGCTGGAAACCGAGAAGCTGATGACAAAAACGAAGCAGATTCTCATCGGTGACTGGAACTCGGAGGATCTCGACCCGGAGCGCACGCGCCTCGGCGCCGCCGGCATCACCCTGACCCCGTCGGGGATAGTCGCCACCGATCCGGTCGAAATCAGGCGGGACAAGCTGCGCCAGGCCATCGCTGCCATGCCCCGGATCGACGCCCTGACCTTCTGCATCGCACCGGTCGACGCGGAGATCATCGGCCTGCTGCCGGACAGCTGCCGGCTGCTGCAGCGCAACGGCACTGGGCTGGACAACATCGACCTCGAAGCGGCTGAGGCCCGCGGTATGGTCGTGCGCAACACGCCGCAGTACTGCGTCGAGGAGGTGGCCGTGCATGCCATGGGCATGCTGCTGTCCCTGCATCGCCAGCTGCGCCCGACCCAGGAGCGTCTGCTTCAGGGGGAATGGTCCGGCATCCCGCCCGATCCGGTCCATCGGCTCAGCACGTTGACTTTAGGGGTGCTCGGATTCGGCCGCATCGGCCGCAAGCTCGCGGAATTGATGCGCCCCCTGGTGCGGGAGGTGCTCTACCACGACGAGGTCGACGCCGCCGGCGTCGATGCCAGGCGCGTCTCCTGCGAGGATCTGCTGTCCGCCGCCGACCTGGTCTCCATCCACCTTCCCCTGATGCCCAGAACCCGCCACATCATCGACGCCGGCGCGCTGGCGACGATGAAGGCAACGGCTCTGCTCGTCAACGCCGCTCGCGGCGCCCTGGTCGAGCCGGTGGCACTCTCCAACGCGCTGAACGCCGGCCGGCTCGGGGGGGCCGGCCTGGATGTCTTCGAACCGGAGATCCTGCCGTCCGATTCGCCTTTGCGACGGGCCCGCAACATCCTGCTGACCAGTCACTCCGCCTGGTACAGCGAGGAATCCATCGAGGACGCCCGGGTAGAGGCAATCGAGAGCATCATCCAGTTTCTGGGCGATGAGTGAGCGCCCGCAACCAGAGCCATAGGGAGGAAGCGTGAAGCTCTACTACAGCACCTACGGGATGAAAGGCCTCGACCTCTTCGAGGCCCTGCCGCGTCTGCGCGATATGGGTTATGAGGGGATGGAGATCGCCGTAACGCCCGGATGGCCGACCGAGCCGGCCCTGCTCGATGCCGCCGCCCGCCGACGCCTGTCAGCCCTGCTGCGGGAACTGGCTTTCCCAACGCCAGTGCTGATGGCCCTGCTCTCGCCCTGCGTCCAGGGGGAGGGCCGGCCAACTGCCCTAGATCAGTTCCGTGCCACCTTCGAGCTGGGCCGCGACCTGCGGCAGGACGGCGGGCGTTTCGTCGTCAGCACCACCCTGGGCGGCAAGCCGGCCTGGGAGGATGGCAGGGAGACCATCGCCGACCTGCTCCTCGAACTGGCCGACATCGCCGCCGGGTACGATGCCCTGGGCGCCGTCGAACCCCACGCCGGCGACGACTTCGAGACCCCGGAAAAGGCGGCCTGGCTCATGGAGCGGACCGGGCACGAGCACCTGGGTCTGAACTTCGACTACAGCCACTTCCTGGTCGAGGGCTTCGGGCTCCAGCACAGTATCGACCTCAACCTCGATTACGCCTTTCACAACCACATCAAGTCGGGCTACAAGGACGCCGCAGGCCAGGTGCGATACCTGCTCCCCGGCGACGGCGACCTCGACGTATTCGAGTTCTTCCGGGCTATGCGGGCGGGCGGCTGGGACAGCTACATCTGCCCCGAGGTGACCGGGCAGATCTGGACCCTCGACGACTACGATCCCTGGGCCACGGCGCAGCGCTGTTTCGATGTCCTGTCCGGTGCCAGGCAGGCCACCGCCTGACGCCACCATGGCGCTCGACGAGGGGGCGCTGGCCGCCTTCAAAGCCACGGGCATACTGTCGCTTGGCGTCATCCTCTCCGACGCTGAGATCGAGCACTACAGCCGGCTGTTCGACCGCGACCGCCGCGATATGGCCCACCACTGGTATCCGCTCGGCAAGCACCAGACCATCAACTGCGACGTGCTGGTGACGGCACCCGGGTTCGACAGCATGATCCGGCATCCCCGCGCGCTCCCGGCGATCGCCGAGCTGATGGGGGGAGATGTCTGCTTCTCGGAGATCTCGATTCGGCACATGGCAGCGCACGGCGGCGACCCGACCCGGAACTGGCATCGCGATCGCCCCCACTGGCCACAACACCCCTACCGCATGGACTACGTTCAGCTGATCGTCTACCTGACCGACGTCGACGAGAGCACCCACTGTTTCTCTATCTCGCCGGAGTCGGTCGGCGACGAGATCCTCGACGCAAAGGCCCAGGTGGCTCGAAATGGCATCGTCGATCTCCACGGTCCAGCCGGCAGCGCGGCGCTCTTCAACGTCGCCGTCCTGCACACCGCCACCGTGCGTTCCACCATAGCCGAGCGCAAGTCGGTGCAGATCTACTACGGGCACAGTCGCCGACCTTTCCTGAGCGAGGATTCGGTCATGCCGCCCGCGTTCTGGCGCGACCACGAGGATGCGGAGGTACGAGCCTTCTATGGCGTTCTCAACGGGAAGACGCAGGAATTCCTGAATCGGACCAGCGGGCGTGACGACATCCCCCAAAACGAGATCCGCGACATCCTGATCGACCTGGACGTCCAGCGCGGCAAGCGGGAACCGCCGGCAGGCTAGCGCCGTACCAGCTTCCAGACGTCCGGCTCCATGTTGTTGCCGGCCACCATCCACAGGGCATCGTCGTGAACGAACGGACTGGCGGCGTGCCGCGGCGCCCAGGGCGTATCCGGAAGCTCATGCCATTCGACACCGTCGGCGCTGTACCAGACATCGTTGCGATTGCCGCTGTCGGCGATGTCGTCGATCGAGTCTATCGCCGCCGGGTCGTACCAGCCCTCGAGCACCCACAGCTTGTCGTCCCACACCGCCACGTCGTGATACTGCCTCGGCTCCCAGGCCGCAACCGGCGTATGACACTCCCACTCGACGCCGTCCGCCGTGCTCCAGACGTCATTGAAGAACTTCCGGCTCCGCGTCTGCGGGGTGTCGTAGGTACCGCCGCCTAGGAGCCAGATGCGGCCGGCGAAGACGGCACTGTGGCCAACCATGCCGCGCGCCTCCCAGGGCGCCGACTCGCAGACCTGGACCCAGTCCTCTCCATCTTCCGAGCTCCACACGTCACCGTAGAAGATCTCCTCGCCCGCCACCATCTGCGGCAGGGTCTGCCCGCCCATGACCCAGATGCGGCCGGCGAAAGCCGCAGTGCAATGCAGGCCCCGCTGCCCCCAGGGCGCCTGCTGAGCGACGCGATCCCAACTCACACCGTCGGCGCTGGCCCAGACATCGGGCTGGTAGTGCCCCTGGTTGCTGTCTCCCCCAACGATCCACATGCGCTCGTCGTGAACGACGTACCCGGCCGTGTGACGCCCCTCCCAGGGAGCCTGCCGGCACACCTCGGTCCAGGAGATTCCGTCCCGCGAGCTCCAGCCCTCGCTGTTGCAGATGCTTGGGAAGTTGACTTTGTCCCCCGGATTCCAACCGCCCAGCAGCCACATCCGGTCCCTGAAAGTCAGCGCGCCGGCACCGTCACGGGCGGCAAACTCGGCATGCTCAGCGACGCAGATCCATTCGTACGGGCTAGCGCTCACGTGGTCCTCCTCATCTTTTTTCGCCTGTTGCTGCGGTCTCCACTACCAGGTAGGGCGCCCCTTCCCGCCAGTCGGGCCAGCGCCGAGCCTCGCCGCCGGTCATTCGCAACTCAAAGAACAGCATCAGGCCGCAGGTGCTGTCGATCTCCGAGATCGGAATCAGGAGCTCGTACTCCCCGGCGCTCGCACACCGCATGGCCGCCTGGCTGAAAGGGCGAAACTGCAGCATGGGACGGTGGTGGCAAACCACCCGGACTACCGGATCGCTCAGCTCCAGCCGCACCGCCAGGTCGCGCCCTCCTCCGGCTTGGACCCGCAGCCGACAATCGATCTGCGGCAGCGGGGGCAGCCCCCGCTCGCCCGGGTAGTGCTGGCCCGGCACCTCCAGGCTCCGCACCCGGGCTGCAATCTCGCGCAGGTAGCGGCCGTCGGCCTCGACAACCGCAGTGCGATCCTTCCAGTGGCCGTCGTGGCGGTAGTTCAAGTCGCGCGACAACAGGCCCTCAGGATAATTCTCGTCCGACCGATAGCCGAAAACCAGGTCGTCGTGATAAACGCCGTCGGTAGATGCCACCAGCTCTTTCCAGTGCTCCCGCGCCCGACCGAAGTCGCGCCGGGCGGCCTCGATGCGTTCACCACAACCGGTGCGCAGGTAGAAAGCCAGCTGCGTCATCGCGCGCAACCGGTCGGCGTGAAAGGAGGCGAGGGCGGCGTAAATTAGAAAGTCGAGCCGGGTACCGCGGTACTCCGCTCCCCCGCGCTCCGACCCGGCCAGTTCGCCGGCCGCGGCCGACCGGTCTACCCTTTCGTTGTCCACGGCTAGCTCGGCGTCCGCCTCGACGACCACTTCCCGACACTCATCTGCCAGCTCGTCGAGCCGGTCGGCGACCTGCAGCGGCGTCCACTTGCCGCAGAGCTGTCCGGCGATCGCCTGACCGACATACTCGGCGACGCCGAAGAACTGGGTCGGGTCGCTCGGCTCCACTGCCATATCGAGCTTCAAGGTCCGGCCGGCGTACATCTCCGGCCAGAAGCTCCAGAGGCTGGCCGACGACTGCAGCACCGTCGTCAGCAGCGGCAGGATCTGGCCGGCGGCCTCGTAACCGCGTTCGACTGGCGTTGCTGCGGCCCCGAAGCGCAGCCGCAGCTCCCGCTGCCAGATCCGGGTATCGGCTTCCGGATCATAACCCAGCCGCCCGAACAGCAGGGAGAACATCCAGTAACGCTGATACTCCCAGCGATGCGGCTGGTACGCGCCGTCCAGCAACCGCCACGCTCCTCCCGGATGGTTGATACCGCCCTTGTTGGACAGAGGCGCCATCACTTCAAATCCGTCCGTCTGTGCCGCGCAAGCGCGGACGAAGGACGACACCCACCCCGGCGCGCCCCACAGCAACGCTCGTTGAGACCCGGCACTCCACAACCGGTAGATAAGCGGCGCCCCAGGCCGCGACAACAGGTCCCAGTAACCGTAGCGCCGGTAGTTCGCGATGTCCTCGCTCCGAATCACCGGCATCGCGTACGGCTGCCCCAGGTGCTCGCACCAGAACTTGGTCGACACCACCGTGTCCGGGACCAGCGCCCTGGCCTGCTCGATCACTTCGTCGGCCAGTCCCTTGGCGCGCAGGTCGAGGCGGATAGGCCGGCCGCAGGCGGCTACCGCCCGGAACTGCCGCTCGAAGTAGCCGGCCTGCCCGCTTTCGTCGATGCCGGACTCGTAGTTCAGGCGCAGTTGCAGGCCGTCGATCCCGGGACAGGCGGCCAGCAGCCGCTCCAGACCCGCGGCGTTGAACTCGCGCGCGTCCACTTCGTCGAGACCGTCGATCATCGGGGCACCAAACGGCTCCGGCCGCTGCGCCCAGATTCCCAGAGTGAAGTGCAGGCCGCGCTCGCGCGTCATCTCGCTGATCTGACGCAGCGCCGTCAGGGCCCTCTCGCGATCCTCTACGCCATAGCCCCGCAGGCGCACGGGCGTGAAGTCGCTCATGTCCACGAGGAACGGATAGGGCGGCGTCAGGTACGGCGTCTGATGTCCGAAAGTGAGACTGAGGTTGTTGTAGCGGTAGTCGACCAGTTGATCGAGGTAGGAGGACCAGAAGTCGGCAGAGTAGTACCACGCCGCTTCCAGATTCCGGTTGCAAACGAATACCTGCATGCTCCGCCAGGAGAGGGCCGGACTCTCGATCCTGTCCTGGACTGCGTCGAGGAGATCGCTGTCCGGCGCCGCGCACTGAAACGCCCGAGCGACCTCGCTCAGCCCGTACGCCAGCCCGAGCTCGTCGCTGCCGGCTACCACGAGCCTGCTTCCCGGCAGCTGACCGATCACCAGCGATTCGGGCGCGTCCGGGCACGCGACCCCCAGCTCTTCCAAGGCTGCGTCCACGGAAGGCGGCACTCCGGCAATGCCGATCACCAACTCGGGCTGCACCTGGGTCGCCGGGTGATCGCGGAGAACCGTCTGCAAACGGGTAAGCGCCCGCGCCGCACCGCTGGGCAGCTGTGCCGCACCACCTGAATCGGGATCGCCGGACACGGTCACGTCACCACAGCTGGCCGCGCATCCAGTTGGTCATGGAGTAAGACATCAGGTTGGTACCAAACCGCAGGACCCGCAGGTGATTCTCCGCGTCGAAATCCGCCCAGGCTACGGTCAGATCGAGGTCGCTTAAGATCGCAACGGTGTGGCCACGCCGGCCGAAGACGTCCATGCTCGAGAGTTTGCGCCAGCGTCACCGCGCCGATCTTCCCTGGGGTGGCCCGTCGCCGAATTCGTAGTAGCGCGTGAAAATCTCGTGCTCCGGCCCGATTGGCCGGAAGCCGGGGCTGCCCGAGAGGAATACCAGCACCGGCAACTTCCAGCCTTGGTCGTGGATGCCGACGCGCTCGGTGCTGATCGTGCCTTTGACATCGCCGTTGACAAACTCCAGCAGCAGCGCGGCGGCACTGGCTGTCAACCGCAACATGGTACCTGAAGGCGATCCGCGCCGTGCTGCTCTAGGCGGCAATATCGCCAAGCGCACATGGTGCGCAAGAATCCGACCCTCATACTTAACACCCGCGTTACAAGGGCGCGTCCGAATCGTAACCTCCCGGCGCTATCCTGGCAGTCATGGGCGGAAACAGCCGCCCGAACCTTCGACAAACAGGAGCAACCACCATGGCCAAGAGCTGGATGTCGGCACTTGCCGACCACTACCACCACACTCGCCGGGACGCTCCTATGGATCGGCCGCCATCAGCCGCCGCAACAGCCCCAGGACCTCACTCAGTCGCTCGCTCTCCAGCTCGCGGCCATGCGACCGGTGCCGCAGCGCGCCGGCGCGATCGAACACCGCGATGTTGCTCATCTCCGGCTCGAAGCGATAGGCGTCAGCGAGCTTTCCCGTCCAGTCGAGCAGGACCCAGGTGGGCACTTTCTTGCGGAAGGTGCGCCTAATAAGCTCCTTGAGAAAGAACGGCGCGCCTCGGGTGTCGGCCACCGGCAGAAATCTCAGGTCGGTAAACCCCGCCTCTCCCTTCAGCGAGTCGACGAGGGTCCGGCTCCAGACCCGGTTGTAGGGGCTCCCCTCCCGGTCGCTCCCCACCATCACCACAATCCTGCCGGCCAAATCGGCGGCACTGTGCGTCGCGTCGAACTGGTCCTTCAGCGCGAAGGGAATCAGCACCCGCTCCGGCGCCGGCGCGGCGCGGACCGGGCCCAGGAGCCACACGAGCAGCAACAGCGAGGATGACACAGTCCGCGTTACTCCCCAGCGGCGCAGCCCGCGCGAGGAGCGCCTGTATCCGCGTGTCAAATCTGGAATGCCGAGCCTGACCTCGGCAACATCCTTGCCACCGGCAGCGTCTAATTCGCCGTTAAGGATGCAGCCTTGAGGCTGCGGGCGTCGAGGTGACAGAGGCGATCTCCTGCAGACGGTCCCAGTTCAGCGCAACTCTCCCGCGGTCTGTCGCGAAACCGGTCACGAGATTTTGCCAATAACATTCGTCGAACGCCCTGCCAGCCGCCGGCACCAGCAAGATAACACACTCTCCGCCAACATGCTACGGCATTTGACGAACGCTCGGGCAGGGAGACTGTCGGTTGAGCGCAACGGTCCCGGCCGGCATAAGTCCGCGATCGGATCACCCTCGGTTTCGCCAACTTCCGGGGCAACCGGCAGCCTGACCTCAGCCCCCGGCCTTGCGGGACAGCTCGGCGTCGATCAGCTCCCTGAAGGTGGCCAGCGGCTTGGCGCCGCTGATCCGGCGACCGTTGACGAAGAACACCGGTGTCGAGCTGACGCCGGCCGACTTGCCGTCGGCAATGTCGCGGTCGATGGCGGCGGTGAAGGACTCCGCGGCCAGGCAGTCGTCGAAGGCAGCGCGGTCGAGGCTCAGCCCGTCGGCGATCCGGCGGTAGACCTCCTCGTTCAGCTTGCTGCTCTCCATCAGCCGCTCGTGATAGAGCCAGAAGGCATCCTGGTCCTCCGCGCAACGCGCCGCCAGTGACGCCGGTCGCGCGTTCCTGTGCATCTTCAGAGGGAAGTCGCGGTAGACGAAACGGACCTGGTCACCGTAGATCTCGAGAATCTGTCGGATCACCGGTTCGGTCCGCTTGCAGTAGGGGCATTCGTAGTCGGAGAACTCCACCAGCGTCACCGGCGCCGCAGCATCGCCACCCAGCGACGGCCGCCCTCCCGTGTCCACTTCCACCGCGGGTGGCAGCAGGTTGATTCGCGTTCCGAATTCCGCCGCCAGCTCGGCCACAACCTGCTTGCGCCGCTTCGCCAGCGCCTGCTCGAGCACCCAGCGCTCGACCTCTGCCCGGGCCGCCACCGGCGAGAGCCCGCTCATTTTCTTCTTATTCGACTCGTAGACCTTCTCCACCATGGCCGAATCGGGCCTCGGCGTCCTGGCGTCGATCTCGGCCGCGGCGTACTCCTCGGGTGTCATGTCGCGGACCCGCGCCGCCATTTCGATCAGCAGCTCTCCGAGCAGCTGATCCAGACCACCGCGCAGAACCTCGTAGCGCTGATGGTCCATCTTGATCAGCCTGCTGCGCACCTGCTCCTCGACCGCCTCCAGCGAGATCACATGATCCCCCACGGTTGCGGCGGGCTCGGCGGCCCTGCCGGCACCGGCGGTCAAGAGCGACAGGAGTACGGCGTGCAGGATCGGCTGTTTCATCTGGTCGCTGTCCGGGTCTGGCCGTAGTGGGCGTCGCGGATGAGAGCGAACGTATCTTGTCCGCAGCGAAGCAGTGAAGGATGAACGGAACCGTGGCCGCCGGGGTCAAGAGCGCCGATGTTGGAGCCTGCTGGCCCGATCGTCGATATTACGCGCACCAAAACTGAAGGGCAGAGCCGTGGAATTTGCCGCTCCGGAGTGGCACGCCGAGTTGCCATCGACCAACACCGAGTTGCTGCGACGCGCCGTCTCCGATCGACCGCCTGTTGCCGGCACCGTACTCGCAGTGCAGCGCCAGACCGCCGGTCGGGGACGCTACGAGCGTTCCTGGATCTCGGGGCGCGACCTGACATTTTCCCTGCTCCTGCGGCCGGATTCAGCACCAGCCCGCACCCTGTCCCTGCCGATGGCCGTGGCGCTCGGCGTCTGCGATCTGCTCCAGCACTACGGTCTCACTGCCCAGACCAAGTGGCCCAACGACGTACTGATCGCCGGCCGCAAGATCTGCGGCATCCTTTCCGAGCGCGCTGCAGATGCGGTGGTTGTCGGTGTTGGCCTGAACGTTAACATGGACGCTGCTGAAGCGGCGGCCCTAGACAAGCCCGCCACCTCACTGAAGCTCGAGACGACTGTCGAACATCGCGTCGAGGAGGTTCTGGAGGACCTGCTGGAGCGCCTGCCCCGGTGGATCGACCGGTGGGAGCAGGACGGTTTCGAAGCCCTGCGGCAGGATTTCTCCGCCCGCTGCTACAACCTCGGCCGCCAGGTCTCGGTCGCCGAGGGCAGGGACGAGCCAACGCAGGGACTGTTGACGGGCTTCGGCGCAGAAGGCCAGCTGCTGCTGCTGCGCGACGGACGCCGGCTCGAGGTCTGGGCCGGCGATCTGAGCTAGCGTCGCGTCCCCAGTGATCCCTTGCGAGCCGGCCGCCTCGGCGACGAAATCTCAAGGCTACTAGGCGATTCGCGCCAGCACATCCCCTGTGGCCACCTGGTCGCCGGACTTGGCCGATATCTCCGCAATCGTGCCAGCGGCCGGAGCCTTGATCTGCATCTCCATCTTCATCGCCTCCAGAACCACCACAGGGTCTCCGGACTCGACCTGATCTCCCACCTCTACCAGCATGCGGATCACCCGGCCCGGCATCTGCGCCGTCACTGGGGATCCGGCAGCGTCCGCCGGCTCCGGCGGCGGCGCCAGCTCGACACTGCGGTCGCCGACCGTGGCCACCCCCTCTTCGACGTCGACTTCGTATCTGCGGCCGTTAACCGTCACCGTGTAGTGTGCCGGCCCACCTGTCGCCGCCGCTGGAGCCGGCGTGGGTGCCTCCGCATCCTTCTCCACCTTGCGGACGCCGATCTCGCCTTCGCCTTTGAGGAAAGACAGCCCCTTGTCCTTGCAGGTGGCGACGATGAAGACGTTCTCGTCGCTCGCCTCCAGACCAGCCTCCTCCAATTGCTTCTTCGCCGGCTTGGTGCCTTTGCTCGGATCGGCATCGTTGCGCGCACGCGGTGACTCGTCGGTCGGCTCCAGCTCGAGCTGCTTTGCCGCGATCTTGACCACCTCCGGGTCCGGCGGCACCGGGGTCTTGCCGAAGTATCCCAGCACCATCTGCCCGTAGGGCTCGGCGATCTGCTCCCAGGGACCCAGCAGCACGTTGTTGAAGGCCTGCTGGAAGTAGAACTGGGAAACCGGCGTCACCGAGGTGCCGAACCCGCCCCTCTCGACCACCTCGCCCATGGCGCGGATCATCTCGGCGTAGCGGTCCATAATGCCGTTGTCCCGCAGCATCTGGGTGTTGGCGGTCAGCGCCCCGCCCGGCATCGGGCTCCAAGGAATCAGGGGCTCCACGGCCGTGGCCTCGGGCGGCAGGAAATAGTCGGCCATGCACTCCTTGAACACCTCTTCCGCCTCACGCACTTTCTCGATGTCCACGTCCAGGTCGTAGTCGGTGCCGCGCAGGGCGTGCCACATCACCAGCACGTCCGGCTGGCAGGTGCCGCCCGAACAGGGGGCCAGCGACAGGTCGATGTTGTCGGCGCCGGCCTCCAGCGCCGCGACATAGGCCTGCACGCTGATCCCGGCCGTCTCGTGGGTGTGGAAGTGGATCGTGGTGCCTTCCGGCAGCATCTTCCGCGCCCGCACGATCGTCTCGTGCACCGTCGACGGCACCGACGTCCCCGAGGCGTCCTTGAAGCAGACCGCATCGAACGGGATGTCAGCGTCGAGGATCTGGCGCAGCGTTTTCTCGTAGAAGTCGGGATCGTGGGCGCCGGTGCAGCCCGGTGGCAGCTCCATCAGGGTCACGCAGACCTGGTGCTTGAGACCGGCCTCGACGATGCAGCGGCCCGAGTAGGTCAGGTTGTCCACGTCGTTGAGCGCGTCGAAGTTCCGAATCGTGGTGATGCCGTGCTTCTTGAACATCTCGGCGTGCAGCTTGATGATATCGCTCGACTGCGACTCCAGGCCGACGACGTTGACGCCGCGAGCCAGCGTCTGCAGGTCGGCGTCGGGCCCGGCCGTCTCGCGGAAGGCGTCCATCATGTCGAAGGCGTCTTCGTTGCAGTAGAAGTAGAGCGACTGGAAGCGGGCGCCGCCGCCGGCCTCGAAGTAGCCGATCCCCGCATCCCGGGCTGCCTCGAGCGCGGGCAGGAAGTCTCTGGTGAAAACGCGGGCGCCGTAGACCGACTGGAAGCCGTCGCGGAACGCCGTGCACATGAAGCGGACCTTTTTCTTGCTCACGGGAAGCCTCCTTCGCAGTGCTTATCCCACCAGGACCGACCACAGGATACCCGCGCCCACGGCCGAGCCGATGACGCCGGCGACGTTAGGTGCCATGGCATGCATCAGCAGGTGGTTGTGGGGATCCTCGTCCTGGCCAATCATCTGGACGACGCGGGCCGAGTCGGGAACCGCCGAGACGCCCGCAGCCCCGACCAGGGGATTGATCTTATCCTTTACGAACAGGTTCATCAGCTTGGCCGCCATCACGCCGCCGGCGGTGGCGACGGCGAACGACAGCGCCCCCAGTCCGAAGATCAGCATCGACTGCGGCGTCAGGAACGTCTGGGCTTGGGTGCTGGCCCCCACCGAAAAGCCGAGCAGGATGGTGACGATATCGATCATGGCGTGGCGCGCCGACTCGGCCAGGCGCTCGGTAACCCCGCTCTCCTTGAGCAGATTCCCGAAAAACAGCATTCCCAACAGGGTGATCGCGCCCGGAGCGATCAGCGCGCAGATGAGAAAGGCGGCGATCGGGAAGATGATCTTCTCCCGCTGCGAGACCTGGCGCGGCGGCTTCATCCGGATCAGCCGCTCCCGCCGGCTGGTCAAGAGCTTCATCACCGGAGGCTGAATCACCGGCACCAGTGCCATGTAGGAGTAGGCCGAGATCGCGATTGCTCCCAGCAGGTGGGGCGCCAGCTTGGCGGAGAGGAATATCGCCGTCGGTCCGTCCGCCCCACCGATGCTGCCGATGGCACCGGCTTCGGACGGGCTGAAGCCGAGGTAGAGCCCGCCGATAAGGGTCAGGAAGATGCCGATCTGCGCGGCCGCGCCCAGAAGCACCAGCCGCGGGTTCGACAGCATCGTCGAGAAGTCGGTCATCGCGCCGATGCCGAGGAAGATCAGCGGCGGGAAGATGCCCTGGCTGACCCCGAAGTAGATGTAGTAGAGGACGCTGCCTTCGTCGTAGACGCCGATCGCCATGCCCGCGATGGGCGGAAGGTTGCCGACGATGCAGCCGAAGCCGATCGGCAGCAGGAGCAGCGGCTCATAGTGCCTCCGGATGGCCAGGTTGATGAAGATCGTCCCGATCAGGAGCATGACGACGTTGCCCCACGACATGTTGGCAACGGCGGTCGTCTTGAAAAACTCGAGCAGCACTTCCATGATTGCTCAGCGCCTTGCCTGGCGGTGGGCGTGCAGGGCAGCGGCGCTCGCCGCCATCGCCTCGTCGTCGGCGCCGGGCGCCCCCTCTCCCTGCCCCCGGGACGTGGGGCCGGCCAGCCCGTCCAGCTCGGGGTAATACCTGTTGACCACGCGCAGAATTCGCGGCAGCAGGGTGATTAAGAGGCTAACGGCGATCAACGCCACGAAGACGATCGTCATCCCCGCGAACGCCAGACTGAACCCCTGTCCGTCGATGATGTTCTGGTAGCTGAAAGCGAACTCCTGCATGACCACCCTTCTGTATGCGCGACATCCGCGGCGTGACCTCAGCCGGTCCGCGGCGGAACGCTCGCTCAAGCTGACTGCGGTGCGCCTCGCACCCCAAGTCGCTGATCGGCAGATAAACGGACACCGGCGGATCACCAGCAAGCCTGCCGCCGCGGAGGCCCCCTGAGCATCACTCGGTTATGGTCCCCAATTACGATTGAGAGAGACCTAAGGTGCGATCTCCATGCCGCAGCCCGGCGCGGTTGACTCCGGCATCGGCTCTGTCTGTCTTAGGGCATGGGCAAGCGTCGCCAGATCGCCCCCGACTACGCGGCTTTTGTGGATTCGTCGCACCGGGCAGGAGCGGAGCTGCAGCAGGTAACGCTCACTTGGCGCGGGTTCCTGGTCGGCGTCCTTTTCAGCTTCTGTCTGGCCACGGGTGCCCCCTCCGTGGCCATGCTCCTCAAGGCCCACCTGGCCATAGACTTCAACACACCCGGAGCCATCTTCCTCTTCCTGCTGCTGATCGGACCGATCAACCTCCTGCTCAAGCTCACCGGCAGGAACCCGGCTCGCGCCTGGACGCTGGCGGCCGGAGTTGCCGCCGCCTGGCTCTGGTCGCACCCGCCGCCCGCCGGTCTCGACCCCCACTCCCCCGGCCTGATCTTCTCGACCTCCGCCCTCCTGATTGCGCTCGCCCACGCCATGGCGGTGCAGAGGGGCCTCAGCCTGGCCCTCAACCGCGCCGATCTGGTCCTCGTGTACGGCATGCTCCTCATCGTGTCGGCACTTTGCCAGATGGGCCTGGGCGAGCAGTTGCCCGGCATTATCAGTGCCCTCTTCTACTACGCCTCCCCACAGAACCGGTGGGCGGAAAGGCTGTTCCCCCACGTGCCACAGCGCCTGGTGGTCGACGACGGCGACGGCAACAGGCTCTTCTACGAAGGCACCGCCGGCGCCGCCATTCCGTATGCCAGTTGGGCTGAGCCGCTTATCTGGTGGGCCGTCTTCCTGCTCGCACTCTACGTCGCCATGGTGTCCATCGCCGTCATTCTACGACGTCAGTGGATCGACGGCGAGCGCCTTTCCTATCCCGCCGCCCAGGTGGGCCTGGAGATGATCCGCGGCGAGGAGTCCGGGCGCCTAGTCAACCGTTTCTTCAGGAGCCCGGCAATGTGGATCGGCTGGACCGTGCCGATGGCGCTTAGCACCCTGAACGGTCTGAAGCAGTTCGGGATCACCATCCCCACGCCCACCACCACCTGGAACCTGCCGTTCGTCGGATCCCAGGGCCTGCACCTTTCGGTCGACTTCATTGCGATCGGCTTCTCCTACCTGATCCACACCCACCTCGCTTTCGGCATCTGCTTCTTCAACCTGCTCGCCAAGTGCGAGAAGGCGTTCATGCACGCCGCCGGCATCAAGTCGTCCCAGACCATCATTTTCGGTGTCCACGGTTTCCCGCTGCTCGGTTACCAGGGAACCGGCGCGCTGCTCGCCATGGTCCTGGTCGGGCTGTGGATCGCCCGCGGGCATCTTTCCGACGTCTGGCGCAAAGCCATCGGCCGGGCTCCACAGATCGACGACGGCGACGAGATCATGTCCTACCGCGGCGCGGTCTGCGGCGCCGTCTGCGGCGTCCTGGTGATGGCGGTCTGGCTCTGGATCATGGGCACGCCGGCCTGGATCTCCCTCCTGTTCGTCGTCGTCGCCATGCTGGTCTTCATCGGCCTGACCCGCATCGTCGTCGAAGTCGGCCTGGTAAAGTTGCGCGCGCCCATGTGCGCGCCCGACCTGGTGATCCAGGGGCTGGGCTCGTCGCTGGTGGGCTCGGCAGGCGTCGTCAACCTCTCCCTCGCCTACGTTTGGGCGGCCGACGTGCGGGTGTTCGTCATGGGCACCTGCGCCAATGCCCTCAAGCTCCTCGAGGGGATGGATCGTTGCAGCCGCCGCCTGATCTTCTGGGGCATCGTGTCGGCCCTGTTCATCGGCGGTGTCGGCTCGCTGTGGATGGTCTTCCACCTGACCTACAAGTACGGTGGCGTCAACATGGGGAGCTGGTTCTTCAATCAGGGTCCGGAGACCGCCTACGCCAACGCCATCCGCAACCTGGACCCGAGCGGAATCTATTGGGAGGGACTGGGCTTCTTCGCCGGCGGCGGCGTGGTTATGACACTGATGATGCTCGCGCGCAACCGCCTCTCCTGGTGGCCGATCCACCCCATCGGCTTCCCGATCGGCGCCAACCACTTGACCAACGAGGTCTGGTTCAGCGTCTTCCTGGCCTGGGCGGTTAAGGTGTGCGTCCTGCGGCTGGGAGGGGCGGCGGGATATCGGCAGAGCGTACCCTTCTTTCTCGGGCTGCTCACCGGCCAGGTGACCGGCCAGGGGCTCTGGCTCCTGGTCGGATATCTCGCTGGCGCGACCGGCCGCTATGTCTGATGCTGTGTGCCTAATTCATTCCACGCGCGGGCGTGCCGGCCAGCCGCGCCATGACTGGAGCTTGTCGATGGGAACCCTGTTGCTGACGATCCTCTCCATACTCGTTACCGCCCCTCTGTCCGCTCTGGAGCGAACCGATCGGGTTTTCGAGGTCTTTCAGTTCCCCGCCGACATGATACCCAGAATCGACGGGCAGACCGACGACTGGGAAATCGTGCCCGAGCGTTACGCCATCGGCGCCGACGAGCTGATGGACACGGTGAAGGGAAAGGGCATCCACACCGACAAGCAGGACCTGGACGTACGTGTCAAGGTCGGCTGGGTGGAGGGACTGAACCGCCTCTACTTCCTCTACGAAGCCCATGACGACTACTGGAACATGCACTACCGCCGCGGCGACATCTTCGAGGTGGTCGTCGACGGCGACCTGTCCGGCGGCCCCTACATCAACAACGAGCAGATCGACGACGACCTCGAGAGCCATTTCGCCTTCAAGGGCGTGCACGCCCAGAACTACCACATCTTCACGCCGCCGGGGGAAGGCCGCGACTGGGTGTTCGTGTGGGGCTGTCAGCCCTGGGTCGGACACCTCCCCTACGCCAACCACGCCTACAGCTACGACTTCGCCGAGGGCGAGAGTGGCAGCCTGGTGCTCGAGTTCTGGATCACCCCGTTCGACTACGCGCCCTACGACGGCCCGGCGCGGGCGGTCGAGTCCAGGCTCGTGGAGGACGCCATCATCGGCCTTTCCTGGTCAGTGCTCGACTACGACGAGGACGACAGGGACTACGAGGGCTTCTGGAACCTGTCGCACCAAACCCGGATGGACTCGGACGCCTCGAAGCTGTGCGCCTTCCGCCTCAACCCGCTGGACGAGCGGTTCCGCAAGCCGCTGGAGGCCGACTGGTCGTTCCAGGTCCTCGACATGGAACAGCGCCGCGTTGCCTTCCAGGACCTCTCTCGCGGCGAGATCACCTCCTGGTTGTGGGAGTTCGACGATGGCAACACCTCCAACGAGCAGCACCCGATCCACGAGTACGAGCAAGGCGGCGAGTACATCGTGGTGTTGACCGTCTGGGGACCGGCCGGCGAAGCGCGCCGGGTCAAGGTCTTCGATGTCGTCGTGCGCTGACGGAGCAACGGCCTTGAAGAAGACCAGGATCGAGCGCATGGAACCCATCCTCTGGGACAGGTGGCTGCTGCTCAGGATCCACTGCGAAGACGGTACAGTCGGCATCGGCGAGGGTGGCGTGCACGGCTGGCAGCGCCCGACAGCGACCATGCTCGAGACCATGGCCGCCTACCTGGCCGGGCAGGATCCCGATCGCATCGAGCACCACTTCCAGTGGCTCTACCGTTCCTCCCATTTCATGGGCTCGGTCGTCCAGGGCGCCCTTTCGGCCATCGACATCGCCCTCTGGGACATCAAGGGCAAGCGCCTCGGGGTACCGGTCTACGACCTGATGGGTGGCATGACCCGCGACAAGGTGCGTTGCTACATGCACGTTGGGGGCGCGGCTCTCGACGACCTGGTCGCCGACGCGCTGGCCAAGCAGGAGCAGGGGTTCACCGCGCTTCGCTTCTCTCCTTTCGTCGACGACTATTACCTGCACCAGTCGTACGCCGAGTGGGCCGACGAGGCGGTGCGCCGGGTCGGCGCCGTGCGCGAGGCCGTCGGCCACGGCATCGACCTCTGCGTCGAGATCCACCGGCAGATGGCCCCAGCCGAGTCGGTCTGGCTGGGACGCCGGCTGGAGCAGTTCAACCCCTTCTTCTACGAAGACCCGATGCTGCCGGACAGCCCGGCGCTCATGGCCGAAGTGCAGGCCCAGTGCAACATCCCGATCGCCACCGGCGAGCGTTTCACCACGATCTTCGAGTACCAGCAGCTCCTCGACGCCGGTGGCGCCGCGTACGTGCGCCCGGACGTCTGCCTCTGCGGCGGGCTGAGCGGCAGCAAGAAGGTAGCCGCGATGGCCGAGGCCCGGCACGTCAAGGTGATCCCCCACAACCCGCTCAGCCCGGTCAGCACCGCCGCCTGCGTCCAGCTCG
>CAYWBJ010000356.1:0-3803 GCA_964456165.1 uncultured Gemmatimonadaceae bacterium | reverse complement strand
ACACAATCTGCTGGGTGGGGGCCAAATGCAACTAAATCACCAAGAAAAATAACTTCATCTACCGAACCTGCGTCTTTGATAACAGCCTCCAGTGCAGGCAGTACGGCATGGACATCAGTAAGGATTAGGCGTCTCATAGTTGTTTCTGGGCGGCGCGACCAGCGCTGCCTAGCGCGGCAGGTCGATCCAGAACGGCGATGTCCACACGCACTCGCCGTCGTGCTGGCGCGCGCGCACATAATAGTAGCAGTCCTCGAGAGGCCGGCCGGGGCGTTCGTCGGCCCATTCGGTGACCATGTCGGGGCTGTCGGCATCCGGTTCCAGTTCCGCCAGCACATAGCCGCCGTGCACGATCTGCACGGTCTGAAGCGGCGCCGTGCCGTGAATGCGTATCTGTAGGCGCCGCTCGGCGCTGGGCTCGAGCTGCAGCTCGCTGCCCAGCGGCGCGACGTTCAGAGTGACGTCGGCCACGAAGCGCGCACCCGAGGTGGCATAGCTGCGCCGCGCGTGCAGGGCACCGAACAGGCTGCTCAAGTCCAGGCGCGGCGCCTGGATGGCGGTGAGGCCGCAGAAGCCGTCGCCCTTGCGCGTTGGCCAGCCGCTGTGGTTGTCACTGCCGCCAACGAACCCCAGGCGGTAACCCCGGGCCAGCGCCGTACGTACGCTGCCGCCCAACCCGCCGTCCCAGATCCGCCAGTCTTCGTCCGTCTGCTCGGTCTCGAAGCAGCCGCGGGCCTGTACGATCTCCACCAGGCGAATCACCGACCGGTCGGCCGGGATCGGCCAGTGCATGGCACACCACCACGGACGGCCGTCGTCGCGCACCACTCCCTCCCGCACGTACGAGTCCATGTTGGGGTGGTGGGGCACGACGAGGGCGCGACCTGGCAGGCATAGGCGCACCAGGGACGCCAGGTCGTAGCGATCCGGCTGGGCATCCCATGCCGGCGCCAACTCGCCCGCGAAGCGGTCAGTCATCTCCTTCAGCAGTTCCCTGCTCTCGGTGTAGATGTTGGCATGACCGTAACGGCGGCTCAGCTCCGCCGCGGGGAAGGCAACGAAGCGCCCGGGCTCATCAAACGGCTGACACAAGGCGAGCTGATCTGCCACCGTGCGACTGCCGTAGCGCCCCCCCGGGCTCAGATGGTCGGTCGGCCCGGCAAAGTCGAGGGCCAGCTCGTCGCGGGCGCTCTGCAGCGAATCCGCCACCGGTCGCTGGCCATCGCCGCTGAACTCGGTGTGCCAGTGGAACTCGCCGAAGAAGATGGGGGTGCCATCGAAGGTCAGCGGCGGCGCGTTGCTGGCAGCCGTGTGTCCGCTGGCGTCGCGTACCTGGACATGCCCGCCGGCAAGAACGGCGTCAGCGCTTCCCAACGCCGTTGCCGCTGAGGAACTGGCCGCGGCCGCCGTCAACGACCAGCCATTGGCTGTCGCCTCCACTTTACCTGCCGCCGCCGTAGGGTTGCCGCAGGCATCGAAGTGTTGGACCAGCAGTCGGCCGGCGTTGCGCAAATACGCCTCGATATGATCGGGGGGCCCGGGTACGAAGCGGATCTCGAAGGGCGGCGCCACCTGTTCGCCCGCCTGGGCGTGCTCGTCGGCGACGGTGGTCGCGCTCATCCACCACGACAGGCCGCTGTAGCGATCGCGCGACTGCTGCGGCGACGGGCGACCGCTGCGCTCGCCGCGCATGCGGCGCTCCTTATAGCGCGCGTGCACCTCCAGCTGACTGCCGGTGGGAGCGGCGGTGTCGAGACGCACCACAGCCATCGACTTGGTCTGACTGTACCAGCGCCAGTTGCGCTCCATCTCCGCGCGGTCATAGCGGTGCACGAACTCCAACGGCTCAGACGAGCCGGCCAACCGGACTTCAGTTATCTCCACATTCTCGAGCAGCTGCGCACCGCCGGCGCTTAGACGTACCAGGACGCCTGCTGCCAGGGGGCGGTCGATGGTGAACGAGCAGACGGGGAACGCCGGGTCAGGCGCCTGCAGCTCTACTGACGGATGATCTACAGCGGTATCGCTCATAGGTGGGCCCCCTTCCACTTTTCCCACTGAAACCTGAGACCTGAACTCTCAGCATGTCACCGTTATTTTGCTTGCCCGATCCCACGCAGAACGGGCTCGTGCAACCAGCGTTGCGCCGCCGTCGTGAGGTAGGCGTCACCCGTCTGGCGCGCCAGCTCATCCGACCGCAGCCACACGATGCGGTGCCCAGCTAGCTCGGGGTCAGGCATAGACTCACGCGGGCAGGCGTACACGCGGCACAGCTCGCTCCGGTCGTCGTCGAGCGCGTAGTCGCCGACGTAGCTCACCCATGGCGGCTGCGTACTAAGCTGCGCCTCCACGTGCCCGTTTAAGTGGGCAATGACGTTGTCGTCGTCCGACCCCACTGTTTTGGGCCGCGGCTGGGCAGCACCGCCAGGGGCGGTAGACGGCCCGCCTTCAGCAGGCAGCATCAGGAAGCGCCCGTCGTCCTCGATCAGCAGCCGTGTCGAGGCGATACGCCCGGCGGTGTGGTCGGCCAGTATCTCGACGCCCCCGCCGCTGAAGAGCTCAGCTGAGCTATCCCGGAACAGGTAGGGGCCGCAGCCCGGTGGGGCGCTCCGTGCTCGGTACTTGTTGTACACCCCAAAGCGAAGCTCGTCGGAGCGATTGCCGTGCGCCTGGTGCCACGTGAACATGTCCATGAACGCGACCTGGCCACGGCGCAGTCGGGTATCAACGAACTGTGGTATCTCACCGGGGAGTGCCCGTCGCACCTGGGTGATCTTTCCGTTTCGAGTCAGCTTTGGGATTCGATGTGATCCGGGCGAGACGAGCAGTGGCCCGATCTCTTCGGTGTAATCGACTAACGGCACGATGACGAATAGCCAGCTCAACGACGAACCAACCGGCCGGTAGGGCTTGTAGTCGCAGTGCTCCGACCTACTGGCCGTTCCCGGCGGCATCCCGTAGATGAAGAAGGCGGAGAGGCAGACCTCTTGGCCGAGTAGCTCCGCGGCCCCAGCCACGATGCGCGGGTGGTCAACGACCAGGCGCACGTCGGCGAGTCGGAGGCTATTCTCGGAGAGCAGGTACTTCCTCGGGGCGGGGAACCGGGCGTCGATCGCGTTATAGCGATGTGTCTCGAACTCGGAGCGGGCCGCCTCCGCCAGGCGGTCGACCTCGGACGGGCTCAAGAGATCGGGCGCGATGAGGAAGCCCTCCTCGTGGAAGCGATCGATCTGCTTTTGTGTCAGTGCGCGCATCGGTTTCACGGCCAAGGGCGCCGGGCTGCCCCCCACTTTAAGAACGGCTGACAGCACGGATCGTGAATACCATAGCGGCCGAGTTCGAGCAGCGCAAGCTCAACGAGTTCGGCGTGGGTGCATGACAGTTTTCGCGGCTCGGCGCAACGGACCAATACACAACCCATGGTGTCTTCAGCGACGATAAGCCGAACGAAGGGGAGTGGTTGAGTCGCTATGGTCCAGCTACATTCACCTGCTGTTCAGCGATATTTATCTGCACATTAATACCGAGCAATTTTCTTATCTGCGCCTGAGCCTTACACGCCGATAGAAAACGCCCGTGGGCACGATCATGACGACGTATGCGATAATCTCTGTGGGGGAGGGCAGTGCTCCCCAGTCTTGATTCATCTCCATCAGCTTCATACATAGCCAGCCAGCAGCAACAGATACGATCTATCAGCAGTCGTTCCAACGTGGAGGGCTGTGATCCAGTCAGCTCGGTCCGAAGTTTTTGTGAGGTGTTTATGTAAGCCTTCTTTGCGTAACAGGTCATCGCCTGCGATG
>CAYWBJ010000355.1:0-1504 GCA_964456165.1 uncultured Gemmatimonadaceae bacterium | reverse complement strand
CCGTCGCACCGTGATTCTCGCCGCGATTCTGGCCGGGCTGGCCATCGGCTCCAAGCACACGGCCCTGCCGACGGTTGCGGTGGGCGTGATCCTGCTGGCGATCGGCGGGCTCCGCCGTCGGGAGGCATGGGGAGAAGTGGCCCGAAACTGCCTTCTCTACGGCGGTATTGCACTGGCGCTCGCCAGTCCCTGGTATATCCGCGGTTACCTGGAGGCGGGCAACCCGTTCTGGCCGCTGGGCAACGCCTTCTTCGACGGGGTGCCCTACCGCGGCACCTTCAGTACCGGATCGGCAAGAACGGTCGAGCAGGCCGCGGCGACCTTCCTGCCGTCGCTGGAGCGCTTGAAGAGCCTGCTCTACTGGAGCGCCACGTCGTTGTGGCACTGGTCGTGGGTCGGCGAGCCGCCGAGCTGGGACTGGCAGCGCACGATTGGTGTCTACCACGTGCTCTTCCTGCCCGGCCTGCTCATCTACGCGCGCCGGCGGCAGGTGGTGATACTGGGCGCGTTCTGCCTGGTGTACTACCTGATCGTCGTGCTGCGCATAGACGGCAATCCGCGCTACTCCATGTTTCTCTTCGCCCTCCTCAGCGTGCTCTCCGGGTACATCGCTGAGCAGATGATTCGTGGATCGCTGCGTCGCCTGCGGCCGGTTCTTCTCGCGGTCGTCGCCGTAACCGCGTTGGGCAACCTGTCCCTGAGCTATCTGCTGGCCGCCCGCAGCATCGACCACCTGCTGTCCGACAGCACCAGGGAGCGTTTCCTGATGCAGTCCGAAGCCAACTACCGGGTTTTCCGACAGGTCAACGCCCAGTTGCCTGAGAATGCCAAGGTTCTGTTGCAGGGGATCGTTAAGGGGTACTACTGCGACCGCGACTATCTCTGGGATCACCCGCATCAGATGGTCATCAACTATCGCCAGTACAACACCGCTCCAGCCCTGATAGCGAGGATGCGCGAGCTCGAGATATCCCACATCGTGCGGATGATAAACCTCCCCGGAATCAGGCTCGAGCTGGGTTACCCCCAGTATTTTGCCGATCCGTTCCACGAGGCTTTCCGCAAGAAGTATCTGAGACTCATCTACCGGGACGAGGACTACGTTCTGTTCGAGGTCAAGTACCCGGCGGCCACCGGCAACGAGGGAGTACATGAGCCGCAAGCCTAAGGTCTACTTCGTGGCCTGCGCGTTTCCGCCATTCGGACGGGGCAACGCCATTACCAACGCGTGCGTCGCCAATGGTCTGTCCGAACTCTTTCGCGTGCAGGTTATCTGCAAGGAGCTGTCAGGTGGCCTCCTGCTCAACTATCAGGAAGACGCGAGCCTGCTCGATGATCTACCGTCCGCCCTGACGGTCAGCCGTGTCGCCGGCGGACGCTGGCTTGGGATCGACGAGATCCTCTACGGTATCGGGCTGCTGCCCTGTTATTACCTGAGATGGGCCTGGAAGGTCTGGCGGCAGCGCCGCCGACTGGTGCGCGAGCCGGGCGTGATCATGGCGGT
>CAYWBJ010000354.1:0-11669 GCA_964456165.1 uncultured Gemmatimonadaceae bacterium | reverse complement strand
GAACGTGGGCGGGGGGACCTGGGGCGGGTGTGTCTTCGACGTGGACGCTATCATCGAAACGCTGGAAGCCGGCCAGCGTGCGCTGGCGGACGCTGGCCGCTTGCCGGGGGCAACGGCGCAGCCGGAGGCGGCGGCATGACGTCGGCAGCGGCGAAGCAGATCATCGTCGCGGTCACCGGCGCCAGCGGGGCGATCTACGCCACCAGGCTGCTGCGGGCGCTGCTGGCCGGCGGCCACGGCGTGCACTTAGTCTTGTCCAAATACGGGCGTTTTCTCCTCCACGAGGAAATGGGCTTTCGCCCGGACCGGGAATCCATACCCGAGTTCCTGGAGAGACTGTACGGACGGGAGATCGTCGCCGGCACGCTGTCTGAATACGGCATCGGCGATCTGGCCTGCACCCTGGCCAGCGGCTCGGTGACGATGGATGGGATGGCGGTGATTCCCTGCTCTACCAAGACCCTCTCCGCCATCGCCCACGGTTCTTCTTCCAACCTGATCGAGCGGGCGGCCGATGTCGCCCTCAAGGAGCAGCGGCCGCTCGTGCTGGTGTTGCGGGAGACACCGCTGAACCTGATTCAGCTGCGCAACATGACGCAGGTGGCCGAGGCGGGGGCGACCATTCTGCCGGCGATGCCCGCCTTCTATCAGAAGCCGCAGTCTTTCGACGACCTTGGCGACTTCATCGCCGGCCGGGTTTGCAATCTCTTCGGGATCGACCACTCGCTCTTTCCTTCCTGGCCCGGCGCCGGAGTGTAGTAGCGGGTTGACGCCTGACCGCGATTGGCAGTCGCACGGGGCAAGGATTTCCCTTCCGAGCAGACAAAAAGACAGGGACCCGAAGTATCCATCTGCGCGAGGAGGGCAGACGGAAGAGGGGAGAGCTTACTTCGGGTCCCTTGCGATCAAGGGGGGTCACGCTGTCTGAGCCCCTTATCGCAAGGGCCGTGCCAGGTTGCCGGAGGAAAATTTCGATTCCCACTTAATTGATTGTTATTAAATGTTTTACGGATAAAGAAAAAGTCGAAATAACTACGTGATACCAAGTGTCCTATCATAGGATCAATCGCCCCATGTTGGTCCGCCATTCACCGGCCCCACAAGATGTTGAAAGTCGTTGGATGGGATTCCTTGTGGCTTTTCGGAGGGGTGGGAAAAAGTT
Organism: uncultured Gemmatimonadaceae bacterium; assembly: GCA_964456165.1. GTDB lineage: Bacteria > Latescibacterota > UBA2968 > UBA8231 > UBA8231 > CAYWBJ01. The sequence continues at coordinate 10,507 of CAYWBJ010000354.1, read as the reverse complement.
TCAGGGTGGAGGTGAAGAATTTTCCGTCCCGCTCACGGCGAAGAAGGTGTTGATGCCGGAGTAGTCCAGACAGGGGGCTTGAGCTGAGCATCACCTTCGCGCCCACCTAGCGGGCCTGCGTGCAGTGGGTAGGAGGTGGCTATCGGGTGGATCGGCTTCGAAATATAAGTGGGGGGCGAACCGGTGCTGGCACCCGAAGGGTTCAGGGCGATCCACTCGGCAGCAGGCGACTAGGTATCACCTCATTCGGCGCCGGGATAGTCGGCGATGCGCGTCAGTTCGTCCCGCATCAGTGGCCGGGGCAACATGGCGTCGAGGCGCTGGTCTTCCGCGTAGGCGATGGCACGGCAAAGGGCAAACGGACCGTAGCGGCAGATCACCTCTCCCCTGGGGACGGCGGCGGGCTCGAGTCTGATCTCGCCGGCTCGGAAGAGCTCGGCTGTCTGTGGCCAGGTCAACGCCAGCTGCGCTCGCTGCATCGAGCGTCCCCACATGGCGACTGCCTGCTGACTGAGGAAGTAGTGGTCCCGGTGCCGCCGGGCGACGCGCATGCCGGCGCGCACGAAACCGGGGCAGCCCCGACCAAGGGCGGCGGCGGCGGCTGGCTGCAGCGTCAGGTTCTTCTTCTTCGACGCGAAGGCGGCTGGCAGCTTGGAGTCCAGCGAGAATCCCCACTGTGACTCGAGATCTGTGACGACGCCAGCGAGCTGCTCCGCTTCGGCTTCGCCGGCTCCCGCAGCGGCAGCAGTCCACTCGCGGACATCGCCACTGCAGCGCGGCCATTCGGTCGACGCCAGCTTGCGGAGTCTGGCGACAAAGGCTCCCTCGGTCGCCTCGAGATGGGGCCAGACTCTAGAGCAGCGGGCGAGCGCGGCCGGGAAGCGAGCGGCAATGGCCGCTGGAAGCGGCTGTTCGGGCCCCTGCTCGACGGGCATGATCTCAACTTTGTCGGCAGCCTTGGACAAAAGCCCCAGCAGCACTTCCTCGTTTTCCTCGAGCGACAGCGAGCAGGTTGAGTAGACCAGGACGCCGCCGGGCCTGAGCATGTGGAAGGCGGCGCGCAGAAGCCCTTTCTGGTGCTGGGCCTGCCGGCGGGCGTCCTCGACGGACCAGTAGGAGAGGAGGCCGGTGTCCTTGCGCAGGATGCCGTCGCCGCTGCACGGGGCGTCGAGCAGGATCCGGTCGAAGTAATTGTGGAAGTACTGGGCCATGCGGTTGCCGTCGAGGCGGGTGATCGCGGCGTTGGCCACGCCGCAGCGTTCCAGGTTGCCGACCAGGGCGGGCATGCGCTGGCTCTGCATATCGTTGAGGACCAGCAGGCCGCTGTTCCGCATCCGGGCAGCGATCTGGATGGCCTTGCCCCCTGGCGCGGCAGCCATGTCCAGCACCCGCTCTCCTGGCTGCGGTGCCAGTACTTCGACGGCAAGCGTGGCGGCCTTGGCCTGCACATAGACCGCGCCCACCGCATGCTCGAGACTGTGGCCCAGGCGGACCTCGTGGCGGTCGAGGGTGTAGGCGTCAGGACACCAGGCAGTAGCGGTGCCGCGGCGCTCGAGTGCTGCGCGCAACTCGTCGGGAGGGTCCACCAGGGGGTTGAGGCGCAGGCTGGCCGGTGGCGGGGTCGTCGAGGCCGTGCGGAAGGCGGCCCGCTGGCCGGGCGGGAGCAGCTGCCCGAGATGGTCCAGCAAAAGGTCCGTGCGGCGCTGCCGCGCACCGGCGTGAGTCCCGGCGACAGGGGCGCGGTCGTTGCCAGAACGAGCGCTTCTATCTTTATTATTCATAATATATTAAAGTAAATTCAACAGCCTTGGCGGCAAGGCGAATGCCCCCCCCGGCAACCTACATCGTCAGCGATCTGCACCTCGGTTCGGAACACTTCCGCCATCGCCAATTTCTCTCCTGGCTGGACTCCCTCCCCGCCGAATCACCCCTGATCCTGAACGGAGACACGGTCGACGATCCCCGCAAGCCGATTCCGGCCGTCCACCGCGAGGTCCTCGAGCGGATGGTGGCTGAATCCCGCCACCGGCCGTTGGTGTGGGTATACGGCAATCACGACGCTGGCTATGTCCCGGAGGATTGTGGGGAGATCCAGTTTGCCCACTACTGGGAGATCGAGCGACGCCTCCTCGTGGTTCACGGCGATGACTTCGACGACGTGATGCCCAAGCACGGGCTCTTCAAAGCCATTTTCAAGACGCTGCACAAGGTCAGGCGGTGGTTGGGATTCCAGAACGTGCACGTCGCCGAATACGCCAAGAAGTGGGATTTCCTCTACCGGGTCCTGAACAACCGAGTGGCGCAAAATGCGCTGGACGCGGCGCGGCTGCGCGGGTTCGACGTGATCACCTGTGGGCATACGCATACGGCGATGGATGTTCGCGATGGGGGGGTGCGGTATCTGAATACCGGGGCGTGGACCGAGACGCCGCTGTTTTTTCTGGAGGTGAATGGGGAGGGGTTTCATTTGCGGGAGTTTTCCGGGTAGGGCTAGTATCTTGCGAGGGCGCCAGGGGCGCGCCCCTGACGCATCAGAGTTTTGCGGTTGCCCTAAAACTCGCCCGTCGGAACATTCTAGCTATTGTGAGCAGCCAGCCTGTTGGACTGATCGGACGGATGATTCGTCGTGCGCCTGCAGTTCACCTGCCGGGAGCCTTTTGGCAGGGACTTAGGCTCGTACCCTCCTCCATGCGTAGTCGGGCTCTACGTTTCGCGCCGCCGGCTGCGTTGCTGGCGTTGGCGGTGGGTGCGGCAGGGCAGGAGCTGCGGTGGCCGTTCGATATGGACGTGGCGTTGTCCTCTACCTTCGGGGAGTCGCGGTCGCGGACGTTCCAAGCGGGGGTGGATCTGAAGACGTGGGGGAAGACGGGTTACGAGGTCAAGGCGGTGGCAGATGGGTACGTGTGGCGGCTGAAGACGTCCCCATGGGGGTTCGGGCGAGTGGCATACCAGAAGCTCGAGGATGGGCAGATCGTGGTCTACGCTCACCTGGATGCGTTCGCCCCCCGGCTGGCTCGGTCGGTCCGGGAGGAACAGGTGCGACGGGGGCGTTACAGCGTGGATCTGTGGTTCGAGGAGGGGGAGCTCCCGGTGCGGCGAGACGACCTGCTGGCCTGGTCTGGAGAGAGTGGGACCGGCCCCCCGCACCTGCACTTGGAACTGCGCAACGCCGATAACGTGCCGGTGAATCCGCTGCTGCACGGCTTCTCGGTCGAGGATAGCACGGCTCCCACCCTGCGCCGCATCGGGTTCACGCCGATCGGCATGGAAAGCTCGGTCGCGGGGCGACATGAGCCGGTTAGTTTCGGCCTGGCGTTCGCGTCGGCCAGCGGCACCTACGAGAGCAGCGAGGTGGTCGAGGGCTACGGTCGCATCGGCGTAAGTGTACTGGCGCATGATCGCGGTGACGTGGCGCCCAACAAGCTGGCGCCCTATCGCCTGCGGCTGTTCGTCGACGGCCGCGAGATCTTCTCCACGACCTACCATCAGGGCAACGCCTACAGCGGTGACGGCCACCACATATTTCTCGATCGCAGCAGGATCGCCCCGGGAGGCCACTTCAATAACCTGTTCATAATGCCGGGCAACCGCCTCGGCTTCTACGAGTCTCCGACGGGCAACGGCGTGCTCGGGTGGGGTCCGGACGATGGCTCCGTCCACCTGGCCAAGGGAGTGCACGAGCTCGGGGTCCAGGTCGAGGACGTCGCCGGCAATAGCAGTCGGGGCAGGATACGCGTCAGCGTCAACGCCGACCCGACCCTTGGACCGTTGCAGCTGCTGCAGGACGGCGACACAGTCTGGGTCAGCACGCTCGTGAACGACGCCGACGACGGAGAGCTGCAGTTCGACCTGTCGCGGTCTGCCGACGGCACGACCTGGTCGGCAGTGGAGGAGCGCACGGTCAGGGTTCCGTCGGAGGTAGCGCTGCGCGCGCCGGCGGCCGGCCCCGCCATCTGGCGGGCGCGGGTGCGCGACGGATCGGGCGGAGAAGCGCTGAGCACAGCCACCCCCCCGGACGCGGACTTTCCAAGGACGGAAATCGGGGTCCAGGTCGACCGTCGCTATTTCGCCGACTATGCGGTCCTGGCAATGCGGTTCGATCAGCTGCTGCGCAGCTATCCCCGGGTGGTGCTGCGCGACGGGAGCCGTCGGCAGAGCCTGACCCCGCGCCAGCAGGGCCTGGCGAGCTACAGCGTCCTCGTGCCCCTGCGCCCCGACGGCGGACGGGAGATCGAGGTCGCCGTGCTGGCGCGCGCCCGCGGGGGCTCGACGGACGCCGAAGTTCTCGAACTCAACCAGCAGGCGATCGGCCCCTGGTCCGACCGGATGCTCCACTTCGAAGGCGGCAGCGTTACCCTGATTGTGCCAGGGGGCAGCGCCTTCGCCTCGCTCTTTCCCCAGGTGGATCCGATCGACGTCGAGTCTGCCCAGGGCCTGGTCGCCTGCGGCAGCGGTTACGCCTTCGGGCCGGATGGCACCACCTTCGACCGCAATGTTGCGGTCGTCCTCCAGTACCCGACTGACACCGAGCTCCCGGCCGAAAAGCTGGGCGTCTATCACATGGGCCCCGGCGGCAGCTGGACACTGGTGGGCAACGATCTGAACCTGGACCAGCGGACGGTGAGCGCCTGGGTGCGCCGATTCTCCCGGTTCGCCCTGATGGCCGACCTGATCCCGCCTGAAATAAGCAAGCTGTCTCCCAGGTCGGGATCCATTACGGCCAGTCGCCGGCCGCGGCTGGCCGCGCAGATCGCCGACAAGGGGGCAGGCATCGGTCGGGAGGAGGATGTGATGATGGAACTGGACGGCGAAGCGGTGATCGCCGAATACGACCCGGAAGCCCGGACCTTGACACATCATTCTGTGGCCCAGCTGCGGCCGGGTTCCCATCGGCTTCTCGTCACCGTACGCGACCGCGCCGGCAACGAGTCCACAGCCGAGTCGGAGTTTACCGTCGAGTGAGAGGCGGGCCCAGGAGAAGAGCAGAGCCACCTGCTGCCGCAGGTAGTCCAACGCCTCGCCGCCGTTCACCAACCGGGCTTAGTCGGTGAGCAGACGGGATAGTTCGCGGGCCTCCAGCTCGACGTATTCCGGGAGAATGGGCAGTGGGCGCGCCTGCGAACTGGTGAGAAACTCGGTGTTGCGGCAGGCCTTGGTGAGAGGCAGGACCGGTCAGGCGTCCGTGGCCAGGGTGGCGAGAAGAGAATCGGCGATCTGATCCAGGGCCACTGCGGCGGCCGATTGCGGTGCCGCGGCGGCCGCCGGCTGTCCCGAGTCGGCTCCGGCGCGCAGGCCTGTGTCGATGGGCACCTGGCCGAGCAGGGGCATGTCGAAGTCCTTCGCGGTTCGCTCGCCCCGGCCGGCTCCGAAGATCGGTGTCCGCTGCTGGCAGCTGGGGCAGTCAAAGTGGCTCATGTTCTCCACCAGCCCGAGAATCGGGACCTCGGACTGGCGGAACATCTCCACGCCGCGCCGCACATCCTCCAGGGCGATTGGACTCGGGGTCGTGACGATTACGGCTCCCGTCAGCGGAGCCGACTGAGTCAGGGTGATCTGCACGTCACCCGTGCCCGGAGGCAGGTCCAGCAGGAGCAGATCGAGCTCACCCCATTCGACGTTGAAGAGGAACTGGGCAACCATCTTGGCCAGCATCGGGCCGCGCCAGATCACCGGCGTGCCGGGATCGATGAGCAGGCCCATCGACACCACCTTCAGGCCGTGCGCTTCCGGTGGCAGCAGCCGCTGCGAGTCGCCAGCCACCTGAGGGCGACCGCTGACCCCGAGCATTCCCGGGATGTTGGGACCGTAGATGTCGGTGTCGGCGAGGCCGATGCGCAGACCGCGTCCTGCCAGCGTGACGGCCAGGTTGGCGGTGATGGTGCTCTTGCCGACGCCTCCCTTGCCGCTGGATATGGCGATGGTATCTTTGATGCCGGGGATAGGTTGGCGGTCGTGGGGTTGTATTGGTGTCGTCATCTTTGGGTGGAAGGCGTGGCCGTGCCCGCGCTGCCGACCAATTGTGCGAGCGTTAATTCCCGCTCGACCGTGTTTTGGTGAATATCGTGTGGTGGCTGCCGAGTTCGGAGTAAAGCGTGAAGGAGCTCGCAGCGGCACTTGAATATGAGGGATGGGGTGAGGAGCGCAACTGAACCGGGGATTTGGGGATTGCGATGATTAGAGTTGCTGTCTTCCTGCTGTTGGGTGCTGTCCTCTGGCAGGGCTGTATGAATGTGGCGTCCATGCAGCGCAAGTACGAGGAGGAGGGGGACGAGAAGCAGCTGTTCAAGCTGATGGAAGTTGCGTCGCGGTTCGACTATCCCTACTCGACGCGGAAGCGCGCGGTCAGGGCGCTGGCCGAGATCGGGGATCCGCGGGCGTTGCCGGTCTTCACCGCAGCGCTGCAGGATTTCGATCAGCGCAGCACGCTCAAGCAGGAGGCCCTGCTGGGGCTGGCGGCGGTCGGCGATACGTCGGCCGTGGCCCCGATCGGGCGCCTGCTGGACATGTCACTGCAGGAGACGGGCATGGAGCTGCGCATGGCCGCCATTCCGGTCCTGGGCAGACTGGCGAGCGGGCAGTCGACGCGGATCCTGATCCGGGCGTTGGCGTTCTACGACCGGGTTATAATCATGCAGGAGGAGGGGCACAACAGGGGGGTGTACAGCGGCGAGCAGCTGCCGGATCCGTACACCATGCAGAGCCGGTCTGACTCGGCCGGTCTGGGTCCCCGACGTCCAGGCCTGGGCGGGCTCATTCCCCAGCAGCAGCCGCAGGGTTTCTTCGGACTCGACTCGCCCCTGCCGGTGACGCGTCGGGAGAACACGATGCCCAAGGAGCGGGCTCTGACGCATGCCGCGCTGGTCGACGTGGGGGAGATCGCGGTGCCCATCATCATGGTATACGCGGAAACGCGGGCCAAGTCCCCGACCCTGAAGACCGAGCTGCTCAGGATCGTCGCCGAGATCCAGGGCGAGGACCTGGCCGCCGCCGACTCGACGCTGACTCCTTAGCGGCTTCCGTCATCTGCTCCTGACTCGTTGACAATGAACAGCCTGGCTTCTATAATTCGCCCTTTTCGGCGGTCGCGACTCTACGCCAGCGCGATCGATCGCATCCGATGAGCATGGAACGGGACATAGGACCGATTCTCTCCGGCTGGGAATACGCCGCGCATGAGCTTCGCGTCCGCAAGGTCAAGGGGGTCGACGGTGCGGCCAAGGTACAGATCCGCATGGACCTGGGGCTCATGCAGCTGGCCTGGACGGGGCGCCCCGATGCCTCCCGTCCGCACGGCTTCGAATCCCTGCTCGACTATTTCCAGAGCCGCCACCGGGAGTCGGGATCGGGTGGCCGGGCCCGCGCTTTCCGCCTCTCCCGCGAGGATTGCTGGTCGCTGGCGCAGGAAGCGATGCAGTACTACTGGCGCCGCATCAGCTTCTTCGAACTGAAGGAGTACCAGCGCGCCGAGGAGGATGCTGACCACAACCTGGCGATCCTCGAAATGTGTCAGGACTATGCCGAATGCGAGGAAGACAAGCAGATTGCCTATCAGTTCCTGGTTTTCGTCAAGGCGCACAGAGTTCAGGCCCGGGCGCTCGCCGCGCTCGAGCGCGAAGACCACACCGAGGCGCTTATGGAGATCCGCTCCGGAATTGTCGACATCGAAGAGACGCTGGAGCGCCAGGGCCAGCTGGACACCCTCGACGAGTCGTCGGAACTGCGCTGGCTCAAGGATTGGGAGGCCGAGGTCGAGAAGTCGCGGCCGCGGTCACTGGAGGAGAAGCTGGCCGAGGACCTGGCGGAGGCGGTGCGGCAGGACAAGTTCGAGCTGGCTGCTTCGCTGCGCGACCGGCTGCGCAAGCTCGGCGGCGGTCCCCAGCAGATGTGAGGACGTCGGTGGGTTGATGTCGAGCACATGATGCGCCATGAGATCGGGCCGAGCGGGATCAGCAGATCCTCTCGGCCGTTGTTGTTGGTCCTGCTGTTGGCGGCCGGCTGCAGCGTTGTCGGTCAGGGCCCACCTGTCGAGCTAGAGCTGGCCGTTTTCAGCGATGCCCGCTTCAGCGTGGGTGACAACCGCCTCGGCGTCCAGGTGGGGGAGCGTCCCGACGCGGCGTTTCGGCCGCTGCTGGCCTACCTCGAGGTTGAGGATCCTTCCGGGCGCCGTCGCCGAACCGAGGCGCGCTGGCGGCTGGCCGGCGATGCGGCCAACAGGCTGTCCATCGAATTCACTGCACTCGAGCCGGGGGTGCACCGGGGCCGCCTGCGGATATACGACGAGGCTCGGGCAGAGCTGGCATTCGTCGACAACGAGCTACGGCTCCGCGTCTGGCCCCGCTACCAGCTGGTCGCTGATCGCTCCTATTACACGGGCGAGGGCACTCTGCACTTTCGTCTGCGTGATCTCCAGGGGGCCGCGAACGAGGTTAAGATCATCCGGGTCGAACTGCGCGGTGACTCCCTGGCCCATGGCCAGCGGCAGCTGTCGCAGCGGGGCGCCGAGGTGATTGGGGAGCTGCCGATCGCCGCTCTGGCTCCTGGGAACTACCGGCTAGACGCGCGAGTGTATGGCCACGACGGTCTCGAGGATTCGGCCTCGGTGCCTGTTCGCAAACTGGTGCCGGCGCTGACCGAGACGAAGATCGACCAGTTTACCGGAACCCTGCTGCGGAACGGTGCGCCCTTCTTCCCCGTAGGGCTATATTGGCTGCGCTCGGAGATGCTGGCCGACGCGCGCCGCCTTCGGTTCAACAGCGGCGACTATTACTACCGCTACGAGCCATCCGAGATTGCCGCCCTCATGGAGGGTGCCGCCGACGAAGGGCTCGGCATCCTGCTGGAGCTGAGCGACTACATCCGCCGGCGGGATGAGCCGGACCTGGCCGGAATCGATTCGGTGGTGGCGCAGTACCGGGCGCATCCGGCGCTGCTGGCCTGGTACCTCATCGACGCGCCGGGCGAGACGGGCGTGGCCCCCGAGGTGACGACGGCCCTGTACCGGCGGGTGGCCGAGATGGATCCGTATCACCCTGTCTACCTGGTGAACAACCGGCCCCATCTCTATGCCGCGCACATCGGTGCCGCCGACATCCTCGCAATCGACCCGTACCCGATCCCGAAGTACCCGATAACGCGGGTGCGGGAATACGTTCAGGAGGCGGTCTGGAGCTCGCGGGGAGAGAAGCCGGTCTGGCTCGTCGCCCAGGCGTTCGGCGGGGTCGAGCACTGGCCGCGGGCGCCGACTCCGGTCGAATTGCGGAACATGGTCTACCAGGGATTGGTGCAGGGTGCAAAGGGGGTGCTCTTTTACCGTTTTTGTCAGGCGCAGGAGCTCCACATCCAGCCGGAAGAGCTCTGGCGCGAAGTGTGCCGGCTGGCCGCGGAGCTGCGGGAGTTGACACCGGCGCTGATTTCGCCAGATTGGCAGTTCCCGATTCGGGGGGACGGCGGGGAACTTTCCCGCGTCGCCGGGGTCGATTTGATGCTGAAGCAGATGGCCGAGGGGTACTACCTCTTCACGGTAAACGTGACCGACCGGCGGCGGACGGTGCCGTTGAGCGAGATGGCTCTGCCGCCTTTCGACGAGGCGGTGCCGCTCCACGGCGCTCCGGAGCCGGGTTGGGTTGATGGCCGGCTCCGCCTGAGCCTGGCGCCGCTGCAGGCGGCGGTCTACAGGTTGAAGAGATCGCCGATTTAGCCGATAACTTAGTCTTGAGACGGGCGGCGCTGCCGTTCGCAGAATCTGAGAGGGATGTCATGGGCAAGAAGGTAGCGCTCAACAAACGGGACCGGGACAAGATACAGAAGCGTCTGGTGGCGCGTCGTACCGAGCTGCTGGCCGACCTCGACGGGACCGAGACCGAGATCGACACCCTGCAGGACCCTAAGGCCGACGACCTCGACCGGGCGGGCGAGGCCGGCGCCATGGAGCTCCTCGTGGCTCTGGGCGACACGGAGCGGCGCGAGCTGGAAGAGATCATGCTGGCTCTCGAGAAGATCGAGGTTGGCAACTACGGCAAGTGCGAGGCGAGCCTGGACAGCCCGATGGAGGGATGCCAGATCTTCATCGCCAAGCCGCGCCTAGAGGCGCTACCCACGGCCCGTCTGTGCGTGGCCTGCCAGGAGGCTGAGGAGAAGAATCAGATCCCATCGTATACGCGGCTGCGGCCACGGCGGGGGCTGTTTGGGGAAGAGAATGGGGAGTTCAGCCATCCTTTGATGGATTCCAACGACGATAACTAGACGTACGAGGGGCGTCAGGGGATATTGCTTCCGGGGTCTTGCGGAATCCCGCGGGCCCGTTTCCCTGTCGCTCCGCCCCACAGCTGCGTTGTGAGGCCCCTGGGCCCGCTTTCCCCGCTCTGCCGCTCCCACAAGACCCCTCCAGTAAACATACGCTGACGCCCTTCCGGCGTTGGAGTTCGTACGCAATCTACTAGACAGGTGCTCCTTCCCGAGCGTTTCTCTTTCCCGTCCTGTGGGGTGTGGTGTGTAACATGGCGGAGCG
>CAYWBJ010000353.1:0-10601 GCA_964456165.1 uncultured Gemmatimonadaceae bacterium | reverse complement strand
TCTGCAGCATGGTAACAGCCAGCTACGAGGTAAACGGCATGCCGGGCGTGCTCGGAGTGCTGGGACCCACCCGGATGCGCTACGACCGGGTTATGTCGCTGGTCAACTACGCGGCTTTGAGGGCCGCAGACCTGGTCATCTAGACCAGCACCTATTCCAAAACCAGTCGAACAGTTCACGAGAGGGACCAGCAGGACGGATGAGTAAAGACGAGACCGAGGAAACGATGCCGGCAGCTTCGGACGCGCAGGACGGAGAGGCCTCCGGCTCCGGTGACGAAGGTGGCGCAGAGGATGTTGCCGCCCAGGGTGCTTCTCCGACTGAGGGCGAAGCCTCGCAGCAGGAGACTGCCGACGACGATGCGTCGTCCCAGGGGCCCGAGGAGGATCCGCTGGAGAGCGCCCGGGCGGAAGCGGCTGAAAACTACGATCGCTTCCTGCGCGCCACGGCCGAGTTGGACAACTATCGCAAACGCACGGCCAAGGTGCGCTCGGAGAGTCGCGAGGAGGCACTGCGCGACATCCTTCTGCAGGTCGCTCCGATTCTTGACAACATGCACCGTGCACTGGCCCAGGACAGCAGCGACGTCGACTCCTTCAAGGAGGGAGTCGCGTTGATCAACAACCAGTTTCAGGAGGCGCTGAAAGGCTACGGTCTCGAGGAGATCGAGGCGGTCGGTCAGCCTTTCGACCCGACTCTGCACGAGGCCCTGCTCGAAGTCGAGCATCCGGAGCATCCGCCTGGCACCGTGGTGGAGGAGATGGAGAAGGGGTACAAACTCAACAACAAGGTGGTGCGGCCGACCCGCGTCATCGTCAGCAAGGCTGTCTCCGAGACCGGCGACGACGCCTGACACCACGAGCTAAATGGCCAAACGGGATTACTACGAGGTCCTCGGCGTTGGGCGCGACGCCGGCGACGACGAGATCAAGAGCGCCTACCGCAAGCTGGCGCTGAAGTATCACCCGGATCGCAATCCTGACGATAGCGCCGCCGAGGAGGCCTTCAAGGATGCCGCCGAGGCGTACGAGGTCCTGAGCGACCCGGAGAAGCGGTCCAACTACGACCGCTTCGGGCACGCCGGTGTCGAGGGCAGTTTCTCGGGGGGCGGATTTCAGTGGGCGGACTTTAGCCACGCCACCGATGTCGAAGACGTCTTCGGGGACCTCTTCAGCAGTTTCTTCGGTGGCGGTCGGTCGCGCCGCGGCTCGGCTGGGCCGCAGAAGGGGCGCGACCTCAAGGTGGCGCTGTCGCTAACTCTGGAAGAGGTGGCGAGCGGGGTGGAGAAAACCATTCAACTGCATCGGCTTGAGGCCTGCGGCACCTGCTCTGGTTCCGGGGCGGCACCAGGCAGCACGAAAGATTCGTGCCATACCTGCGGTGGGGTGGGGCAGGTCCAGCAGGTCTCGCGCAGTTTCTTCGGTCAGTCGGTGGCGGTCACGGCCTGCCCGACCTGTCACGGCGAAGGGAGCGTCATCCGCACTCCCTGCTCCGACTGCGGCGGGGAAGGCCGGAGCCGCGAGCGGGCGACACTCAAAGTGAAGATCCCGCGGGGTGTGAGCTCCGGCAACTATATTCCTCTGCGCGGCGAGGGCGAGGCGGGCCCGCGCGGCGGACCCGCCGGCGACTGCCTCGTTTTCATCGAAGAGGAAGAGCACGACACATTCACCCGCGACGGCAACGACGTGATCTACCGGCTTCCCATCAGCTTCGGACAGGCCGCCCTGGGCGATGAGGTGGAAGTGCCGACCATCGGCGGCAAGGCGATGATGAAGGTCCCGCCCGGAACTCAGTCGGGCAAGACACTGCGCCTGCGTCAGAAGGGCATTCCGGACGTGAACGGGCGGGGCGTCGGCGACCAGCTCGTTCAGCTCGTGATTTGGACACCTACCCAGCTCGCAGAGCGCGAGCGCGAGCTCTTCGCTGAGCTCCTCCAGCTCGAGAAGGAGCGCGCTGAGGCCGAGGGGGATAGCTTCTTCGACCGCATGCGGCAGGCCTTCGGCTCCTGACGCCTGGTTATCGGTTTGTCCATGCCACAGCCCCCTACCCCGAACCGGCAGCTCCTGCCCGACGTCGATCATGTCCTCGCCGTGGCCAGCGGCAAGGGGGGGGTGGGGAAATCCACTGTCTGCATCAACCTGGCACGGGCGCTGGCGAGATCCGGTGCCCGGGTCGGCCTGCTCGATGCCGATATCTACGGCCCCAGCCTACCGCTGCTGATGGGGGTGCGCGAGGCGCCGGAGATCGCCAATGAGCGCATCCTGCCGGTGGAGGCCGAAGGCATTGCGGTGATGTCGATCGGTCTGCTGACCGAGGCGGAAACACCTGTCGTATGGCGGGGGCCCTTGCTGGCCCAGGCAGTGCAGCAGTTCGTCAGCCAGGTGGCCTGGGGTGCCCTCGACTACCTGCTTGTGGATCTTCCTCCCGGTACCGGCGACATTCCCCTGACCCTGAGTCAGCAGGTTGCTCTTACGGGAGCCGTGATCGTCACCACACCCCAGAGCGTGGCGATCGAAGACGTGGAGCGCGGAATCGCCATGTTCGCCAAGGTGGAGGTGGAGGTGGTTGGACTGGTCGAGAACATGAGCTATTTCCTCTGCCCCCACTGCGCCGAGCGCCATCCCGTCTTTGGGGAGTCGGGCGGACGCGAGATGGCGCAACGCCTCGATCTTCCGCTGCTCGGAACACTCCCATTGGTTCCCGAGCTGGAGACGGCTGCTACCGCGGCGGGTGTCTCCCTCACCGGCTCGTTCGACGCGATCGCCTCCCGCGTCATCAGCGAGGTGGCCGGGCTCGAGGACTGATTAGCTTACTCGATCCTCCACCCGCTCTTCCAGCCCGACGAAACCTTCGATTGCCAGTCTGTATTCGCGGATGCTATCTTTGCAGTTGTGAGTGAGCCTAGAATCTGGAGTTGTGCCCGGTTTCAGGTTCCTGAATCGTTGGTCGATGACGTTGCCGCCGATTGCCACGACCTGGGGAGCTGTGGAGTCCAGGTCGAAAGCGCGGCTGTTGGGGTCGTGCTGCTGGCCTACTTCGACGATGATGCCCCGGCTGACTTGCGGGATCGGATCGTCGACTTGCTTACCCACCGTGGCCTAGGCAGGTCCGAGGTTTCCGTGTCGGCCATCCCGCAGCAGGACTGGGAGGCGGACTGGCGGCGGTTCTTCTCTCCCATCTGGGCGACACCCCGCATTGTGATCCATCCGTCGTGGATTCCAGTTGAGGTCGAAGATGGACAGATCGCCATTATCATCGATCCCAGGATGGCATTTGGCACTGGTGAACACGAGTCGACACAACTCTGCCTGCAGATGATCGAGGAGATCGTTGAGCCGGGCGGGCGGTGCCTGGACTTCGGCACGGGGAGCGGGATTCTCGCGATAGCGGCGGCGAGACTCGGAGCAGGTCCTGTCCGGGCCCTGGACACCGATCCGGCGGCCGTGCTCAACGCCCGAGAGAACCTGATTCGCAATGGCATTCCATCCACGCAGGTCCAGGTCAGCAAAGGTAGTGTCGACCGGGTATCCGGGGAACGCTTCGATCTGATCCTGGGCAACATCCAGAGCTCAGTACTCCGGCCGCTACTCAGTGCTATCAGGGGCTGTCTCGGTGGCGGCGGGCAGGTCGTCCTCTCGGGGCTCCTGGCGCGGGAGCGGGAAGCTTTCTGCTCCGATGTTGAGCGCGAACAGCTTCGCGTCGCGGAAGTGCGCTCCCTGGGTGAGTGGATTGGCGTCCGCGCGCAGGCGGTCTGATGCCGGGCTTCCTGGTCTCGCCCGAAGATGTCGACGAGGATCGCCTCTATCTAAGGGGCGACGAAGCCCATCACCTGTTGCGCGTAAGGCGGCGGCGTGTTGGTGACCAGTTCGACGTGATTGACGGGCATGGTGGCAGCTACGCGGTGCGCCTCGACGGGATCGAGGCGGGTACTGCCGTGTGTGCCATAGTCGAGCGCCGTAGCAGGTCAGAGGCGGGCCGGGTAACACTCCAACTGGCGCCGGCTTTGATCAAGGGGCAGCGATTCGACTACGTCGTCGAGAAGGCTGTCGAGCTCGGCGTCGCCGCCATTCATCCGCTGCTGACCGAGAGGGGTGTCGCTAAGGCGAGCTCTAACGCTCGGCGTGAGCGCTGGACCCGCGTCGGTCGGGCTGCTGCAAAACAGTCGGGACGCTCGATCTTGCCCGAGGTAGCGTCGCCCGGTCGGTTCGATAAAGTCGTGACCGAGTTGGCGGCAGGAGCCGATCTCCTGCTGATGGCTGTGGCCAGCGACGGTGAAGATCTGGCCGCCTGTCTGGAGGGCAGCCGCGCACGGAAGCTGGGCCTGCTGGTGGGGCCGGAGGGCGGCTTCTCGCCCGCCGAAGTGGATTTCGCCCGCAGCTCCGGCGTTCGGACTTTCACCTGGGGTGATGCTACCCTGCGTGCCGACACGGCCAGCGTGGCGCTCGCGGCCGTGGTGCTGCACGAGGCGACGCGACACCTTTAATTCACCTAGGAGTCGGGAAATTGGCGCATGAGATTCTGGTCCTGCACGGGCCCAACCTGAACCTGCTCGGCACGCGTGAACCGGAGGTGTACGGATCGGAAACGCTGGAACGGATCGACGCGGCAATCACAGCTGAGGCGACTGCGCTCGGGGCTTCGGTGCGCTGCCTTCAATCGAATCACGAGGGAGTTCTGGTCGACGCGGTCCAGGAGAGCGCGGACTGGGCTTCTGGTATTCTGATCAACCCCGGAGCTTTGACGCACTACAGCATCGCCCTGCGCGACGCCATTGCGGGAGTCCAGCTGCCGACCGTGGAAGTGCACCTTTCCAACGTTTATTCGCGGGAGGAATTTCGCCACAAGTCTGTTGTCGCTCCGGTCTGCGTCGGCCAGATCGCCGGCTTTGGATCGCTGAGCTACCTCCTCGGCCTGCGGGGCCTGCTCCAGCGAGTGGCGGAATGAGCGTGTTTTCCCTCGTCTGCATTCTCAGTGGCTTGGCGTTGCTGCTGCCGGTGGCTGCCGCGGCCGGCCCGGCCCTGATGATCGACCGGGCCCAGGTAAGCATTCGCGGTGACGCCACCGTGCAGTCGGCGCGGCTCGACGTCATGCGACTGGGTGTTGTCGTCGAGATGCTGGGCCGCAAGGACGAGTGGTGCAACGTCAGACTGCCCGACGGGCGCGACGGCTGGGTGCACTCGGCTCTGGTGCAGGAGCGGCTAGTCGTCACGGGTAGCGGGGTTCGCTATCGGGAAGCGGCCAGCAGCTCGTCGTCGGCGCTGGGCGTGACCAGCCTGAATGACGTGGTGGGCAAGATTCGCCAGCGCGGCAACTGGTGCGAGGTGGAGCTGGAGACCGGTGCCACGGGTTGGATGTCGCGCAACTATTTGCGCCCGCTGGAGATCTCCCTGGGTCCGGCGGCTGCGGTCGCGGCACCGGAGCCAGTCCAGCCCGAGCCGGCTGCGCCGGAAGCGGAACCGGTTGCGGTTGAGACGATTGTGGAGGTGGCGCCGAACCACTACGCTGACGGTCTGCGCCACGAATCGGCTGGCAACTACGCAGCGGCTCTGCAGAGCTTCGAAAAAGTTCTCGAAGGCGAACCGGACAAGCTCAACGCTCGTCGGCGGGCGGCGCTGGCACACAAACAGCTCGGCAATCTCGACGCCGCACTAGAGCACCTCTACCACAGCGTACGGCAGACCGGCGGCAGGCGGGACCTGTACCTGAATATCGGTGAGATCTACCGCCTCACGGGCGTGCCGGACAGCGCCAGCAAGTACAAGGCGCTGTACCGCGGCGAGGATCCGGCTGCTGCGGTGAGCAGGGTATCGACCTCGGAGGACGCCGGTGAGGTGGTCGCGGCTGAGGGGGATGGACTGTGGATCATCTATGCCGCCGGTGTCGGCGGCGCCGTCGTTCTGGCGTTGCTGGTCCTCATCCTGCTGCGACAGCAGAAGGGACGGCAGGACGGCAAGAGCAAGGGGGAGTCACCCAAGGCCGAGCGCGGTGGGCGGGGGAAGTTCGGACGGGAGCTGGCAGAGAGCAGCTCCCGGCGTGGGGCCGGCGTCGTCTCCAGTGCCGAAGAGCAGGACCTCGATAGCCAGATCGAGCAGAAGTGGCGCGAGTTGCGGGAGACCTCCTCGGCCACGGCAGAGGAAGGTTCGGGAGAGGATGCCTGGTTGGAGGCTATCGTCGACCATCTGGACACGCTGCGCAGCGGCCTCGAGATGCAGGAGCAGAGGGCCCAGATCTACGCCGACATAGTGCGTCTGCAGCGGATGAAGATCGAGTCGATGAGCGAAGAGTTGCGGATTCTGCGTAGTCGCCGGTAGCGCCCTGCGGGTCCTGGAGGCGACGGGGCGTTGTTGACTAGAAGCGGTAGGTCAGGCTGATCTTCGAGGCGCCTTCCTCGTAGGTGAGCTCAGGGAAGACGCGTCGCGTCGTCTTGCGGGGAATCAGCGCCACCCCGAGCGAGCTGGCTGCCAGCAGGGCGGAGGTCCAGCCGAAGCGGCGGGCCGTGTCGGCCTGGTCACGCAGGTCTCTGGCGCGTTCCGCCAGCTCGGGGAATGCGGCGTTGGCTTCGGCCTCTTCGTCCTTGTCGGAGGCGCGGCCGAAGAACAAGCCCGTCATCACGCTGAACGCGAGGGTGCCACCGAGCACGCTTATGTAGGGAAACTCGGTTACGGCGATCGTCTTGGCGGTACTGCCGAGGGAGTCCAGCGTAACCACCTTGTCGACTGTTTCGCGGTCGAAGGTGAAGATCTCGTCGTCGACTCGCATGATGAACAGGTCATTGCCCTCCTCGACGAGATGGCCCATTACGACGGATCCGTCGCTCAGGTACAGGCGCGTATCGGCGGGAGACGGATCGGCGTTCTCGAAGCTTGCAGCCACCGAAATCCCGGGCTGCAGTGCCAGTAGCACGGCCAGCGAGATTGCCAGTGATTTCCTCATCGTCGCTCTCCTTGAGAAGGCGCCCGCGGGCTTGCCGAACCCGTGCCCGGGCCTGAAGTTACCGACCCGCTTCGAAAGTCAATATAACATACTCTTCAGGAGTTGCCAGGTTCCCGCCCAGGACTGATGGATGCCATGAGCAGAAGCTCCAGCAGGTCCCGGTTCAGTTCTATGACCATCGCCGAGATCAAGACGATCGTCGACGGGATCGATTCCGCCTCTGACCCGGCGCTCAAGCGGTTGGAGAAAGATGGTCGTCAGGGGGTCCGCAAGCTGGTAGTGGCGCGCCGGCGCCACCTGCAGCGCGCGGCAGCCGAGCGTGAGCGCCTGGACGGGCTGCTGGAACTGGAGCGACGGTTCTGGAGCAACGGCGCCGAGCACGTCGCCGGCATCGACGAGGTCGGCCGGGGCTGTCTCGCCGGACCGGTGGTCGTCGCCGCTGTCATCCTACCCTGCGAAACTGTCATCGATGGACTCGACGACTCCAAGCGCCTCAAGCCGGAACAGCGGGAAGACCTCTACGAGGTGATCTCGTCGGCGGCAATGGCCGTGGGCACCGGCTGGGTTGGCGCCGAGGAGATCGACAAGATCAACATCCTGGAAGCCTCGATGGCGGCGATGCGAACGGCGCTGGCGGCGTTGCGGCCGCAGCCTCAGGTCGTTCTCGTGGACGGGAATCGTCTGCCGGGAAGTGGTCTGCAAGAGCACCCGGTCGTCGATGGCGACGCGCGGTCCATGTCGATCGCGGCGGCTTCGGTGCTGGCGAAGGTCGACCGGGATCGGCGGATGGTGGAGTTGGACGAGATCCATCCGGGATACGGTTTCGCGGGCAACAAGGGGTACGGAAGCGCCGATCACCTGGAGGCCCTGCGGAGGCTCGGTCCCTGCCCGCTTCACCGCCGCTCCTTCGGGCCGGTGGCCGACCTGATTGGCCGTAATGAGTCCGACTCCTACCGCATCTTCGCCGAGGGAATAGACGGTTGTGCCGACGTTGCGGAACTGGCGCGCATTGGAGAGCACGTCAGGGCGGCCAAGGGCGACCTCTCAGCGGGGGAGCTGAAGTCGTTGCGACGTCTCTACCGGCTTCAGGTACGGCGGCTCGATGATCTGGGGTGGCGCGGGGAGAAGGTGGCCGTCGACTACCTGCGCCGCCGTGGATATGAAATCGTGGAGCAGCGCTATAGGGGAGCCGGCGGCGAAGTGGATGTGGTGGCCCGCATCGGCAGCACGATCGCCTTCGTCGAGGTGAAGGGGAGCGGTGATGCGTTGTCCGATCCGGTCGCGCGCGTCGACAGACGCAAGCGGACTCACCTGACGCGGGCCGCGCGTCGGTGGCTTGCGGATCGCGGCCGCGCCGAGTTCGACTACCGCTTCGACGTTGTGGCGGTGCGCCTCGGGTCCGACAGGCCCGAGATCCGCCACCTTGAGAGTGCGTTCACCGCTGAGGACTGAGGCTCAGTCTTTCAGTTCGCTGTAGACCGCGGTGCCGCCGACGACCGTGGCCACTGCTCTGCCGCGCAGCTGACAGCGGTCGAATGGTGTGTTGGCGGAACGGGAGGCGAAGGAGGAGGCGTCCACGGTCCAGACCCGACCGGGATCGATGATTGTGAGATCGCCGAGGGCGCCTGGACTCAGCTTGCCTCCCGGCAGCCCGAGGACTTCCGCCGGTTTTGCGGTCCATTTCTCTATGGCCCTGGGCAGGTCCAGCACCCCGGTCTCGACCAGGTGGGTCAGGGTCAGGCCTATTGCCGTCTCGAGCCCGACTATTCCGAACGGCGCGCTCTCCATGGGCTCCTGCTTCTCCTCGGCCGCATGGGGTGCGTGGTCGGTGGCGATCAGATCGATGGTGCCGTCGGCCAGGCCGGCCCGCATGGCGGCCACGTCGCGGTCGCCCCGTAGCGGTGGACTCATCTTCGCTGCCGTGCCCTGGCGCTCCACCTCCGCATCGGTGAGGATGAAGTGGTGGGGAAGGACTTCACAGGTGACGGGCAGTCCATCTCGCTTCGCCTGGCGCACCAGATTCACGGATCCTGCGGTGCTGATGTGGGCGATGTGGAGAGGGCCGCCGGTTTCCCTGACCAGTTCGATGTCGCGGGCTATCATCTCCTCCTCGCCGGCTGCCGGCATGCCCTTGAGCCCCAGCCGTTCCGATACCGCGCCGTGGTGCATGCAGCCCCCGGCGGTGATTGCCTTGACTTCCTCGTGCGGGAACACCGGAACGCCCAGAGCGGCGGCGTTGAGCAGCGCTTCCCGCATCAATTCTTCCTGCTCGATCGGATCCCCGTCGTCGGAGAATGCCACGGCGCCGGCGGTGGCCAGGTCGGCCATGGGCGCAAGCATCTCACCGGCCCGGTCCCTGGTGATGCAGGCTATCGGGTAGAACCTTACTTGTGCCGTTCCTGCCAGCTCCCACAATGCACGCATTCGGGCGACAGTATCCGGAGGGGGCTGGGTGTTGGGCATGGCGGCCACGGCGCAGATTCCGCCGGCAGCGGCAGCCGTCGTTCCGGACGCGATCGTCTCCTTGTGCTCGGCTCCCGGTTCCCGCAGGTGGACGTGCACGTCGATGAAGCCGGGAGTCACTGTCATGCCGGCCGCGTCGAGGACCTCGACTTCCGGCTCTGAAGCGATTCCACGCGCCAGGCGGGCAATGCGGCCGTCGCGGATCAGGACGTCGGCTTCGTCGTCGAAGTTGTTGGCTGGATCTATGACGCGTCCGCCCCTGACGAGCAGATTTCCCTGTCGTGTCGGCATTGTCATTCCCTTCTGGTTGCCGCACCCGTCGCGCCAGCGGCGTCGAGCACGAAGTCGATAGTCTCCCGCCTGGTCACGGCGCTGGCCGGTACCGGCCAGCCACGGCTGGAGAGGGCCCGCAGCAGGCGAACGCTCGGCGGGGGAGCGAGCAACCCGGTGACGGCGGGATCGGAGAATGCGAGGCGCGCTGGCCCCTGCCAGTGCACGCTTCCGTCCGCCATGACGATCAGCCATTGGGCAACCTCTGCCACGAGGCTGGTGTCGTGGGTGATCAGAAGGATCGTTGTGCCGGCCTCGTTGAGGAGCATCAACTGATCCAGCAGCGCCTGGCGAGAGCCCGGGTCCAGGCCGGCGGTCGGCTCGTCGAGCACCAGCACTTCGGGCTCCATCGCCAGGACTCCGGCGATGGCGGCGCGGCGTTTCTCGCCGCCGCTCAGGGCGAAGGGGGAGCGTTCGCCGAAGCGGTCGGTGGGTAGACCGGCTGCCTGCAGCGCCCTGTCGACCCGGCGGTCCACCTCATTCGCTGCCAGGCCGAGATTGCGCGGGCCGAAAGCCACGTCGAGTGCCACCGTCTCTTCGAACAGCTGGAGCTCCGGGAACTGGAAAACGAGGCCGACCTTGCGTCGCATTGCGGCTTGGGATACCTGGCCCCAGACGTCCTTGCCATCGAAAAAGACCTGTCCATCTTCCGGTTTCAGCAGCGCATTCAGGTGCTGGGCGAAAGTCGTCTTGCCCGAGCCGCTGGCGCCGACGAGAGCGACGACCGAGCCAGCCTGGATTTCGACGCTCACACCGTCGAGACCACGACGCGCGGTAGGGAGTCCGCGATCGTACGTGTAGACCAGGTCGCGGGTAGTGATCTTCGGATCTCGTGCGCTCGTTGCCGCGGGTTGGGATGAAACGCTCGGCGGCGT
>CAYWBJ010000352.1:0-4011 GCA_964456165.1 uncultured Gemmatimonadaceae bacterium | reverse complement strand
TTCACACCATTCCCGTACCTTAGAGGAGTAACATGGAGATCGCCCCCAACATCCATCGCATCGAAGCCCCCTTCGGTAGCCGCTTCGTCTGTCTCTACCTGCTGGTCGGCGAGGAGCAGGCGCTGCTGATCGATTCGGGCGTGGACGCCACGCCGCCCGAGACCCTGGCTCCCTACCTCGACCATATCGGCCAGAAAGCCGACCGCATCCGCTACGTCCTCACCTCGCACGCCGACTTCGCCCCCGTCGCCGGCAATGGTGCCGTAAAGGACATGACCCCTGGCGCCCTCTTCCTCTGCCACCTGCTCGATATGGAGATGCTCGGCCACGTCGACAGGCTGATCGAGGACCGGCTCGCTGCCCGCGAGGAGGACCACGGTATCGTCACCACCGAGGCAGCAAAGGAAGAGACGCGCGCGGCCAGCCGCCACGTCCCGGTCGACATCGCCCTCAGCGGCGGCGAACGGGTGCGTCTGGGCGCGGACTGGGAGGTAGAGATCCTGCACACGCCGGGCCATTCCCGCGGCCACCTGACCGTCTACGATGCCCGCAGCCAGAGCCTGATCATCGCCGACGCCGCCCTCTTCAACGCCGTCCTCAACGCCGATGGCAGCCCGGCCTTCCCCCCAACCTACCGTTTCGTCGACAGCTACGTCAGCTCCATCGACCGGCTGTTGGGCATCCCGGCCTCCGGCCTCTACACCAGCCATTACCCGATCTACCGCGGCGCCGGCATCGCCGAGTTCCTGCACGAAAGCCGCTCCTACGTCGACCGCGTGGACCAGTCGCTGGAGACCTACCTGGGTGCCCACGGGCCGACCACGCTGCTGGAGCTGTGTGATGGATTGGGGAGCGTATTGGGCGAATGGCCCGAGGAGTCGAATCCGGCGCTGACCTTCCCGCTGCTCGGTCACCTTGAACGAATGGTAGGTTATGGCCGCGCCGTCACCGGCCGCCGGGAGGGACTGATCACCTACGAGATGCGCTGATTCAGCAGGCCGCTGGCCTCTGCCTTTTTCCTCCGCAGCCGGTAGAGTACGGCCGCAATTCCGCGCAGCTTGAAGTACCGCTCGAAGGTCATTCCGACCTTGGTCATCACGCCTCGTGACGAGGCATTCTCGACGCGTGTGAAGGCGATGATCGATGCCCCGGGCAGGTATTCGAAGCCGAGCCCAAGTGCCGCCATCGCCATCTCGGTGGCATAACCCTGCCGCCAGCAGCGTGCGGCCACCGAGTAATTGAGTTCCACCTCCTGGCTGTCGAACAGGTCGATCACCAGCAGGCCGCCCCGTCCCACCAGTTCACCGTTGTCGCCGAGGAAAACCCAGAGTCCGAAGCCGCACCGCTCCCACTGCTCGATATTGCTTTCCATCCATTCATGATTCTCCTCCGACGACAGGACGCCCCGGTGGCTGGCCATCACCCGTTCATCAGCGTGGATGGCGGCCACCATCTCCTCGTGCTCCCACCCGAGTCGGACCGCCTGCAGCCGTGCGCTGCGGAATTCGTCCAGCATGCGCTTCAGGCCGGCACCGGCCGGTCCCGCTCGCCGATCGCGGCGAGCCGCTCGTCCGGCCAGCGCTCCAGCGGCGCGTAGGCCGGATGGCCGCCTTCCACTTTCCTGTACTTGTCGTTGTGCCGGGTGTTGTAGCAGCAGATCAACGACCACCGCGGGTCATCCGCGCGATTGCGGTCGGAGCGGTGCAACAAGTTGCAGTGGAAGAGCAGCATATCACCCTGTTCCAGCTCCACGTGATCGTGCTCGAGCTCGTAGAATCCGAGCAGGGCCTCGACCTTCTCGAGATCGGCGCCCACCTGCTCGCCAGCCGTGCCGTGGTCCAGCCGGCCGCACCTGTGGGAGCCCCGAATCACCTGCATACAGCCATTCTGACGCGTCGCCGCATCGACCGCGATGGAGGCGCTGATCATGTCGGGAAACAGCACGTACTGCTGGGCGTACCAGTAGCCGAAGTCCTGGTGCCACTCCCAGGCACCGCCTACCCGTGGCTCCTTGAGCATCATCTTGTGGTGGAAGTGGTAAACCTCGTCGCCGAGCAGTTGCTCACAGGCCGCGACGATGCGCGCGCTGCGCGCGAAGGCGCTGTAGACATCGTCGTGCAGGTCATTGCTCAGCCTGATGCGGCTAATCGCACCCTCGGCGTCGCGCCGCTCGGTGGCTTCGTCCATCGCCTTGTCGGACTTGGCAATCTCGTACAGCAGCTGCATCAGGTCCGGCGCGAAGAATCCGCGCAGGATCAGGTAGCCGTCAGCTGCGAAGGAGCGCAGCTCTTCATCGGTAAGTTGCATATCCTCTCCCTGACTCGGTTGGAGCGTTTCCTTAATATATGGCCTGGCACGCGCATACCCCGCGGGATTCCGCACCATCGAACCGCCCTTCTGTGGAGCCGAAGAGCATGAAGCACAGCGTCGACCGCATCCTGACAACCCACGTCGGCAGTCTGCCCCGTCCCGTCGATCTGCTCGATCTGATGAAATCCAAGGTCGAGGGCCGCGACCATGACGAGGTGGCCTACGACCAGCGCGTGGCAACCGCGGTGCGTGACTGCCTCCACCAGCAGGTGGCTTGCGGCATCGACGTCAGCACCGACGGCGAGCAGGGCAAGCTCGGGTTCCAGACCTACGTGACCGAGCGCCTGGAAGGCTACGAGCCCCGCGCCGGCGCCACCGATTCCAGCCAGTTTGCCGCCGAGGTCGCCGACTTCCCGGAGTACTACGAGCACTACTTTGGGGAGGCGATGCACGGCGGCGCCATCACCCATATCGACCCGATGGTCTGCACCGGGCCGATCCGCTATCGGGGAGCAGAAGCCATCGCCCGCGACATCGCTAACCTGCAGGCAGCTGCCGCACAGGTGGAGGCAGAGGAGATCTTCATGCCGGCTGTCGCTCCCAGCGGCGTGGGCGGCAACGAGTTCTACGGCTCGGAGGAGGATTACCTCCAGGCCGTGGCCGCGGCGCTGGAGACCGAGTACCGCGCCATCGTCGACGCCGGCTTCATCCTGCAGATCGACGACCCCTGGCTCACGGTCGTGCACAGCGATGCGTCGCTCGACCCGGCCGAGCGCGTACGCCGCGCTGAGATCTACGTCGAGGTCGTCAACCACAGTCTCCGCGACATCCCGGCGGAGAAGGTCCGCTTCCACACCTGTTACGGCATCAACGAGGGACCCCGCGTCCACGACACGCCGCTGCGCGATATCGTTGACATCATCCTCCGGGTCAACGCCGGAGCCTACTCCTTCGAGGCAGCCAACCCCCGCCACGAGCACGAATACCACGTCTGGGAGGGGATCGACCTGCCCGACGGCAAGATCCTCATCCCCGGCGTGGTGGCCCACGCCAGCAACATCGTCGAGCACCCCGAACTGATCGCCGAGCGCCTAGTGCGCTTCGCCAGGCTGGTCGGGCGGGAGCGTGTCATCGCCGGCACCGACTGCGGCTTCTCCACCCAGGCGACCTACCGGACCGAGGTCCACCCTACCGTTGTCTGGGCCAAGTTCAGGGCCATGGCCGAAGGGGCCCGCCTGGCCACTGCCCAACTCTGGTAGGAGCATGACCAAATGAAGATTGCCTACGGAACGTACGCCATGCCCCACCTGCCGCTGGAGCAGGCCATCCCCATGCTGCACGCAATGGGATACGAAGGCGTCGAAATCTGCCTTTCGCCCAGCCACGCCGGCTCGATGCCCCAGCAGCTCGACGCTTACCGGCGCACCACCATCGCGCGCCTGCTACTGGATCACGGGATGGGCGTGCCCGCCCTTTTCATCCTGCGCTCGATCCTTCACGACGACGACGAGGGTCACCGCGACAACCTCGAGTTTACCTGCGCAGTGGCGCAGCTGGCGCGAGATCTGGGGCTGAGCGAAAACCCGGTTATCGCCCTGCCGATCGGCGGCAAGAGTGAGCGCTGGGAACAGGGCCGCGACAGGATCGCCGCGCAGCTGGCAGACTACGGTGAGCTGGGCGCGCGCGAAGGTTTCGTCGTCG
>CAYWBJ010000351.1:0-17390 GCA_964456165.1 uncultured Gemmatimonadaceae bacterium | reverse complement strand
TGGCCGGCAACATCGTGTTCTTCGCCGTGCCGGCCGAAGAGTACGTCGAGATCGAATACCGGCTCGACCTAGTCAGGCAGGGAAAGACTACCTTCCTCGCTGGTAAGCCTGAACTGGTCCAGCTGGGTCACTTCGACGACGTGGACATGGCGCTGATGATCCACACCAGCAATGCCAACGCGCAGACCGAAGGGGCGGTCGGCGTCGCCGCTTCCTCCAACTGCTTTCTCGCCAAGAACGTGCGCTTCCTCGGGCAGGCCGCCCACGCCGGTGTGGCCCCAGAGAAGGGGATCAACGCGCTGAACGCGGCCAACCTGGCGCTGACCGCGATAAACGCGCAGCGCGAGACCTTTCGCGACCAGGACTGCGTCCGGGTCCATCCCATCATCACTAAGGGCGGTGATTTGGTGAACATCGTGCCCTCCGAGGTTACCCTGGAGACCTATGTGCGCGCCCGCACCCTTCGCGCCATGGTCGACGCCGGCGCCAAGGTCGACCGCGCCCTGCGTGGAGCAGCGATGGCGCTGGGATGCCGGGTGGAGATCGAGACGGTGCCCGGTTACATGCCGCTGCGCAACCACGCCGCCCTGGCCGACCTGTTCCGTGCCAACGCCGAGCAGCTCTTCGGGGTCGGCAAGTACCGCGACTATGACCATACCGGCGGCAGCACGGACGCCGGGGATCTGAGCCAGATCATGCCGGTTCTGCACCCGGCGATGGCCGGCGCCGAGGGTACGGTGCACAGCTCCGAGTGGCACATCGCCGACTCCGACGCCGGGTACCTCGCTCCAGCCAAGACGCTGGCGATGATGGCGGTCGACCTGCTGGCGGACGACGCCCGCGTCGCCCGCAAGATCCTCGAGGAGGACCAGCCGCCGATGTCGCGGGAGATCTACCTAGCACGCCAGAAGGAGATCTTCGGGACCGAGGTCTACGATGGTGCTGGTTCCTGAACGAACTGGCCCCGTCAGCGGAGCGGGGGGCTCGCCATGCCCGAGGTAGCCTACCTCAACGGCGACTTCATGCCTATCGACGAAGCCCGGGTGCCGATCGAAGACCGCGGCTTCCAGTTCGCCGACGGCGTCTACGAGGTGGTGGCCACCTACGCCGGCCGCCCCTACGCCATGGCCCCGCACCTGCAGCGGCTCGAGCGCAGTCTTGCGGAGCTGCGGATCGATTTCGACATCCGTGCCTGTGGGCTCGAAGAGGTGGTGCAGGAGGCGATCCGGCGTAGCGGTTACGCCGACGCCCTGGTCTATATCCAGATTACCCGCGGCGTTGCCCCGCGGCATCACGAGTTCCCGACGCAGCCGATAGAGCCGACGGTGGTGGTTACGGCCAAGCAGTTCCAGCACCTGCCGGACGAGGTCTACGAACGCGGGGTGCGGGTGATATCGGTGCCGGACCTGCGGTGGAAGCGGTGCGACATCAAGTCGGTGTCGCTGCTGGCCAACGTGCTGGCGAAGCAGGCGGCCAGGGAGGCCGGAGCCTATGAGGCGATCCTGGTGGACGAATCCGGGCAGGTAACCGAAGGCTCATCGACCAGTGCCTTCTGCGTCCGCAGCGGTGCGCTGTGGGTGCCGCCGGCCGGGCCCCACATTCTGCCGAGCATCACCCGCGCCGTCCTTCTTGATGTCGCCCTCCAGGTCGGCATACCGGTAGTAGAGCGCTTCTGCTCGCTAGAGGATCTCAAGGACGCGGAAGAGGTGCTGCTGGCCGGGACGTCGGCCGAAGCGCTAGGTGTCATCCAGGTAGACGAGGCAACTGTCGGCGATGGCGCGCCGGGCCCAATCACGCGGAGCCTGCGACAGGAATTCCGCAAGACCCTGAAGTAGAGAGCAAATGGCTCTGGAGGAGACGAGGACGTGCTGAATATATCGGAAGCGGCTCAGGCCAAGATCGCCGAACTCATCGAAGACAGCGAGAATCCGGTCAAAGGACTGCGGATCGGGGCCGAGGTGGTGTCGCCCCTGAAAGTGGAATACCGGATGGCCTTCCTGGTCGATGGGCAGGAGGTGGAAGACGACACCCTGGTCAGCTTCGACGGCTTCGACATCTACGTCGGTGCCGATAGCGTCGAGTACGTCACCGGGGCCAGCGTCGACAACGTCGACGGCCTGATGGGCAGCGGCTTCAAGGTGGTGAGCGGGCACTCCTTCGGACCTGAGCTTAGCGGTCCAGTGGCCGAAAAGGTTCAAGAGGTGATCGAGCAGCAGATTAACCCGGCGGTGGCCAGCCACGGTGGTTTTATCTCGCTGCTCGATGTGAAGGACAACGTCGTCTACGTGCAACTCGGCGGCGGTTGCCAGGGTTGTGGTATGGCCGACGTCACCCTCAAGGAGGGCATCGAGGTGACGATCAAGGAGGCGGTACCGGAAATCACTCAAGTCCTGGACGTCACTGAACACGCCGACGGGGCCAATCCCTATTACCAGCCCTCAAAGTAGCAGGGAGCTCCTGCCGCCTGCAGCGGCCCCCGCCTACAGGAGAGCAGTTCGCGGCGGCGGTGGGCTGTTATTCGCCGACGGCGCCACGCCCACCTCGGCGGGCTGATCTACGGCTGGGTTCACGGCGCCCGCGTCATCCCCGCGTCATCAAGGAGAAGCACATGAGCATGCGCTTGCGCTACGTGCCCTGCAGGTATGGCCGGTAGCGGCAGCTGCATGCGGAATTTGCGGCAGTGCCGGATCCGGTCCTGGATCGCCTGCGTCGCCTGGTTGTGGGGCACGGTCGCCGGTGCCGGTGCCGTGGAGAGCATCCGTACCTTCTCGAGACCGGC
Organism: uncultured Gemmatimonadaceae bacterium; assembly: GCA_964456165.1. Classification (GTDB taxonomy): domain Bacteria; phylum Latescibacterota; class UBA2968; order UBA8231; family UBA8231; genus CAYWBJ01. The sequence goes on along the minus strand of CAYWBJ010000351.1, from coordinate 14,611 downwards.
AGAAGACCTGTTCACCGAGGGGCTGCAGGCCTATAGGGCGGGTAATCACCGCGACAGCCACATTCTTTTCGAACGCCTGCTCGAGCTTTCTCCCAACCAGCGGACCAGCGCCACGTTGCTGCTGCAGGGCCGGGTGCTGTTTCACATCGAGGAGTACGAGGCAGCGCGGATCGGGCTCAAGCAGCTGCGCCGGCACTACGGTAAAAGCCGCTACCAGGTCGACGCGCTGCTGCTGAGCGGTGACTGCTACTTCATGGAGCACCGCTACTACGAGGCCTCCAACCAGTATGGACGGCTGCTTGGCGTCGTGGCGCCGCTGATCGTCCAGGCTGCCGCCGCCGAGCGCCTGACCGGCATCGTCAAGAACCGGCTGATCAGCGAGCAGGCGCTGGACAATATCCGGTTGCGAATCGGCCCGGCGCGGCTGAACGAGGCCCTGACATTCGGGGTCGCGAGGTGGTATCACCGTCTCGGCTGGCACCTTGAGGGGGACGCCGCGCTGCAGGCCTACAGGGAGGAATTTCCCGACGGCATGTTCCGGTCTGTCCTGCCGACCGTCGCCACGCCTGCCAACGACGCGGAGGAGGATTTCCTGATCCCGCCGGCGCCTGCTTCGCCGCGCGCGGGTGGTGATTCAGCCGTCGCGCGTACGCAGCCGGCCATCACCGCCGCCTCGAGCCTGCCCCATCCCGTTGCCGATGCGTACGATGGCGGCCGGCCTGCGCTCGGCCTGCTGCTGCCGTTGAGCGGTCCGGGCAATCAGCGCCAGGTGGGCCGGGAACTCATGCAGGGGGTGCAGCTGGCCAATGAGGAGGCCGGCGAGCTCTTCCATCTCACTGTCGAGGATACTGGCATCGACTACGGTTCGCTGCCCATCGTGCCCAGCGCGAGTGAGACCCAGCTGGTGAGCTTCAAGGCGGCTAAGAGGCTGGCCGCGAACGCCGGAGTCTGCGCCATCATCGGCCCCCTCTTCAGCGATGCCACGGTGGCGGCTGCGGCGATGGCGGACGCCGCCGGCGTGCCGCTGATTGCGCCCCTGGCCCAGCAGCGCGGCCTCGACCTGGTGGGCCCCGGCGTCTTCCAGCTCAACTCTACCCCGGAAACCCAGGCTCGCGCCCTGGCTGAGCAGGCGATCCTGAACCTGGGCCTCTACACCTTCGCAGTTGTCGCGCCGCTGAGCGACTATGGCTACAGCTTCGAGCGCGAGTTCACCCGGATGGCGCAGAGCTACGGCGCCAACGTAATGCACGTCGACTGGTACGTCCCCCGCGAGACCAAGGACTTCAAGCGGGTGTTCCAGGGGGTGCGCAAGGCCGGTTTCTCCCTGATGGAGCTGCGGGCCCGCTCCTCGGAGGAATGGTGGCTGGAGGAGGGGGAGATGCCGGAGCTGCCCGAAGAACTGGTCGAGGGGCTGGTCTACACTCCGGAGCTGTTCATTGACGCGTTCGACGGAGTCGTCGTCGTAGTCGAGGACTTCGCCGACGCCAAGGTCATCGCCCCGCAGCTCCAGTTCCATCGGCTCCAGGCGCAGCTGCTCGGCAACGACAACTGGTACGAGCCAGTCGCCATCCGCGAGATGCAGGTGCATGAGCGCCGCTACCTGGAAGGAGCGGTCTTCGTTTCCAGCTTCGATCGGCGGACCGACGCGGCGCGGCGCTTCACCAGTGCCTACCGCCGTCGTTTCGGCGTGGACCCGGGTCTGGCCGCCTACGGTTATGACGCGGCGCGGCTGGTGATCGAGGCCTGGAACCAGGGCAATCGCAGCCGCCAGGCGGTGCGGGACTGGATCGCCGGCATCACCGCCTTCGATGGGGCCTCGGGGACCCTCGGCTTTGCCGAGGGGCGGCGCACCAACAGCGACTTCGCACTGATGCGCATCGGCAAGGAGGGGGCGCTGGCGCGGATTGCCGGCACACCATAAGGGCTGTCGCTCCGCCGCGATCGTAGCGTGCTAGCGGCCGGTCTGGCCACCCGCCGCAGGATAGGCTCCTCCAGGCCCATTCCTGGCCTGAAGGTCAGCATCCGCGAGCAGATGCCCGCGAATCTGCTGGGTGCCCAGTTGCGGTACCAACAGGCTGTCCTGGCCGAATGTCGCCTGCTCGGTGGCCTAGTGAAAGACGACCATCTTGAGCTCGGTCATCTCCTCAATCGCGTACTTGGGGCCTTCCTTGCCCATGCCGCTGTCCTTGAAACCGCCGTACGGCATGTGGTCGGCACGCCACTGGGGCCCCCAGTTGACATGCACGTTTCCGGAGTGGACCTCTTGGGCGAACTTGAGGGCGGCGTCCACGTCCTGCGTGAAGACCGCGGCACTGAGCCCGTAGTTGGTGTCGTTTGCCATGGCGATCGCCCGGTCGATGTCGTCAAAGCGGGTAAGGGCCACGGCCGGGCCGAAGACCTCGTCTCGGGAAATACGCATCTGGGGATCGACGTCGGCGACGATGGTAGGTTGGTGCAGGGTACCGACCCGGTCGCCGCCGGTGACGACCCGGGCGCCTCCGTCCACCGCTTCCTGGATCCAGTCGTTGACCCGCGCCGCGTCACTCTCGCGGATCATCGGTCCCATCGTCGAATCTGTGTCGAGTTGATCGCCGGGATTGAGGGCCTCGACCTGCGGCTGCAGGGCGTCGATGAAATCGCCGTAGACCGCATCGTTGACCAGCACCCGCTGCGCCGAGATGCAGACCTGGCCGGCGTTTGCGAAGCCGGTGGCGGTGGTGGCGGCGGCCACCTTGTCCAGGTCGGCGTCCGGCATGACGATCAGGGGGGCGTTGGAGCCGAGTTCCATCGTCACCTTCTTCAGTCCGGCCGCACCACAAATGTGCTCGCCGACGTCGCGGCTGCCGGTGAAGCTGATCTTGCGGACGCGGGCGTCGCTGCTGAGTGAGTCGCCGATGTCGCTGCCCCGACCGGTGACGCACTGGATCGCCTCGGCGGGCAGTCCTGCTTCGAGTAGAATCTCGGTGATCCGGAGAGCCGAAAGCGGGGTGTCGGTCGCCGGTTTGATGATCACCGCGTTTCCGGCGGCGATGGCCGGACCCACCTTGTGGACAACCAGGTTCATGGGAAAGTTGAACGGGGTGATGGCGGCGACGACACCACAAGGAACGCGGATTGTCAGGCCGAACTTGCCGGCGCCAGTCGAGGAGGCGTCCAGGGGAATGGTCTCGCCGTAGCGCCGCTTCGCCTCTTCGCCTGAGAGGGTCATCGTCTCGAAGCAGCGGCCGGCCTCGCCGATGCCCTCGGCCAGGATCTTGCCCTGCTCCGACGAGATGGTACGTCCTAGCGACTCGCGGCGTTCGTCGATGAGACCGGCGGCCCGGCTCAGGATCTCGTAGCGCCCGTAAGCGCTCAACTCGCGCATGATCGCGGCGCCGCGCTCCGCCGACGCGACTGCCCGGTCCACGTCGCTGGCGTCGCCGGCCGGCACGGTATCCACGACGGACCCGTCGAACGGGTTCTGCACGTCTATCGTAGCGCTCTTGTCAATCCACTCACCGCCTACGTACATCTTCATTTTTCATTCCCTCGGGTTTGTTGGTTTTGCCGCCACGACGTGGCACGGCAGATTGGCAGGCGCAGCCGATCCGGCATCATGTCGGGTCGGCGACGCTTTGTTTCAGAAGCCCAGGCGTCCGGTCAGCGGCACCTCGTTGCCGGCCTCGTCCCGTAGTGGCAGGGCCGGACGGCTTGCTCCCGTCGCCAGGGAAACCCCGACGAGCGCGGCGAGGGCGAACGGTACCGCTGCCAGGTCAGCGGGCCAGGCGGGGGCGGCCACCAGCAGAACCTGCCATGCGGCGAAGCCTGTGGCAATGGCTGCCAGGGCACCGGAGCCGTTCGCCCGCCGCCACCAGATCCCGGCGGTTAGGGGGACGAAGAGGGTGGCCAGCAGCACCGACCAGGAATCGATGATCAGGTCGTAGACGCTGGCCGTGTGGAGGGCCAGCGCCAGGGCTGCGGCGCCGAGCAGCAGTACGGCGATGCGGGTGATCTTTAGGCTGGCTATATCCGGGCTGTTCGGCCGGAAGAAACGCAGCAGGTCCCAGCCAATCACGCTGGCCGGCGCGAGCAGGGCCGAGTCGGCGCTGCTGAGCAGGGCCGAGACCAGTGCCCCCATGAAAAGTACTAGGGCCACTTCCGGCAGGTATTTGAGGGCCAACTCCATCATCACCAGATCCGGATTCTCCAGCCCCGGGAGGATTACGGCCCCGGCCAGCCCCAGGAAGACCGGCAGCAGGCCCACGGTGAGGTAAAGCAGGCCGGCCAGATAGGCGCTCTTGAAGGCCACTTTCTCGTTGCGGGCGGCGAGACTGCGCTGGATCAGGTCCTGGCCGGCCAGGTTGCCGAGGCCGACTACCATCCAGTCCCGCGCGTAGGCGAGCCAGCCAGTGGCGCCGCCGTCGCGGGGATAGAGGAAGAAACGCTCGTCCGGGATCTGCGCACGCAGGTGGGACCAGCCACCCATGTCGTCGAGCAGGATCGGCGTCAGGATAAGCAGCCCGGCGACGAGAATTACGAGCTGCACGAAGTCGGTCAGAGTGACTGCCCACATGCCCCCGGCAATGGTGTATATGAGCACGATGGCGGCGGCGATGCAGATTCCGGTGGTAGGATCGAGGCCGGTGATCGACTGCAGGATGCGACCAAAGGCCACCATCAGGCCGGCGACCCAGCCGACGTAGGCCGGGATGGTGCAGATGCTGGCTAGGAGACCAGCTTCGCGGTTGAAGCGGGAGGTGAAGAAGGAGGCCACCGTCATCAATCCCATCCGTCGCAACATTCGGACGTAGAAGAGACCGGCCAGGATGAGGCAGAGCGCGGCCCCGAATGGGTCGGCAATCACGCCTAGGAAGCCCCCCTCGTAGGCGGCGCTCGCGGCCCCGATGCAAATGCCGCCGCCGAACCAGGTGGCCGCGAGAGAACCGGTGCACAACAGTAAGGAAAGGCGCTTGCCGGCGACGATGAAGTCGGCGGCGACGGAGATCCGGCGGCTCGCGTAGATTCCCACCCCCAGCATGGCGAGCAGGTAGATGACCAGTCCGTAGACTACCGTTGCGTGGGTCATTCGGATGTCCGGAAGTGGGCGCGGGGGCAAATATAGTCTATCGGCGCGCGTCGCCACACCCGAGCTAACGATCCCCTGACCCCGACTCGCCCCAGGACCAGCGAACGGTGGTGATATTTGCTTGGCGCAGTGGATGTTGAGCCACTTGACATCAGGGCTGACTGTGGCGACACTCTCAGCGTCCCGAGCTGGCCTCTTCGGAGTGTCCCGCGACGGCCTAAGTCAGGAACAGTGGAAACGCGCAATGGACAAGGTTTTCAAACTCGAGACGACGCTGGCCCAGGATCTGGCGGAGCTCTATGCGATCATTGCGGCCGAATTCGAGCAGAAGAGCGGGATTGCCCCGGCCGATATGAACCGCACCTTGCTGCAGACCGGTCTGATCCATCATCTGACGATGATGACGGGGCTGGGATTGATCGACGCGGAGAAGGCGGAGGCTGTCGAGGCGCTGATCGACAAGGTGGCCAAGGATACCATCATGTGGGAGCTGCTGCAGATGGCGCGCAGCTTCTGGAAGGACAGCGCCGGCGGGAAGGCGGGAATCGTAGATTTCAAGGCCTGAGACGGCCTGCCCCAGCATCCGGCGCCGTCGGTTGACAGGGTGGCGGACCAGATCTATATTCTGTTGCGGTTTTTCTTCGTATTATCCTGTTTTTTAAGGATTTCGAACGAGAACGATCGGTCTGAACGCGACCCTGCTAGATCACTACGAGAGCCCTCGAAACCTGGGGGAGTTGGCAGACGCCGATGCGGTGGGCATCGTCGAAAACGAGGCCTGCGGCGACGTGCTCCAGCTCTACGTGAAGATCAACGACGACATTGTGGCTCAGGCCCGGTTCAAGGCCTTTGGCTGTGCTTCGGCAATCGCCGCCAGTTCGGTTTTGACCGAGCTGATCCAAGGGGCCAGTCTGCAAGGGCTGGAAGAGCTTAAGAAGGAGGAGGTCGCCGAGGCCTTAGGCGGTCTGCCGCCGCTGAAAATGCACTGTTCCGTGCTGGCTGTCGACGCCGTAAAGGCGGTCTTGCGGGACTACGCATTAAGGACACAAACCAACCGCGCAACTTCAAACTACCTATAGAAAGGACGAACTGCGATGGCTTACTCACTGCCGGAACTCCCCTACGCCCACGATGCCCTCGAGCCCCACATCGATGCGCGCACGATGGAGATCCACCACAGCAAACACCACAATACTTACATCACCAACGTAAACACGGCGCTCGAAGGTCATGACGACTTGGCTGCCAAGTCGGTCGAGGATCTCATAAGCGACCTCGACGCCGTGCCCGAAGCCATCCGCACCGCCGTGCGCAACAACGGCGGCGGCCATGCCAACCACAGCCTGTTCTGGACCGTGATGAGCGGTTCGGGCGGTGGGGCTCCCGGCGGCGAACTCGCCGCGGCCATCGATCGGGACCTCGGTGGGCTGGATGCCTTCAAGGAGAAATTCGCCACCGCCGGAACGACCCGTTTCGGCAGCGGTTGGGCCTGGTTGATCGCCAAGGGCGGCAGCCTCGACGTGATCAGCACCCCCAACCAGGACAGTCCGCTCATGACCGGTGAGGGTACTCCGATCCTGGGTCTGGATGTTTGGGAGCATGCCTACTACCTGAACTACCAGAACCGGCGCCCGGACTACATCGCCGCCTTCTGGAACGTCGTGAACTGGGACGAGGTCGCGAGCAGGTTTGCGGCAGCCTCCTAGTTAGACCTTAACTGACTGCGTTAGTCAAGGTTACGGATCCTATTGTCAGTGCGCCTGCCCCGGTCGGAAACGGCTGGGACGGCGCCGCCTGACGCGTGTTCTCCGCCGGCTCCAAGGCTGGAACGGCGGTGGGCAGAGGAGAGCCGCAACGCGCCCCCTCCGCATTGGAGGGGGTCATCCGGGCGGCCCGTTCCGGGCGTTACGAGAGGATGTCATGAGTGGAGTCTCACAGCTGGAGGTGGCGCAGGCGGTCGAGCAACCGGCCGCCAAGCCTCCGGTTGACACCAGCCTGCTCAAGCACAGGACGTTGCTCGGCGGGGATTTCTGGCGGCGGATCCCGGCCTACCGCGATCTGAGCGCCAAAGAATTCCACGAGCATCGGTTCCAGACGCGCAACTGCGTTACCTCGCTGCGCAAGCTGGCAGACGTTATTGGTGACCGCGTTCCCGACTCCTTCTACCGCGATGTGGAGGAGGGGGTGCGCCGGTCTACCATGAGTCTGCGCATATCACCCTACATCATCTCCCTGATCGACTGGGACGAGCCGGATGCCGATCCCCTGAGGGTACAGTTCGTCCCGGTGGGTTCCCGGCTGTTGCCGGACCATCCCGAGCTCAGACTCGATTCCCTCAACGAGCAGGTCGATTCGCCGGTGCCGGGACTGACCCATCGCTACCTCGACCGCGCCCTTTTTCTGGTGTTGGATACCTGCCCGGTGTACTGCCGCTTTTGTACCCGTTCCTACGCAGTCGGTATGGATACAGAAGACGTGGAGAAGGTTCATCTCCCGGTCAACAACGAGCGCTGGGCCCGGGTTTTCGACTATGTCCGCTCGCGGCCCGAGCTCGAGGACATCGTTGTCAGCGGGGGCGATATGTACAACCTGAAGGCCGAACAGATCGAATACATCGGCCGCACCCTGCTCGACGTAGAACACATCCGCCGCCTGCGGTTCGCAACCAAGGGACCTGCAGTCGTGCCACAGAAGCTGGTCACCGACCGGGATTGGGTGGACGCCGTGGTCGACGTCGTCGACCTGGGTCGGGCCCGCCACAAGGAAGTGGCTCTGCACACCCATTTCAACCATCCTAACGAGATCACCGAGATCTCGCAGACCGGCCTGAATCGGCTGACCGAAAGGGGCGTGACGATTCGCAATCAGGCCGTGCTGCAGCGGGGCGTCAATGACGATGTCGCGACGCTGCAGCTGCTGGTGCGCCGGCTCAGTTACGTGAACGTCCACCCCTACTACCTGTTCGTCCACGACATGGTCAAGGGGGTCGAGGATCTGCGCACCAGCTTGGCGACCGCGCAAACCCTGGAGAAACATGTGCGCGGCGTGACCGCCGGCTTCAATGTTCCCGCTGTCGTGCTCGACACGATGGGCGGGGGCGGCAAACGCAATGTCCACTCTCCCGAGTATTATGACCGGGAGAGCGGAATTGCCCTGTTCACTAGTCCGGCCGTGCGGCCGGGCGAGCTTTTTTATTTCTATGACCCGATCGATACGCTGGAGCCAGAGCAGCAGCGGCGCTGGCGCGATCCCGACGAGCGCAAGGCGATGATCCATTCCGCCACCGACGCGGCCGAGGCTGCTGCATTCGGCGCTGGGGATCGACAGGTCGGCCCCGAGCCGGCGGCGAGCGGGATGTTATGAGCGGCGGTGCACCACGGGGCCGCCGTAGCCTGTCAACCGGAATGATTACAATAGATCAAGGTTGCCTACGTCATGGTAGATGCGAATCTCTGGGTAGTCGTATCGAGCGCCCTCGGTCTAGTGGTGCTCGGACTGCTGCTGGGGCTGTTTGTTCGTGGCCTCATAAGGCGGCACCATGAATCGGAGCTCGAGAAGGAAGCTGAAGAGCGCATCCTGCGCCGTCTGGCTGAGGAGGAGCGCCACCAGCGTCTGAGCTTTCTCGAGGAGAAGGACAAGTGGTACAAGGCTAAGGCCGGGCAGGAGAAGAGGCTTGAGAAGGATGGGGCGGCTCTGAACCAGCGCGAGAAGTCGCTCAAGGGGACGGACCGCGAGCTGTCCAGCGGCCAGGAGGAGTTACGCAAGGAGTGGTCCCGCCTCAAGGGGCAGGAGCAGCAGCTCGAGTCCCGCGATCGTGCCACCCGCGAGGAGGAGAAGAAGTTACAGAAGAGCCGGAGCATCTACGAGGAGAAACTCGAGCTGGCCGCCAACATGACCTCCGACGAGGCGCGCGAGCAACTCCTCGAGCATGTGGCCGGCGATATTCGCGCCCGCTCGGCGGCGATGATCCGGGCCGAGCGCACCCGCGCCAAGGAGGAATCGGAACGCGAGGCCCGCAAGATCATCAGCCTGGCGGTGCAGCGGTGTGCCGTCGAGGAGGCGGTACGGGTCTCCAGCTCTACCGTCTCGCTGCCCAATGAGGCGATAAAGAGCCGTATTATCGGCAAAGAGGGGCGCAACGTGCGCGCTTTCGAGAACGCCACCGGTGTCAAGGTGGTCGTCGACGACACGCCAGATACGGTGCTGCTCTCCTCTTTCGATCCGGCCAAGCGCGAGGTGGCCTCCCGGTCGATGGAGAAGCTGATCAACGACGGCGGCTTCACCCCAAATCACATCGATGAGGTTGTCCAGCGCTGCAAGAGCGACCTCGAGAAGGACATGATCGAGGCCGGCGGCAAGGCCTTGACCGAGATCGGGGCCAAGGACATCCATCCCGAGCTCTCCCGCTGGGTCGGTATGATGAAATACCGTAACACGGTAGGGCAGAACCTGCTGCAGCATTCGATGGAGGTGGCCCAGCTGTCCGGCTTGCTGGCGCTGGAGATTGGTCTCGACGCCCGCCTGGCGCGCCGGGCCGGCCTGCTCCATGACATCGGCAAGACGGTGAGCCGCGAGATGGAGGGCACCCACATGGACTTGGGTGTCGAGCTGGGCGAGAAGTTCGGAGAGCATCCCATCGTCAAGGAGGTCATCGCCGAGCACCACGAAGACGACGAACGACGCTCGCCCATCTTCTTCGTTGTCAAGGCCGCCGACACTATTTCCTCCATCCGTCCGGGCGGGCGGCATGAGGATCTCGAGGGTTACGCCCGCCGCATCATAAAGTTGGAGGAGATCGCCAAGTCCTTTAAGGGGGTCCGCGATGTCTACGCCATCAACGCCGGTCGTGAGATTCGGGTGATGGTGCGCGGCGAGGAGGTCAGCGACGACGACTCCGAGCTGCTCGCCTTCGACATTTCCGAGCGGGTTAAGAACGAGCTTACCTTCGCCGGCGAGGTGAAGGTAATGGTCGTGCGCGAGACGCTCTCGGTCCGTTACGCTGGCAGGACGCGGGGGGGCAACCGCCACGGCGGAAACCGCAACAACCGCCGCCGCTCGGGGCGTCGCACCCGCAAGACCGTTGCGCGGAACTGACCGGCGTCGCGGGGCACCGAGCCGGCAGCAAATCACCTCATGGGCGCTAGAGCCCAGGATCTCTGGCGCCCGGTCTGCAGGGACATGAAGCGGATCGTCATACTCGGAGCTACCGGGTCGATCGGTGACAGCACTTTCAAGGCGTTGGCGGGCCTAGAGGAGAGTTACACCGTAGTCGGCTTGAGCGGCGGTCGCCAGGTTGACAAGCTCATCGCCGCGGCGCGACGGTGGCAGGTGCAGCGCGTCTGTGTCGCCGAGGGCGATGATGTCGCCCGGGTCGAGCAGGCCCTGCCGGAAGTAGAGGTGAGCCACGGGGAGGAAGGGCTGGTGGGGCTGGCGGTCGGTGAGGACGTGGATCTGGTGGTCAACGCACTCGTTGGAGCTGTAGGCCTGTCGGCGACGCTGGCCGCTGTTCGATCGGGGGTGGACGTGGCAATGGCCAATAAGGAACCGCTGGTGATGGCCGGCGGTCTTATCCTCGACGAAGCTCGGGCCCACGGGGTCACGGTGCTGCCTCTGGACAGCGAGCCCAACGCGATCTGGCAGTGCCTGAAGGGAGAGAGCCGCGGTGAGCTTGCCCGCATCCTGCTGACTGCCTCGGGCGGTCCGTTCTTCGGCTGGAGCCGCGAGCGGATGCGCGAGATCACCCCGTCACAGGCTTTGGATCACCCGACCTGGACTATGGGACCGAAGATTACGGTCGATTCGGCCACGCTTATGAACAAGGGCTTCGAGGTGATCGAGGCAAGCTGGCTCTTCGGTGTCGGTATCGACCAGATCGAGGTGGTGATCCACCGCGAGTCGATCGTGCACTCGATCGTCGAATTTTGCGATGGCGCCATGCTCGCTCACCTGGGCAGGACCGACATGGTGCTGCCGATCCGGTACGCACTGACCCATCCCGAGCGCGCGGCGCCGCTGCTCGAGCGGCTCGATCTGGCGGCTGTTGGCAGGCTGACCTTTGCGGGCCCCGATCGTCAGGAGTTCGGTTGTCTCGACCAGTGTTATGCGGCCGGGCGCGCCGGCGGCACGGTGCCGACCTCCCTTAATGCGGCCAACGAGATCGCCGTGGCCGCCATCCTGAGCGGCCGTATCGGGTTCCTCGACATCGAGGCCATCAACGGGTTCGTGCTGGAGCGGGCCCTCGCCGGTGTGGGGGATGGCACCGGTACATTGGCGGGGATCATGGCGGCCGACGCCCAGGCGCGTGAGTGGGCGTTGGCCGCCACAGATACGCGGCAGCGATGATCCTATCGTGCCTTAGGTTGCATTGACAGCCAAGTTCCACTTGAGGTTACCCGAAACGGGCTTAACTTAGAGCATGGCCCATTCACCAAGGTTACCAGGCGGATATAGAATGTCAGAGCAGAGCGGAGCCGCTGCCGGCGTTGCCGCTAGTCTGCAGAACTGCCAGACGGCCATGCGGCTCGCCACTGGCATCATCCTGGGGGCATTCGTGTTGATCATCGGGATGACGACTTTCTCGACCGGACCGGCCGTGCAGTTCCTCGGCAAAGCCCTCTATTACGTCATCGTCCTCTCGATACTGATTTCTCTGGGAATCTGGTATTACCGATCGCGGTTGGAGAAGCGGCTCGAGAACGGGGGCTGATAGTGCTGCCAGACACCGTTGATGACATCTTGTAGGAGCGGGCGTGGAGACGATTCGGGCAAAGGGTAAATTCCACGCCGCGCATCGCCAACTCGGGTACGACGGCAAGTGCCGTTTCGTGCACGGCCACACCTGGCGCGGCGAGTACGTCCTGAACACCGAGCGGTTCCCCCGCGACACCGACCTGGACATGTCGATCGATTTCGGGGTGCTCAAGGACATCTTCAAGGACCTGGATCACAAGATGCTCATATCCGAGAGCGACGCCCTCTTCCAGCGCGCCGACCTGTTCGAGCCCGCGGGCGTAGTGGTGATCCCCGGCGCTAACCCCAGCGTCGAGAACGTCGCACTCTACTGCATGAACGAGGCAGTTGACGCGCTCGTCAAGCAGTTCCCCGGGCAGGATGTGGAATACCAGATCCAGGTGACGATCCAGGAGACGGATAACAACTTCTTTACCCTGGAACGAACCGTGGTCATATAGGACGTTCCGTGCTCAAAGGGCAACTGATGACGGTGCAGGAACTCGCCTCTTATCTGAGGTGTTCCGTCACCACCGTGCGCCGGATAGTCGCACGCGGCGAGATTCCCCACTACCGGCTAGGCAAGATGGTTCGCTTTCGCCGCCGCGAAATCGACACCTGGCTTACCGCCTACCACGAAGGCGAAGAATCCCCAGAAGCCCGGCAGGTCCTGGTCGATCCGGATCAGCTCTCCCTCTTCGACGCTCAGGATGTCGTCCGCTTCAGCGCGTCCTGAGGCAGCGGCGTCGCTCTCCTCCCGCTGGCGGTGCCCCTAAGCAGGTTGTTGCGGATGCCATTGCTCCAAGCTATGTCGCTAACAAACCCTGGACGGATTCCGCTGGCGGTGCTGCGCTTCGCGCTGACCTGTTGCGTAATGGTCTCCTGCGGCCAGGTAGAGCGGGACAACCCGGCTGACCCGCGTCTCAACGACGCCGACGAAAAAGGCATCGAGCTCATTGCGCTGCTACCCGAGGGTGACTTCGACGTTGGCAGTGAGCGGTTAGCCGATTTCCACTACGAAGTCTCCGGCCCTGGCATTGATCCGCCTTTGGTGGGGACGATGAACCTGGTAGGGGGCAGCGCCAAGGCTCTGGTGCTGGAGGTCCCGGATGGAAGCGACCGCGTGTTCAGGGTGGATGCGGTAGACCTGGACAAGGTGCCGACCTTTGCCGCTGCTGAGACCCTCGACGTGGCTGATGGCATCCCGCAGGCGGTACTACTGAAGCTGGTGCGGCTGCGCGGCAGTCTGCAGGTTTCCTCCAACCTGTTCCAGGAGATCGCCTCGTTTGAAGTGGCGATCGCCGTCGACGGCGACACCCTGCGGCACCTGTTCGACGACTTCGACGACGAGCTGAACCAGCGCCTCGACGACCTGCCGACCGGTGGCGGCATCCCCGTGATCATGCGCGGTCGCGATGACGAAGACCAGATCCTGATTCAGGAGACCGTGTTCCAGGACATCCGGGAGGACATGCTCGCCCATGTGCGGCTGGACGTCCAGGTGGGTGCTCTCGAGGTGACGGCGCTCTTCCCGCAGTATCTGCCGGTGGTCACCGTCGATCGTTTCAGCGACGAGGCTGCCTTTTTCTTCAAGCGCTCCGAGATCCCGGATCTGCCGGCGCCGGGCGAGCCAGTCGACTTTGACGACGAGCGCTTCCTGCTGAGCGGGTTCGGCCCCAACCGCGAGACCATTCGCTTCTACCACTTCGACTCGCGGTCTCGGGTGCCGGCGCCGGTCTACGTGATCCTCGACCCGAACGACCGCGAGATACCGGGGCAGCTGCCGATCTTCGACTTGCTGCCGGGCGAAGAGGGGCACAACGACATCTGGTGTATTCACCATGTCAAGGTGGTGGACCGGAACTACGTCATCAACTCGCTGAACTCGTTCGATGACGTGGTCGCCGGAGGATTCGATATCGAGCCGACTGAAGCCCTGATCAACGCGGTCATGGTGCCGGTGGGCTCCACCGCTTCTTTGCGTTTCGACGAGATCACGCCAGTCGTGGCCCAGGACGGCTGGTACCGGAGCCGCATCGTCAAATACCTGCTCTTCGAGCACCCGGACGGCATTCCGATCCAGCGCAGCGGCGAGGTGGGGTTGTCCCAGATGTTCGGATTCTACGAGAACAACGGGAACGAGCTCGACGGCTTCGCTATCGACGAGTCCGGCAGCACCCGTAATATCGCGGCAGCGTTGCCAGGGGTGGGCGGTTCGTACTCGCCGCTCTGGGTCGTGCAGATTCTCAGAATCGACTTCTTCGACCAGGTTAAGAACCTCTTCGAGGCCGGTGATCTGGCCAACGACGCGACCAACAAGATCCTGCCCGACCTGAGGATCAACGCGCCGATCGTCTCGGTGAATTGAGGAGGAGGACGTGAGCGGGGAGGGGATCGGTCGGGTGGCGGTGCTTGGAGCGGGAGTCATGGGAGCGCAGATCGCAGCGGTCATGGCCAACGCCGGCCTCACGGTGGATCTGCTCGACCTGCCGGCCGCTGGGGCCACAGATGGTCTGGCGCAGCGGGGTATCGATGGGCTGCACGCCAGCCGTGCGCCAGCGCTCTTCCTGCCCGAGTATGCCGAACGCATCCGCCCCGGCAGCCTGGAAACGCTAGACTGCCTCGCCGGGGCCGACTGGATCATCGAGGCCGTCGTCGAACGGCTGGAGGTTAAACGCGAGCTGCTGGGACGGGTCGCGGCGGCCGCATCCGCAAGCGCTGTGCTGAGCACTAACACCTCCGGTTTGTCGATTACGGCTATGGCCCAAGGGCTGCCTGAGGCGACGCGTGGGCGTTTTCTCGGCATTCATTTCTTCA
>CAYWBJ010000350.1:0-12337 GCA_964456165.1 uncultured Gemmatimonadaceae bacterium | reverse complement strand
GGTTCGCGCGCAGAGAGCCGGGTTTCACCGTGCTCGGCGGCGCGTAGCCCGAGGTGAATACCTTCATCGGGATCCGGCCTCGGTAGGCCTCCAGCAGTTCCAGCTCGGCACCCGTCGGACGGCCGGTGGCGCCGAGGATCGAGTTGCCCCAGTAGCTGTCGGAGCGGGTGTAGAGCCCGTAGAACAGGTTGTCGTTTGTAAACTCGAAGTCGTAGGCGCAGGCCAGCGCCGCCCGCACCCGCCGGTCGGCGAACTTGGTGCGTCGGGTGTTGAAGCAGAAGCCGTCCATGCCGCGAATCCGCCTGTGGGGCGCCCGCTCCTTGCGCATGCGACCCTCGGCGAGCGGCTCGAAGTCGCGGTAATCTAGGGCCCACTCCTTCGAGTTGCCGAGAAAGCGGAGGTCGTACTCGCCGGTCTTGAAGGCCTCGATGGCAACGGTGTTGTCGCGGTAGTATTCGTAGTGAATGCGATCGAAGTTGTGCCGGCCCCGGTGCACGGGCAGGTCGCGCCCCCACCAGTCGGCTACCCGCTCATAGGTGATCGAGCGGCCGGCCTCAACTGCGGCGACGCGGTACGGGCCGCTGCCCAGCGGTGGCTCAAGGGTGGTGGCGGCGAAGTCGCGCTCCTTCCAGTAGTGTTCCGGCAGCACCCGCAGCTGACCGAGAATCATCGGCAACTCCCGGTTGACGCCGGGTTTGAAACGGAAGCGCACCCGCAGGCGGTCGAGCACCTCCACCGTGTCCACGTTGGCGTAGAATGACCGGTAGAACGGAATGCCATCCGCCCGCAGCGCGTGGAAGCTGAAGGCGACGTCGCCGGCGGTTACCGGTCGGCCATCGTGCCAGCGGGCCTCGGGATTCAGCTCGAAGGTGACCCAGGAGCGATCTTCGGGCATCAGCATGCGCTGGGCGAGCTGGCCGTAGACGGTGTGGTATTCGTCCAGCGCCTTGGTGCACAGGCGATCGTAGAGCAGGAGCGAGCCGGCGGCGGCCACGCCCTTGAGAATAAACGGGTTCAGGCTGTCGAAGGTTCCGACGCCGGCAAGCCGCAGCGTGCCTCCCTTTGGCGCTGCTGGCTCGGTGTAGTCGAAGTGCAGGAAGCCGGCCGGATAACGGGGCGCGCCGTAGAGTGACAGCGCGTGCCGCCACGGTGGCTCCGCCGCGGTGGCGGCCGCACACAGGGTCAGGCCGACCGCGGCCAGCGCGACCCAGCGTGCCAGCGGCAACGGAAATGCGGGTGCGGAGTTATCGATCAACGAAGGAACCGGACTTAAGGCGTGGGTTCGGCGCGTCGAGACCCGAGGTGAAACGCGGCCCCAGCACCGGGAAAAGTAGCAAAAAGTGCCCTGCACGGCTATGGACAGCTCCGACGGAGCGGAGTTGGCGAAGCGGTGCAAGGGCGAGCGTTTCTTGGCGCCTCCACGTCGTTTTGAGGATATTCTCGAGAGCCGTCTTGCCTACCGTCCTGGAGCACCCGATGACCGACATGGCCGTCAGCCCCCATGCCCGCCGTCTGACCGCGACTGAAGTCGCGGACTACGAGGAGACCGGGTACATCAAGAACCTTCCCGTCCTCGATACCGACGGGATACGAGAGCTACAGCGCGGCTTCAGCGCGCTGCTGGAGAAGGTGCCTGATACGGTCGATGTCTACCGGATCAACAACTGGCACAAGGCCAACCGCTGGTTCTACGAGCTCAGTCAGACGGCGGCGATCCTCGATTACGTGGAGGACATCCTCGGGCCGGATTTCGGCATGTGGGGGGGTTCCATCTTCCTCAAGTACCCCCAAGACGGCACGGTGGTCCCCTTTCACCAGGATGCTAGCTACTGGCCGCTGGAACCACGGGTCAACGTCACCGTCTGGCTGGCAGTCTTCGACACCGACGCCGACAACGGCTGCATGCGCATCGTCCCGGGCAGCCATCGCCAGGGGCAGCTAAATCACGGCCAGGTGCCCGGCACGCCCGACTGGAACAAGATGGCGCCGGATGAGCGGACCAAGAGCAAGTACGTCCTGTGGCAGCAGGTGGACCCCGAGAGCTTCACCGACGATCAGGTCGTCGACATGGACCTGAAGGCCGGCGAGATGTCGCTGCACGACGATGCCCTCATTCACGGCTCGGGTGCCAACGGCTCGACGGATCGAATCCGGGCCGGCATCACCTTCCGCTATATCCCGACCGAGGTCGTCTGTGATTTGAGTGTCTGGCCGAACTTCGAGGTCTATCCCTGTCGTGGCGTCGACGAGCATTGCCACAATCCGGTCGGCAAGGTCCCAACCGGCAATGGGTACCCGACGGCGTTTAACCAGCTGTCGAGCGAGTTCGAATAGTCACGCTGCGGTCCAGGCAGTGCCCCTGGGCATCGACGACGATGACGCACCTTCGCCTGGTAAAGAGCGTTCTCGGACAGGTCCTCAGGCTGCTGCCCTGCGCGGCGTGGCTCCCGGAACTGCGCAACTGGGCGACCCTGCGCGGCGACATGGTCGCCGGTATCAGCGTCGCCATGGTCATGATTCCGCAGGCCATGGCGTACGCCGAGTTGGCCGGACTGGCGCCGGTCTTCGGTCTCTACGCCGCCTCGCTCCCGCCGGTGGTGGCCGCCTTCTTCGGCTCATCGCGGCAGCTGTCCACCGGACCGGTCGCGATGGCGGCGCTGATCAGCGTCGCCACCGTGGCGCCGCTGGCCCCGCCCGGATCCGACGCCTTCATCACCTACTCGATCACCCTGGCGCTGATGGTGGGTCTGATCCGCCTGGCCCTCGGTTTCCTCCGCCTCGGGATGCTGGTGAACCTGCTTTCGGCGCCCGTGGTGGCCGGCTTTACCAGCGCCGCTGCGCTGATAATCGTCACTTCGCAGCTGCACCATCTCCTGGGCGTCCCGGCGGCGCTGGGCAGCCGGGGCAGCGGGTTCCATTTCGCCGGGGTTTGGCAGGTGCTGGAGTCGGCCGCCGAGCGGGTTCACGAGCCGACCGTGGCTATGGGGTTACTGGCCGTAGTCGTCATCCTGGCCCTGGGGCGCTGGGTGCCGCAGGCGCCGGCGGTGCTGGTCGCCGTCACGCTGACCACGGCCCTGTCCTGGCTTTTGGCTTTCGAAGGCAATATCGTCGGCGAGGTCCCCGGTGGCCTGCCATCGCTGCAATTGCCGGCGATTGACGGGGCTGCGGTCCCAAACCTGGTGGTCGGCGCTCTGACCATCACCCTGATTGGACTGTTGGAGGCCATGTCGATCGCCAAGACCATCGCCACCGGCACGAAACAACGTCTCGACATCAACCAGGAGCTGGTCGGCCAGGGCCTGGCCAACGTCGCCGGCAGCTTCCTGCAGAGCTTTGCAGTCTCCGGCTCCTTCAGCCGATCCGCCATCAACCGGCCAGCGGGGCCCGCACCGGGTTCTCGTCGGCGGTCACGTCGCTGGCGGTGATCGTGACGCTGCTGTTCCTGACCCCGCTGCTCTTCCATCTGCCCCAGACCACCCTGGCGGCCATCATCGCCACTGCCGTGCTGGGTTTTCTCCGCGTTGAGCCGCTCCGGACGGCCTGGCGGGCGAGCCGCGCCGACGGCGTTATCGCAGTGATCACGTTCGCCGCCACACTCCTCCTGGCTCCCCGCCTGCACCTGGGTGTCGGGATCGGCGTGGCGCTGTCGCTGACGACTTATCTCTATCGCAGCATGCGGCCGCGGGTGGTCTACCTCTCCCGCCATGCCGACGGCACGTTGCGGGACGCTGATGCCCATGGCCTGGCGCTCGACCAGCGCATCGCCATCCTCCGCTTCGACGGCCGTCTCTACTTCGGCGACAGCGGCTACTTCGAGGAGAAAGTGCTCGAGGTGGTGACCCGGTTGCCGGAGTTGCGTTACCTGGTCATCGACGCTGGCAGCATCAACCAGGTCGACGCCTCGGGCGAGCTGACGTTGCGCCAGGTAGTAGAGCGCCTGCGCGGTGCCGACATCGATGTATTCTTCACTCGCGCCAAGCCGCAGTTCGTGGATGTGCTCGAGCGGACCGGGGCGATCGAAGCTATCGGCCGGGACCACTTCTTCGCTTGGAACCAGCACGTCCTCGAATACTTGTGGGACAGATGGAGCCGACCTACCGGGCCCGTTGTCCGCTCAACGTGGCCACACCCCATGCGGCGGCAGGGACCTGGAACATCTAGCGCCGCTGGCGAATTACCGGCGCAGGTGGCGGACGAGCCGGTCGGCCGCCTCCCGCAGGCTGGGGAGGCTACGGCAGAAAGCAAAGCGCAGGTAGCGATCGCCCTCGTTTCCCTCGGCGTAGAAATTGTCGCCGGGCACGCTGGCGACACCCACCTCTTCGATCAGCCGCCGCGCCGCCGCACTGGGCTCCAGAGCGCCCAGTGCTGGGAGCTGGCGATAGTCGGCGAAAAGGTAATAAGAGCCTTCCGGGGCCGAACAGCGGAAGCCGACGTGCCTCAGGGCCTCCAGCAGCAGCCCGCGCTTGGCGGCGTAGGCCGACTGCAGCTGTGCGAAGTGGGCGGTGCCACCACGCAGGAAGTCCACCACCCCCTTCTGCAGTGGCGTGGGGGCCTGGATCACCAGGGTGTCGTGGACCGCCCGGATCTGCGGGGTCAGCTCGGGCGGCGACAGCACCCAGCCGATGCGCCACCCGGTGGCGTTGCCCGTCTTCGATATCGAGTTGACGACGATCGTGCGCCGGCGCATGTCGGTGAGAGCGGCCAGGCAGAGATGGCGGTGCCCGTCGTAGACGATGTGCTCGTAGATCTCATCGGTGATCAGCAGCAGGTCGCGGCGACGGCACAGCTCGGAGATCGCCTCGAGCTCGTCTCGGGTGAAGACCTTGCCGGTGGGATTGTGCGGCGTGTTGAGGATCAGGAGGCGGGCGTCATCGCCCGCCGCCTTCTCCAACTCGGCCAGGTCGAGGCTCCAGGAGCCGCGGTCGGGGTCCTCGCGCAGGGTGACGAAGCGCGGGCGCAGGCCGTGCACGGCCGCCTGCGCTGGGTACATCTCGTGGAAGGGCTGGATGATGACGACGGCGTCGCCGGCGGAGCACAGGGCGCGAAGGACGGTGGAGACCCCTTCGGTGGCACCGAGGACGACCGTGATCTCGGTCTCCGGGTTGGGCCGGAAGGCGTAGAGACCGTTGGTATAGTCGGCGATCGCCTCACGCAGCTCGGGCAGCCCGAACGGGTAGGAATACTGGTTGAGTCGATCGCGGGGTGACTGCAGCCGGGCGAGCAGATCCCTTAGCGGGATGTCGCGGCCATCCTCGCCACCGATGGTGGCCGCCTGCAACCGGGCGATGCCCTGGTCGTCGCCGCCGAGGAGGGCGGTCAGGGCACCCCAGGCGAGCTCGAAAGGTGGGGCTTCATCGGTGAAACCCTGGGCTAGGTTGATGGCACCGTGCTCGGCCGCTAACCGGGTCATCAGTCGGATTACGGATTGGTTGGTCTCCATCTGCATCGCGGTGTTGGGCTTAGGTTTAAATAAACTTGATTCTCGTCAGGGAAAGCCGTATCTTTATAACCCCGCGCGCTGGCGAACCGGGGTAACTATCTGTTTTCATGTTACTTAGCTCTGCCCGCGCACACTCCAACCCACTATACGCGGGATAGGTTATGTACGAGATTCAGTCGGACAAAGAGAACACCCTGCGTTCCTATTTCGACGACATCGCGACCTCGACGCCGCTCACCCGGGAACGGGAAGTGGAACTGTCGGTACGCATTCAGGAAGGGGACATAAGGGCGCGAGACGAACTGGTACAAGCCAATCTGCGATTCGTCATCGACGTGGCCAAACACTATCAGAACCGCGGCCTGTCTCTGGCCGACCTCATCGGCGCCGGCAACCTGGGTCTGATGACGGCGGCGGAGCGTTTCGACGGCACGCGCGGCTTCAAGTTCATCTCTTACGCCGTCTGGTGGATCCGCCAGTCGATCATCCAGACGCTGGCCGAACATGTCCGCACTGTGCGTTTGCCGCTTAACAAGGTCAACCTCCTCAAGGACATCTCGAAAGTATCCCACCGACTGGGTCAGGGGAGCGACGGTGGTGAGCCGGCCCTGGAAGACATCGCCGCCGAGATGGACGTGCCGACCGAGGTGGTCACCGATGCCGTGCTCAGTGCCCGGCCGGTCACTTCGCTCGACGGCACCTTCGAAAACGACGACAAGCCCTCGCTCCTGAGTCTGCTCGCCGACACGTCGCAGGATGCCCCCGATGCCGGCATCATGCGCGACTCGGCCCGCATCCAGCTCGAGCACGTGCTCGAAAGCCTCGAGGAGCGGGAACAGCACATCATCCGCCTCTATTTCGGTCTCGACGGCAAGGAAGCGCTCACCCTCGAAGAGATCGGCAGCCTAATTGGGGTCACGCGCGAGCGCGTGCGCCAGATCAAGGAGCGCGCCCTTGGCCGCTTGCGGCATCCATCGCGGCACCATTCGCTCAAGGCGCTCGAAGAGGAGGTGTAGTCCGAATCGATTCTGGCTAAAATTCGCAGAACCGAGAAGAGCGATGCACCCTCGAGGGCATCGCTCTTTTCTTTTGCGCCAGCACCAGGAATCAGGTCTGGGCCACCACGTCCTGAGCCTGGGGCCCCTTCTCGCCTTGGACCACCTCGAATTCCACGGTCTGCCCGTCCTCGAGGGTCCGGTATCCCTCACCGCGGATCGAACTGAAGTGGACAAACACGTCGTCTTGGCCCTCTCGCGTGATGAACCCGAAGCCCTTCGTGCCATTGAACCACTTCACCGTGCCGGTTTCGCGCTCTACCATGGGAATCACCCCCCTTCGTAGCGAATTCAGTTGACAACAAAGCGTTCCGTCCAGTGTCGGGGGGAACGGCTGCCAACGACGGGTTCCATAGCCTGAATATAGAAAAAGGGTGTATGCCACCAAAAACGGGTGACTTGCCGAGTGGCCAAACCAGGTCTGCCGCAATACCTTACTTGGAGCCTGGTCCCTCGACACTGAGTGCAGCGGATGGAAGACAAGACCACCCTGGCGAAGTACCTGGCCGCTGGTGTCGTCATCGGCATCGGACTGGGATTGGCCTTGGACAACTTCAGTGTCGGTATCGGCTTGGGCGTGGCGATCGGATTTGCCTTCTTCGGGAAACGCAGGAGGGATGCCTGAGGTGGCAGAAAAAGAAAACGCGATACGCGGAAGCGCATCGCGTTTGGCCACGAATGTAGTCGTGGGAAATCAGCTCAGGGCAACCACATCCTGCGCTTGAGGTCCTTTCTGACCTTGGACAACCTCGAATTCCACTTGCTGTCCCTCTTCCAGTGAACGATAGCCTTCACCGCGGATCGAGCTGAAGTGGACGAACACGTCGTCGCCACTTTCGCGCACGATGAAGCCAAATCCCTTGGCATTGTCGAACCACTTGACCGAGCCGGTCTCACGCTCTGCCATGCCTGCGTCTCCCTTGTATAGTGAAGCAGTGCTTTAGCGCCATCCGTTTCAGGTGGGCGCGGGCGAATATTATAATAAGAAAAGATAGAAAAGTCATGAAATTTTGTGACTGCGTGAAAACTGTGAAAAAGGGCCGGGCAGTCCGGGGGATAGGCTGGTCGTGAGGCACGGCGAGGAGAAGGACCACACCCCTCACGGCGGCTCCGAGCATCACCATCATGGCCACGGTCACACCCACGGCGTCGTCGATCCCTCGATCGCGGCCAGCGATCGAGGGATCTGGGCGGTGAAATGGTCTTTTGCCCTGCTGCTGGCCACAGCCCTGATGCAGGTGGTGGTCGTGTATCTGTCGGGCAGCGTCGCCCTGCTCGCCGACACCATCCACAATTTCGGCGACGCTTCGACCGCCATCCCGCTGTGGATCGCCTTTTCCCTGGCGCGGCTGCCGGCGAGCAAGCGTTTTCCCTACGGTTACGGCCGCATCGAAGACCTCGCCGGAGTTGCCGTCGTCTTCACCATCCTGTTCAGCGCGGTGGTGGCTGGCTACGAGTCAATCCAGCGATTCTACCAGCCCCAGGCAGTATCCTACCTCGGCGCGGTGGTGGCCGCGTCGATCGTCGGCTTTGCCGGCAACGAGGCGGTGGCCGTCTTCCGGATCCGGGTGGGCAAGGAGATCGCCTCGGCCGCCCTGATCGCCGACGGCTATCACGCCCGGGTGGATGGGTGGACGAGCCTGGCCGTCCTGTTTGGAGCTCTGGGCGTCTGGCTGGGATACCCGTTGGCCGACCCGATCCTCGGCCTGCTGATCACCCTGGCTATTCTGCGCATCGTCTGGCAGTCGGCGCGGGCGGTGTTCTCACGGATGCTGGACGGGGTGGACCCGGACGTGATCGACCAGATCCGCCACGAAGCCATCCACACCGATGGGATCGAGGACGTCGGCCAGGTGCGGGCGCGCTGGCTGGGTCACCGCCTCCACGCGGAAGTGAACGTCGCGGTGGCCGAGACCATGAGCGTGGGCGAGGGGCACCAGACGGCCCTGGTACTGCGGCACCGGCTGCTACACAAGATGGAATTCCTCGGCAACGCCGTGATCCACGTCGATCCGGCCAACGCCTCCGGCGAAGAGTTTCACCGCATCAGCGAACACGCGCACGACGGCCTGACCAGCCACTCCCACCATTGACCGAAGCGCGCGAATCTGTCACCGGGTTTGAAGCCGGCGGGTGGGCGGCGGATCTCACCCGACCGAACCCGTGCGCAGGCCGTTCGTTCCCACACCAACAGAAAGACCGGCCGAGCGAACTCGACCGGTCCTGAGGTGATTCCAAGAGTCCCGCGGGGTTCGGGCTACTGCGACATGTGCAGCATTTCCGACTTGCCGTTGTCGAGCACGTTGCGGACCACGGTGCGGTAGTGGGTGGCGATGATGGCTAGCTCGTAGGCCCGGATCAGCGACGCGCCCGGGAAGCGCATCATACGGGCTTTAACTTCGAGGTACTGCATCGCCTTGGCGTGAACGGCCTCAGCCTGCTCCCTCGCGATGCTGCCGTGGCCGATGGCCTCGCGCGTCGACTGGATGAACTCCCGGATCTCATTCATCCCCTTGTCCCCGTAACGCACCAGCGACTCCTGGGCGTAGTCGACCATGCGGGTGAACTGGGCTGCGCCGCCGGCGTCGAGTTCGATCTGGCTCTTGGCCGAGGCGGCGAGATCGGACCAGAACACGGCCAGGGTTCGCGCCTCGGTGCGGTTGGCCTGCAGCAACCGGCGGTCCCGCTTGATGGCATCCTTGAGGAAGCGAAAGAATTCCCGCTGGCCGCCGCGCAAGGTGGTGTTGATGAAGAAACGGAGAGCGGCGTAACCTTCGCGTCGGGTGTGTTTCGCCTGTCTGAAGATGTGGATATCGACCTTGTCGAGCAGGCCGCGGGCGCGGTCATAGAGCGCGTCGACGTTGAACAGGGAGGCGAGGATGTGGCTGAACCCCTCGTGCAGGTTCTTCTCGCCCATCACCGGCTCGTACTGCAGGTGTTCGTCGACATTGTTCTGGGCATCGCCGTCTTCCACCAGTCGGCCCTGCTCCTTGAGTTCCACGTAGAGCGGAGTATGCGGCATCGGCGTGAGCTTGCCCGTCATCGACGAGAAAATGCTGTTGCCCTGAACGAAGTCGACGATAAGATCGGCCGTCTGCAGGGTGTCGGTGTCGGCGCCGTAGATGAAGCCGGCGAAGACCTCGATGCCCTGGCGCTGCAGCAGACCGACCGTGTGAGCCGGCGTCGTCTTCACGTTCTGGATCTTGTTCATCGACTTGAGGGCGTCGGGATCCGGATTCTCAATACCGAGGAAGACGGCGGTGAAGCCGGCATGCCGCATCACAGGTACAAGGTGCGAGAGCTCGTCCTTGCCCAAATCGAGGCTGGCCTGCGTGAAGAAGGCAAAGGGATAGTCGTTCTCCCGCTGGAACTCGACCATGCCCTCGAGGATGTTTTCCATGGCCGTCGGCTCGGAGACGAAGTTGTCGTCGACGGTGAAGACGCCGCCGCGGAACCCGGTGTCGTAGATCGCTTGCAACTCGACCTTCACCTGCGCCTTGTCCTTGGCGCGGGCGAAGCCGCCATTGAACTGGACGATGTCGCAGAAGTTGCAGCGGAAGCGGCAACCGGCCGTGGTTTGGATCATCATCGTCCGGTAGTTGCGGGCGTCGAGCAGGTCCCAGCGCGGGGTCGGTACGGTGTCCAGCGGCTTGAAGATCGCCTTATCCATCAGGTACTTGCGGGAGCCGTTGGGCTCCTGCAGGACGCGCTCGGGGATTAACAGATGCGGCCGTTCATCGCTGTGCACCGGATTCTCGTCGAGTGTCTTGACCAGTTCGTCGATCCACGGGGCAGCTTCGCCCCACACCAGATAGTCCAGTCCCTTGTGTAGAACCATCTCGGCCTCGGTGTGCGGCTCGAGGATGGTGTCGCGGTAGGTGGAGGCGATCGGACCACCCAGGACCCAGGGCGTATCCGTACCCGCGGCCGCACCGGAAAGCAGTTCGACCAGGCTATCGCGCTGAATGCTCATGGCGCTGGCGAACACCGCGTCCGCCTCCTGGATCATGCGCCGGAGCTTACCTACAGACGGGCTTTCGACGTTGAGGTCGACCAGTGTCAGGTCCCAGTCTTCCGGCATCAACGCAGCAAAGGTCACCAGGCCCAGCGGCGGAAAAGCCGCCTTGCGCGCCGCGTATTTCATCACATGCTTGTAACTCCAGAACGAGTCAGCCGGGAAGGCAGGGGCGACCAGAAGGCCCTTCTTTCGCTGCATCTGTTTTCCTCGTGAGACAGGCGCCGGCAAGGCGCCGGTGGAGCGGGAAGAGGAGTTAAACAAGAACGTCCATTCCCCCGGAAGGTCAAGAATCTTTTGTGGGGCCGCCGATGGCCGCAGGGAAAGCTGCCTCCGGCTTAGCAGGAACGTGACTGTAACTCTTTGAGTATCATACACTTGATGATAAGAAAAAATCCCGGGAGCGCAACCGCCCGTCCGCCCCTGGCTATTGCCGCGGAGTGGCCGGATTGTTTACTTTCGCGGCCGTCGCGTCCCTCGTGGTCGGAGACCGCTGCGGAAGAGCGACTGCGCCGGCAACGCCTGATTCCGGAGATGGATTCCTACGCCAAGCGGCTGCAGAAGAGCGTCGATGAGATCACTGCGCAGCGCGACGACATTCTCTCCCAGGTCAACAGTATCCTCGGCGGTGGCGACGAAGAAGCCGCGGAGTAGGGGGCGCGCCGGAGGCCTCTCGGCGGTGGGTCGCGCCCTGCTGCCGGTGGTTCTGCTATTGCTATCCCTCGGTGTCGTCCAGGCCCACGCACAACTCGAAAACCGGCAGGCAGGCGGCCTCTACGGCACCGTGGGCGTCGGGGTGCTGAACCTCGAGCGCGGCTTCGGGATGAGCCTCCCGGCAACGGTGACCGCGATCTCCTCTTCCCGTCGACTGGTTGCGGCTGCGGCTTTCGACCTCGGGCTGCTGCAGGGGGACGACCGCGACCCGCGCTATGTGCGCTACCGATCCGGCTTCGGGGGCTCACCGCGCTGTGTCGACACTCAGAGGGGGTACGAAGTGTCCGGATTTCGCTGTTCCGGTGGTACCGACGCGCTCTACTCGTTTACCGTTGATCTGAGCTATGTGCCGCTCCGCGAGCTGTGGATGGGCGGACGGCCCGGTCTGGTCTTCACCGGTGTCGGCCTGCGCCTGCTGAACCCGCGCACGCCCTACGGTACCGTAGGCATGATATTCTACTCCCAGCGTCGCACGCGCGCCGGCTTCAAGATTGCCTTCGGCGGCCAGTACCTGTTTGCCGGGATCTTATGGGCCTACGACTCGAAGCTCATGTAACTGGGCGCCTCAGGCAGTGACATAGCGGAGGATCTCGACCACCTGCCGGGGCTCGGCCGCCACCGCTAGCGCACTGGCATCGACCTCCTTGAGGGCGTGAGCGTTCTCGGCGCCGTGCTGAACGATCAACGGTTTGCCCAGCGCCACCGCGTAGCCGGCGTCGAAGGCGGCGTTCCACTGCTTGTACTTGTCACCGAAGCGGACGACGACCACGTCGGCGTCGGCGATCAGGCGGCGGGTACGGATGGCGTTGATCTTGCCCCCCTTGTGATCCCCCCAGAATGGATTCTCCTCGGGGCCGAGGATCTCCACTCCGCAGCTGTCGCTGGCGCCGTGATAGGCGACCGGCGCGGTGAACTCGACCGGCAGTCCGGCCCGGGCGCAGCCGTCGGCTATGCGAGTGCGCCAGTCGCTGAGGATCTCGCCGGCCAGGTATACTCGCCACTGCTTTGCCATCGCTCTCCTCGTAACGTTTCTCGGTTTTTGCGTGGGCATACGGTTGCCGGTATAATATGAGTCGTAGGCACTTCCCCTGACAGGAGGCCGCAGCCAAGGCT
>CAYWBJ010000349.1:0-2442 GCA_964456165.1 uncultured Gemmatimonadaceae bacterium | reverse complement strand
GCGCTGGCGCCGGGCGCTGTCTCCGAGCCCCTGGAGACCAGCGACGGCTATATGCTCGTGTACTGCAGCGCGCTCGCCGAGCCGGACATCGGCCGCTATTACGACCAGATCGGCCGGAAGCTGAAGCGGGACCGCTTCCTGCAGGCCAACGCGGCCCTCATCGATTCACTGGTCGCCACGATGAACCTGACCCTGCAGTCGGAAGGGATGCGCACGCTGGCCGCGATGCGGGCCGAGGGGGTGCCCACGGGGGAGGAACGCGCGCGACCGCTGTACACCTACGCAGGAGGCGAGATCACCGTCGGTGATTTTGCCAAGGCGGTGGAACGGCGCGAGGGGCCCAGCCCCTACGGCGACAGCACCATCGTGGTCAGGACCGCGGAGAACTTTATCATTCCGCGGGTGCTCCTCTGGGAAGAGGCGCGCAACGTCGGCTACGCCGACACCGACGAGATCCTGGCATGGAAGGCACGCAAGACCCGGGACCTGCTGATTCGGGCGCTGCGCAAGGAGGTGGCCGACCAGATAGCGATCAGTGAGGAGGAGGTATCCCGCTACTACGATTCCCGCGGTGAGGAGCTGCGCTCGGCGAAGACCTGGCAGATCGATGAGATCCTGCTGGAAACCGAGCCGGAAGCCGAGCAGGTGCGCGCGCGGCTCGAGACGGGTGAGACCTTCGCCAGCCTGGCGGTCCTGACCCGGCGTCACGGCGCGGTCGAGAGCCACGCGGAGATCCACATGCACTCCTTCGAGACGCCGGTCTATGGAGAGGCGATGATGAAGGCCGTCGCCGGCGCCTCTCCCGGCGAGCTTATCGGGCCGCTGCAGGTCAAGGGGGGTTTATCGGTTTTCCGTCTCAACGACATGGGGGGTGGCGAACTGCCGACGCGGGCGGATGCGGACGGGCGCATCCGCGGCATCCTCACCGTCGTGAAGCGGGAGGCGCGCTTCAACGAGTACCTGGACGGGATAATGCGCAAGTACGCTGCGCGGATCCGAATCGACGAAGAGGTGCTGGCGCGCCTCGTGCTCCCCGGTGAAGAGTAAGAAGGCGGTCCGCCATGGAGGGTAGGGGGGCGTCGTTCAGGGCGTTTCTCCTCGGCACGGTCTTCTGCGTCGCGATCGGCACCGGTGCCATCTACGCGAACACCATCATTCGCGGCAGCTTCGTCGCCTGGTGTTTCAGCAACCCGATCGCTCTCTTCTTCTTTTTCTACCTCGTCCTCGGTAACATGCTGGTCGCGTGGGCGGTGCGCAGCTTTGCCCTCTCGCGCGAGGAACTCGTGCTCATCTTCGCGATGATGTTCGTGTCGGCATCCCTGCCCACGTTCGGGTTGGCCGAGCACCTGCTGCCGATGATCACCGGCATTTACTATTACGCGACCCCCGAGAACAACTGGAGCGAGCTGATCGAGCCGCTGGTTCCCCTGTGGATCGCGCCATACGAACCCTCGGTGATTCGCGGTTTCTACGAGGGATTGCCCGAGGGCGAGGCGATCCCCTGGGAGGGATGGGCGGAGTCCCTGAGCTACTGGCTGATTTTCCTGATGGCCCTGCACGTGGTCGCTATCTGCCTGATGGTGGTGCTGCGCAAACATTGGATCAATCACGAGCGCCTGCTCTACCCGATGATGCAGGCCCCGATGGACATGGTGGACGCCGGACCCGGGTCGCGCAGCGGCGGCATCGTCGCGCCCCTGTTCCGCAAGGCGATGTTCTGGCGCGGCTTTGCCGTGCCGGTGTTCGTCGGCTCGATCAACGGGTTGAGTCACTACACCCAGTACCTGCCCGGTATCTCGCTGACCTCCGGCTTCGAGCTCATGGGGAACAACGTGCCGGTGCAGCTCTCCTTCTCGCTGCTCGGCTTCTCCTGGTTCATCAGCCAGCCCTTGGGGCTTGGTATCTGGTTCTTCTACCTGGTGACCATGATAGAGCGCGGCGTCTTCGGGATCCTGGGCATTGCCAGCACCGAGAAGCTCGGCTGGTTCTCGAACCCGAGTGCGCCCTACCTCACCCACCAGGCGCTTGGGGCGATGGTGATGTTTGCCCTTTTCACTTTGTGGAAGGCGCGGGCCCATCTGCGCGAGGTTATCCGCAAGGCATTCGCTTGGGACCGCGATGTCGACGACGGCGGCGAGATCATCTCCTACCGGGGGGCGATATTCGGCATCATCTTGGGGCTGGCGGTGATGACGGTCTGGCTTAACGCCGCTGGCGTCCCGAGCTGGGCGGTGCCGCTGTTCCTGATCATCGCTTTCCTGCTTTTCCTGGCGCTCTCGCTCATCGTCGTGGAGGCCGGTGTCGCCCTGGTGCGGGCACCGCTGATCGCTCCCGACTTCATCATGGCCAGCTGCGGCACTCAAAAGCTCGGTGGCCAGGGCCTCACCGGGTTGGCCTACACTTACCCCTGGACTGCTGATATCGTCACCTTTCCTATGGCCT
>CAYWBJ010000348.1:0-10432 GCA_964456165.1 uncultured Gemmatimonadaceae bacterium | reverse complement strand
GTCGGTCGACGGGCCGGTCCGCGGCTGGGTCGCGCAGGGTGTAGCGGGCGCCGGCGGGAGTGAAGGCCTGGCCGGTGCCGTACACGAAGTTGACTGCCAGGATCCACCGTCCGCAGGTGAGGCAGACCGGCTTGAAGCGGTAGGTGGAAGTGAGGGAGAGATCGTGCCGGCGGTCGTACTTGGGAGGATAGGGCCGGCCGCCGTCGACCTCCGGGAATTAGCGGCGCGGCCCGCCCAGGGTGTCGCCGGCCCCGCCCGAGTGCTGCCCCATTCGCTTTTCGGCAAACAGCTCCATCCCGGTGGCGTAGCCGGTGCCGCGGGTCTTGAACACATCCTCGGAGGTGGTCTGCTCCCGGTTCTCCTCCGATTCCTCGTCCAGGATCACGAGGTTTGCCAGGCCGGTGTAGTAGGTCTCGGCGCTGAGCCGGTGGGTCGTCGACGGCTCCCACTCGACCCCGGTGACTAGCTGCCACGAACGGCCGGGCTCGACCGTCTCGTCGAGCGGGACCCAGTAGTCGCCGCCGCTGAAACCTTCCGAAGAGACCAGTTGCAGGTACTGCTGGTAGCCGCCACCGGCGATCTTGACCCGCAGGTTCTCGCGCAGTAGGCGGCTGATGGAGAACCGCGGGTTCAGCGACAGGCGGCCGCCCTCCTCGTAATACGAGGTGCGCAGGCCGAGGCGCGCCTCGGTCAGGCGGGAAACCTTCCACTCGTCCTGGACGTAACCCGACAGGAGGTACGGCTCCAGCCGCAGGTGCTCGGTGTACTGGTCGTAGCGGAAGCCGTAGTCGAAGCGGAAGAACGCCAGCTCGAGACCGCCGCGCAGGGTGTGGGCGGAAGAGGGGTAGTAGTCCAGGTCGGCCTTCATCGAGGTGTCGCGGACCCGGTTGCGGATGGCGATGGGCGTGTCGAAAATGTCTACGCCGATGTCGCTCTGATAACGTGAGTAGAGACCGATCAGGCGGCCGAACAGGGAGGGAGAGAACACGTGGGTCCAGCGCCCCATGAGTGCCCGGTTGCCCCATTTCATGTCGAAGGAGAGACTGTCCGCCCCTTCGCTGACGCCGACGTTGAGCCGGTCGTCGCCGCCGTAGCTGCTGATCATCAGGTTGTCGTTGGAGGTGAGCTGGGTGTTCACCTTGCCGTTGAGGTCGAAGAAGTAGTAGCCCAGGCCGTCGAGGTCGTCGTCGCTGCGGCGCACGGCGTTGAGGACCGGGTCGATGTAGGTGCGGCGGCCGGCCAGCATCCATGAGCCGTTGCCGAGTGGTCCCTCGGTAGTGAGCCGGCTGGAGATGAGGCTGACGCCGCCGCTGGTGGCGAACTCGTTGCGGTTGCCGTCCCGGTTCTGTACGTCGAGGATGGCGCCGAGACTGCCCCCGTAGTTCGAGGGGTAGGCGCCCTTGTAAAAGGTCACGTCCTTGATCGCATCCGGGTTGAAGGTGGAGAACAGCCCGAAGGCGTGGGAAGGGTTGAAGAGCCGCATCTGGTCGAGCAGGATGCCGGTCTGGTCGGGGCCGCCGCCGCGCACGTAGAGACCGCTGCTGAAGTCGGAGGCGGCCTGAACGCCAGGCAGCAGATGCAGGCTGCGCAACAGGTCCGGCTCGCCGGTGGCCGGCATCTGCAAGATGCTGCGCACCGGGACCGTTACCACGCTGGTGAGGTGGCGCAGATCCTCCAGTTCCTCAGTCTCAGCGGAGACCACGACCTCACCCAGCTGTACCGCCTGGCGCTCTATGGTGATGTCCCAGCGCCGATCCTGTCCCGGGGCGATCACCACGGTATCGCGGAAGACTCGGTGGCCGACGTAGTAGATGGTAACTGCGTGCCGGCCGGGAGGGACTCCGACGATGGCGTAATACCCTTCCGAGTTGCTCTGGCTTGCCAGTTCCAGGTCGACCAGACCAATGGAGGCGTAGGGCAGCCGCTCGCCATCGGCGCGGCTGCTGACGAATCCGCTCAGGGTGGCGCCGGCGGCGGTGGCCCGGGCCTGTTCGGCTCCGGCGGCAGATGTCAGCCAGATACCGAGCAGGCAGGCGACGGGTCGCGTCGCGAATCGCCCTGCCGAGGGTCTTCTCATGCGTTTTGCCATTACGGCAGAAGATACGAAGACTCGATCGCGCGGGAACATTCCGAATGGGGGCTTCCCCCGACATCTACCAGGCAGCGGGTGGCGGTGAGCTGAAGTCAGGGCTTGCCGCACCATCAGAAGCCGGCTACACTTGACGTCGTGTCAACCGACCGAACCCAAACGCGACGGCGCATCCTGGACAGCGCCCTGCGCCTGCTGGAGCAGGGAACAGGGGCGGAGGTGCGGATGCAGGATATCGCCAAGGCCGCCGGCGTCTCCCGCCAGGCGGTCTACCTGCACTTCGGCTCGCGTCCGGAGCTGCTGGTGGCCATCAGCCGTCATGCGGAAGAGGTCTTCGGACTGGACGAGCGCCTGAGCCGCTGGGAGAAGACCCGGAGCGGGGTCGAGCGCCTGGCCGAGTTCATCGAGGTGTGGGGCAACTTTCTGCCGAGCATGCACGGAGTTGCCCGCGCCCTCTTGGCGGCAGGCGAGTCCGATGGCGCGGCGGCGGCCGCCTGGGATGATCGGATGACGGCATTGCGGTGTGGTTGCCGGACAACGCTGGCAACTTTGGAGAGGGACGGCCGGCTCGATCCGTCCTGGACGCTGGACAGTGCCGTCGATCTGTTCTGGACGCTGCTGTCGGTACGCAACTGGGAGCACCTGATCAGTGACTGCGGCTGGACTCAGGAGGAGTACAAGACGAGGATGCTGCTCACCACCAGGGAGCTCTTCGTAGCTCCGCGAGCCGTGCGATGACCGCGATCGACCGGAGCCGCTTCCTCGACGAGGGTTACCTGATCGTCGAGGGGTTGATTCCACCGGCGCGGCTGGCGGGGCTGCGGCGCGCCTTTGAGGCGCTGGTGGACCGTCAGCGTGGGATCTGGGCGCGCGAGCGCGGGCCGGAGGAGCCGCCCGGGGGCCAGTGGGAGGCTTCCTCGCAGCCGCGACTGATCCTCAACGAAATGGGGGCACAGGTCGACGCGCAGACCGCGCCGGCAATCGAGTTCTGGACGCAGGAGATCCACCGCGTAAGCTCGAGTCTGCTCGACCTGGCCGACGTGCCGGTCCTCGGCATGATGCTGATGTGCAATCCGGTGCGCGACCACGGGACCGCGGATCACAACGGCTGGCACCGGGACGTCTACCCGCCGTTCAGCGCGCCCATCCAGGCCTATGTCGACGACATCGTCGAGTCCGGTCCGCGCTACGTCCAGTGGAACGTGCCGCTCTACGACGACGACGTGCTGTGGGTGATGCCGGGCAGCCATCGCCGGCTCAACACCGGTGAGGAGAAGCGATGCCTGAGGGAGCGGCCGCGGGAGCCGTTGCCCGGCGCGGTGCAGACGCGGCTCAGAGCCGGGGACGGGGTCGTCTACATTACCCCCATCCTGCACTGGGGAAGCTGCTACGACAGCCGCAAGCGCCGCACGATCCACGGCGGCTTCTGCCCGTACATCCGCCACTCGGACCTGAGCTTCCTGCCGCGGCTGACGACGGCGGCGCGGCGGGCGTTCGAAGGCTGGCAGCGCCAGAGCGAACACATGATGGACCTGACCGAAACGGCGCTGCGGAAGGCGATCGCGGGTGACGCGGCGGCCTATGGCGAGGTGCTCGAGCAGATGCATCCGGGTCGGGGCGAGCGCGGACGCCTCCTGACGTCGATCTTTCTGAGCAAGACGGCCAGACGTGTCTACGACCTGCGACGCCCGGATTCTGAAGGCGTGCCGGCCGCGGACCTGGCGACCGCTCGCACCCTGCATCCGATGACGCTCGACTGGGGTGAAGACTTCAGCGCGCGTTTCGAGCCGGCGGCGGCGGCGGCGGCGTGGTGGCGCTTCCGCGATGTCGACGAGATGCTGCAGGCCGAAACCGAGATGCAGCCGCCGGAATACGCGGACCGGCCGTCACACCACTACTTCTACGAGATGCCGCCTGGTCTGACGCCAGCAGCGGTAGCCGCCGGCTGGAACGGTCCGGCAGCGCCAAACTAAACTGGAGACGAGATGCCCATCGCGATGACAGCGGAGCAGGAGAGGGCCTTCGGCGAGCAGGGCTTTGTCCTGCTTGAGGACTTCCTCACCCAGGAGGAGCTCGACCGATTGCTCGCCGCGGTCGACGAGGTGGGGGAGCGGATCCGGCGGGAGCGCAACCTGGGTACGGACGACAAGTTCGCGATCCGCAACCTGCTGGCCCATGACGACGCCTTCCTCGATCTGGTCGACCATCCCCGGATCCTGCCGCTGGTGGTCGACGCCATCGGCTGGAACATCCAGATACGTACCAGCCACCTCGACTACCGTCCGCCCTATCCGGAGGGCATCGGCGCTGCGGAGATCGGCACCGGCAAGGGCACGGACAACGATGCCGGCTACGCCAACGTCAGCTGGCACCCCGACCTGGCCGGCGACTGCCTCTTCGAAGGGCCCTCGCTCGACGGCCGCCTGCCGTTCATGGAGATCAAGGTCTTCTACGCTCTCTCCGACCTGAGCGAGTCAAACCGGGGCAACTTCTGGGTCGTACCCGGCTCACACCAGCGCGCGCCCCAGGAACTGCGCGACAACGGCAGAAGCGTCGATCCGGCGGAGGCGGTCGAGCTGAAGGTGCGTCCCGGCACGGCCGTTCTGTGGCGCACGGCCACCTGGCACTGCGTCGGGCCTAACATGTCGAGGCTGACGCGCAAGATTATCCACATCGGCTATCACTACCGCTGGCTGCGGCCCACCGACTACATCAACCAGGATCCGGAGCTGATCGCCCGATCCTCGCCGATCCGGCAGCAGCTGCTGGGCGAAGTGTCCCCGGCGACGTCGCTGGGCGAGGATCCGGAATTCAAGCCGACCTCGCCCTACTGGATCGTCAACGAGGACGACGATGTGCCGCTACGGCAGTGGGCGGAGCGGCAGCCCGGCTTTACCGCGCCTACCAACCCGCTCTGAGCCAGGGTATGGGGCACAGCCGGACGGGCGCAAGCGCCTGCTGAAGCCGATGGGTAGTAGACGCCTCAGTGGCAACCTCGCCGTTGCCCTCCTCAGCTTCCTGTTCTGTCTCGGCGCGTTGGAGCTGGCACTGCGGCTCACGGCCGCCTCCCGCCAGGTCTACCCGGGAATCCTCTTCCACACCGACGAGGCGAACATCAAGCTCTGGTGTTACGACGAGCACTTCATCGGCGTGGCCGACTACGACCTGCGCGCCGAACATCCCTTCACCCGGCTTTCCTACCTGGGGAACGTCGACAACGACCCGGCTTACACCGATGTGGAGTCGATCCAGGTGCCCAAGGCCGTCGAGGTCGCGCTCAACGGGGAGGGCTTCCGGGAACGGGCGTTTGACCAGCTCGAGAAGCGCGTCGCCGCGACCGCCGTGACGCTGGTGATCGGCGACAGCTTCGGCTTCGGTCAGGGCGTGCGGCTGGAGGATCGGTTCACCGAGATACTGGAGCGGCGGCTGAACGGGACCGACACCGGTCGCCAGGCTCGGGAGGCCAGGGAGCATACGCTCATCAACGTCTGCGTACCCGGCAATAATGTCGAGCGGATCTCGAAGGGGCTGGCCAGGTTCCTACCGCGCTTCTCGCCGGAGCGCGTGATCTACGCGTACACCCTCAACGATCCGAAGCGCTCGATCCGGGTCCACGAGATGGAGCAGTCGATCTACGACTTCATGCATCTGCGGGAGAACCAGCTCAACGAAATCCTCCCCTTCGGAGCCACCAGCGTGGACAGTCGGCTGCTGCGCTGGGTCGCTACTCGGGTTGCGCGTCAGCGCCTAGCGGAGGCGACGGTCGACTGGTATCACCAGCTCTACGCGCCCAATGCGGGATGGCGCATGACGCAGAAGAAGCTCAGGGAGATGCACGAGGTCTGCCGCGACGCCGGGGCGCCGATGACGCTGGTGGTCTTCCCGCTCTTCCACGGCCTGGCGGACTACCCGTTTGCGGCGATTCACGAAGAGATCGCAAGCTTTGCCAGGGATAGCGGCATCAGCCACGTTGATCTGCTGCCGGCCTTCGCGGGTGGCGACGAGCGTACCTACTGGGTCCATCCGAAGGACTTTCACCCGAATCACCTCGGACACCGCGTCGCGGCAGAGCGCTTGCTGACGGCAATCGACTGGGACTGAAGCGACGTGGCTTCGCGGCAGGTCAACGGAGTGCGGGAGGGCATGCCGCGCCGGTGACCGACGGCAACGGTGACGGCTCGACTTTTCCGACCTGTCAGACGGAAACAGGCGGCTGCCGCCTCTGCAGCGCCCCTATTCCGGTTCCTTCCGCGCCGGTGTCGCTCCCTCGCGCAGGGCGAACCATCTGAGGATCTCCAGCAGCCGCGGCGGTTTACCCGTCATCAGGACACCTATGCGGAACACCTTGGCCGTGCCGCGGAGGGTGACGACGATCGTGGCGAGGAGCAGGATGGTGGTGGCCAGGTATTCCCACGCAGCGGGCGGACCGGCGGCGCGGTTCATCATGACGAACGGGGTGAAGGGCGGGATGAAAGAGAGGATGCGGGCAAGGATGCCGTTGGGGTCCTTCACGATCGAGAACATGGACAGCAGGGGGATCATCATCGGGAGGATGATGGGCGTCATCAGGTTCTGGGTCTCCTTGATGCTGTTGCAGACTGAGCCGATGCCGG
This sequence comes from uncultured Gemmatimonadaceae bacterium, assembly GCA_964456165.1. Lineage (GTDB taxonomy): Bacteria > Latescibacterota > UBA2968 > UBA8231 > UBA8231 > CAYWBJ01. Next base: position 3,730 of record CAYWBJ010000348.1, on the reverse strand, counting down.
CCAGCAGGGTGGCGTAGAACAGGTAACCCATCAGGAAGTAGGCGACGAACGAGGTCAGGTAGAGCGGATCGGCGGCGATGTCCCCGAGGAAGCCGACCGGACCGAGGGCGGCGCCAAGACCGAGCGCGGTCGGCAGGACGACGACGAGGGAGACCAGGCTCAGAGCCCAGAAGAAGACGACGGTCAGCCCGGACGCGGCCATGCCGGCGATCTTGCCGGCCATCATCTCGAAGGCGGAGACCGAGGAGAGGAGCACCTCCAGGATCCGGTTCGACTTCTCCTCGATCATGTTGTTCAACAGCATCTGGCTGCTGGTGAAGATGGCGATCCAGAGGGCGTAGACGAAGGCGATGGGCGCCCACTGACGGGCGGTGTCGGTTTTCTCCACCTCTTCTACGGCGCCGGCTGTACCCACCTTCTGCGACGCAAAATGGATCGGACTCTGGATCCAGCGGGCGGTCTGCGGATCGATGCGCTCGCTGGCGATGCGGCGCTGGCGCACGATGGCGCTCACCCGCCGGCCGTACCAGTTCTGCAGCTCGTTGTCTGTCAGGTTGTTGGAGACGTAATCGCAGCCCTCGGGGCCCGCGACCGGATCGGGACCGATGACGAAGTAGGCGAACAGGCGGCCGTCGTCGATCATCCGGTTGAGCTCGTCGCGAATGTCGGCTCCCGACGGCGTATCGAGGCGGCGGAACTGGTCCCGCGCCAGCTTGAGATTCAGCTTGTCCATCTCTGCGTCGGGCGCGCCGCGCCACCAGGAACGGAGTCTGGTCGCGTGCAGGCGCAGCCAGGTCCGCGCCGCCTCGGGCAGCCGCTGGATCTCCTCCGGTGCGGGGCTGGTCTGCGCGGCGAGGAGGCGCAGGGTCTCTCGGCTTTCCTCATCCAGCCCGGCGAGGACGGCGGCCAGTTGATGCAGCGCCTCGGGACCACCTTCCGGATCCTGCCGCTCGGCGGCGGCGAAGAGTTGCGCCATGTCGTCGGCGAGGATGCTGTCCTCCACCGCCTCCATGATGGAGCCGGACTGATCTAGCACCGCGTAGGTGCGGGTCTCCTTGGTCTTGAGCAGCAGGATCGGCACCCCGGTGACCAGGCAGAGGACCAGGGGGAAAGAGAGGATGCCAATCCAGAAGGCCTTGGTCCTCAGGTTCTCCAGGTACTCCCGCCGCGCCACCAGGTAGAGTTTGCTCCTAGGCACTGGCGTCACCTCCCACCGCGCGGATGAAAACCTCGTGCAGCGATGGGGCGCGCAGGTCGCAGCGGCTGACGCGCACTCCCCGGCCAACGAGTTCGGCCAGAACCGCCTGCGTGTCGGCAGCGGCGGCGAGGAAGAGCTCGGCGCGGTTGCCGCCGTCCGTGACCCGCTCCACCCCCGGCAATTCCTGCAGCCTGCTGCGCTCCCCGTCGTAGTCCAGCCAGATGGCCCGGCCCTCGCCGCGGCGGACCTCGTCGACGGTGCCGTCGATCACCTTCTCGCCCTTGTTGATCAGCAGCACGTGGTCGCAGATCTGCTCGGCCTGTTCCATGATGTGGGTCGAGAAGATCACGGTGCGGCCGTCCCGTTTGAGCTGCAGCACGACGTCGCGCATGGTGTCCCGGTTGACCGGGTCGAGCCCGGAGAATGGCTCGTCGAGGATTACCAGTTCCGGCTCGTGGCTCAGGGTGACCAGCAGCTGCACCTTCTGGGCCATGCCCTTGGAGAGCGACTCGCACCGTCTGTCGGCCCATTCGCCCAGGTCGAAACGGTCCAGGAGTTCGCGGGCTCGCCGGCGGGCGGTGGCGCCGTCCACCCCCTTGAGTTCGGTGAAGAAGGCGATGAGCTCGGCCAGCCGCATCTTCTTGTAGAGGCCCTTCTCCTCGGGCAGGTAGCCGAGACGATCCTTCACCGCCAGCGGGTCCTCGGAGCCGAGCACCCGGATCTTCCCGCTGTCGGGCAGGAAGACGCTCATGATCATGCGGATGGTGGTGGTCTTGCCGGCGCCGTTGGGACCGAGGAAGCCATAGATGCTGCCGGGAGGGACCTGGAGAGAGAGATCCCTGACGGCGTGGACCTCGCCGAAGCGTTTATCCACGTGCTCGAGCAGCAGGGCGTCCGCCGTCATCCGCTGCCGCCCGCGGCGGTTCCCATCTCCAGCAGGACCTTGCCCGACTCGCCGGCGGCCATCAGCCGGTATCCCTCGGCCGCCTCCTCGAGCGCCAGGCGATGGGTGATCAGTCGGTCGACCGCCAGCCCGTCGCGGTAGAGCTGCAGCATGTCGTCGAATTCACCGAAGTGGTAGAACCAGGAGCCGACCGCCGTGATGTCGCGGCGGATGAAGTCCTCGCTCGGTGACAGCTCCACCGCCGGCTGCTCGCCGTTGAAGACGACGGTGCCGGCCGTCCGCACCGCCCGGAAGCACTGCGCCGCCGTCTCCGGCCGGCCGGCCGCCTCGATACAGACGTCGGCGCCGTCTCCCGCTGTCAGGTCGCGCACGGCAGCCACCACGTCAACGGTGCCCGTTGCCTGCACCGCCTCGGCAGCGCCGAGCTCCCGCGCCAACTCCAGCCGGCGGGGCGCGACGTCGATGGCGATGACCCGGCGGCCGAGACTGGACTGCATGAGTGCGTTGCCGAGGCCCACCGGACCCATGCCGAAGATGGCTACCGAGCCGGTCTGTCCCGGGATCTTGGTGTTGGTGTGGTAGGGCACGCCGAAGCCGTCGCCGGTGATAAGCACTCCCACCGCCCACGGCAGATCGTCCGGCAGCGGCCGGCAGGCGTGGGCCTGCGTGACGAACTGCTCGGCATGCATGCTGCTGTACATTCGCCGGTTCCGGCACCAGGTGTACTGGCCGCGCTCGCAGCAGCAGCAGTCGCCGCAGCCGACCACGGCGCTGACCCCGACCCGCTCGCCCTCGCGCAGGGAAGTGACCCCGGGTCCGAGGCGCTCGACGACGCCGGCGGCTTCATGGCCGGAGTTGCCGGTGGCGGCCCCGGCGCCGCGGTAGCCCTTCAGCTCGCTGCCGCAGATGGCCGAGACCCGGGTGCGGATGACCACCTCGCCCGGTCCCGGGTCCGGCGCGGCTACGTCGACGCAGGTGACAGCGTCGCTGCCGCGGAGCAGCACCGAGCGCACAGCTACAGACCGAGGGGGAGTTCGGCGGCCAGATCGACCGGCCGGCACGCGGCGATGGAGCGCTTGATGGCGGCTTCGACCTGCAGCTCCCGCAGCCCGTCCAGGCCCGGCACTGGCGGTGGGGTGCCGGTCCTGAGCGCGTCCAGGTAGGCCAGGGTGGCCTTAGTGAAGGAGGCGTTGTACTGATCCCAGCGCGAGGCGGAGCGGGCGACGGCGTGGGTTTCGTGGCGGTCGCTGCCGTGCTCGAGGATCTCCAGGTCGCCGTCGAAATCGCGGAAGTGGATGCGTCCTCCCTCGAAGTTGAAGGTCAGCTCGAAGAGGGGGAAGTCCCAGGAGAGGGCCGAGGTGCCGAGCAGGGTGCCGGTGGCATCGGCCGCGGTGCGGAAGGCGGCGGTCACGTCGAGGGCCGGCGTCCTCTCTCCCCTGATGGCGGTGCCCTGCAGGGCGGTGAGCTCGACAACTGGGTCGGCGAAGGGGTGGACCAGGTCGATGCCGTGGCTCCAGCAGGCGTAGTGAATCAGGCCGCTGACGTTGAGGACCTTGCCGAAATTCCGCTCGGCGACGATCTGTCGGGCGCGCAGCGTCTGGTCGAAGAAGCGGTAGTTGAAGACCATG
>CAYWBJ010000347.1:0-2158 GCA_964456165.1 uncultured Gemmatimonadaceae bacterium | reverse complement strand
CCGGCGACCTGCGGCCGTCATTCGCCATGCTAGGGGAGGGCGTAACTGGGCCGGTTGGTGAAGCGGTCGAGACCGCAGCGCAAGTGGATCGAAGTTCCGGGCGGCAATGCGACTTCGAGGTAATTCGCCGCCACCGCGATGTCCCTGTCCCTGTCGCCGTCGACGTACTGCACATGGTCAAAGCGATGCTCGCCGAAGGCCCCAGCCTGCACGACGATCCGGCGCGTCTGATGACGGTTCAAGTTCACCAGGTGGAATGTGACACGGTCCCTACCGAGCCCGTCTACCAGCGCGGCCACGTCTTCCGGAAGACCGGGACGGGCCCGTTCAGGGTCGAAGTACCGCACTGTGGCCCGGAGTAAGCCGCCGTTGTAGACCGTGCCCGGGGCGCCAAGCATCATCTGCGTCAAGGCCTCGGTGCTCACCGGATTGGGGATGCCGCTGTTGTCCGCGATCATCTGGTCCGGTTCGCGCGACTCCGCGCTGACGCGTGCGAGCGCTGCCTCTGCCTGCGCCAACTCGAACACCATCAGTTGCTCCGGCCAGTCCGGAAACTTGCCGCTGTGGTATTGGAAGAAGGCCCACTCCCCGCCGCTCTTGGCGCTTATCCTGCCGAGTTCGGACCAGTCGCGGCCGACATCGCCTTCGCGCACCCGCTCCATCATCTGCCGGTCGGCGTCGTTCATCGAAGCGTGGTATACGTGCGGCAGCCACTTGATCGGCATCGGCTGGTAATCGAACCAACCGTCAGGACCGTGCCGCCAGGAAACCACAAGCTGTCCGTCGTCGAGTGTGCGCGCATTGGCGAGCATCACCTCCATCTGCGATCGAATCACCTGGAGGTACGCGTCGTCGCCGCTTAGCAGGTGGGCACACTCCGCGCCGACGGTCATCGAGGTCAAACCGATGTTGTTGCCCTTGTAGCAGTTCCAGCCGTACCAGCCGCCCCACCACTGGCCGTCCCGGTGCTCGCCGATCCCGCCCGCGGGGCCGATGTTGTCGGGCATGATGCCGCCGTTCTGCTTCATGCGGCCGATCCATCCCTCGACGTAGCGCAGAACCCACTCTTTGTAGCGCTCGTCCCCCGTGTGCAGGTAGGCGTTGGTGACCAGTCCGGCGGAGCCCATGTTGTGGGGGATGTCGCCCTCCATGACGAGCCGGTTGAAGAGGCTGAGGATATGCGCCGCCCGCTCGGGACGGTCGTACCAGTCCGGCTCCGCATCCTTGACGGCCGGATAGAGCCCCGCGCGGACGCCCATCGGCTGTGGTGTCCAGTCGGTCTGAGTGGGGCTGCCGCCGTGCAGGAAGCCCTTAGCCTGCTCGACGTTGACTTCGTAGATGGGGCCCCGCGCGTCGGTGTATACGGAGCGGAACTGGTTGAGGCCGGGATCGTAGTTGGGGGCCTCCGGGTCCGCGCCGATCATCATGGCGGCGAAGCGCTCCGACCGCTCCACGTGACCGGGCGTCGCCGGATCGGCCATCCCGATGCCGTAGAACAACTGGTTGCCTTCGCCCATGTGGTGCCAGTCGGTGATAATCCGCTGGCCGGGTACCCACGACGGGGCCTGGCCAGCCGGCACGGTCAGGCTGTAATACTCGTTATGGAGCTGCGGGAACAGCCACGGAAAGTGCGGGTTCCGCGTCTCTTGTCCGTTGGAGCGGGTGATCGCTTCGTACTCCTGGACGGACTGCCGCAGCATCTCGTCGCCGGCGCCTACCGAGTAGAACAGGGGCCAGTTGTAGAAGCGCTCGTACAGATCGTCGACATCGTCGGCCAAGTAGGGTATGCCCTCGTCATCGGTGTATTTCTCGACGGTGAGCCTGGCGGCTTCCTCCATGACAGAGAACAGGCGCCGTTGCAGGACGGCCCATCGGGGCGGGTCGGCCCTCCGGGCGGCGGTGATTTTGATCATTCCATATTCCTTTGAGCGGTGTTGTCCAGTTGCGATGCCCGGAATAGGATCCGGCGACACACATCGAGTGTAAAACGAAGATCATGGCGACGCCACGGGAGAGGTGACCTGCCCCCCTATAATGTTCCCAGTCCTAAAGTTAGGATATGGGACGTAGAAAGGGGCCCCTATGGCCAGGAAACGGTACACCGCTGAACAAATTATCGGCCATCTCCGTCAGGCGGAGATCCTGATTTCTGAGGGCA
>CAYWBJ010000346.1:0-1705 GCA_964456165.1 uncultured Gemmatimonadaceae bacterium | reverse complement strand
CTACCACCTGGCCGAAGACAGCGGTGTTGGGGAGTTCCAGGGACTGGGTGGTGCGGCACTCCAGCTGGACCGGGCTTTCGGCGACGCGGGGTGAGGTGACGAGGCGGCTCGGGGCCTTGGTGAGGCCGGTGTGGGCGAATTCGTCCACATCGGAGGGAGCGGCGACGGCGTTGAAGAAGGAGTAGGGGGCGAGGTTCGCCGTGCCCTCCAGGTCGCGCGTGGATATCCAACCGATCGGCCGCGGGACGATCAGGGCGTTGAGTGGTATCGCTGAGCCGGGACTGCCGTCGCTAGGTTGGAAGAACACATCGCGCTCCCTCCTGTCTCAGGAGGAGGAAAGGTCAACGTCGAGGTCGACGAGTTGTCTTTCCACCTGTTCCGCCCAGCCCCGGTTGGCGACCGGGCTGGCCGGACTGGGGTGCAGGATGCTGGCAATGTGTGGCCCGCTGTCCAGGGCTTGACGCGCCCGGGTTTCGCCGAACTTGCCGACGCCGAGGACCATCTTCGGGGCGAGGTGCTCGACGACCGCGGCCAGCGCGGCGTCGCAGGCGGTGAAGAGCGAGGCCCGCTCGTCGGCCGGCAGCTTGTCCGGGGTGCGGTTGCGGCCCGACTCTTCCATGAAGGCAAGGGGGCAGTAGTTCCAGACGAAGAACCGCGCGAAAAACGACTCCGGCTGGACGAAACGCTGTTTCGCCCAGCCCCAGAGGCGCTGACCGCTGACCTCGCTGCGGTCGCATGAGAAACCCGCTATCGGGCGCTTGGGATGCTCCCGGGGCGGCGCCGAGACGCCCGAGTCGATCCCCAGCCAGTCGCGCACCAACGTGACCTCTCCGAAGGGTACGCCGGTCTGGACCATGCCGAAGGGGCCCGGATTCATCCCCAGCAGGAGATACTCGGCCGACGGCTTGCAGTACCTTTCCAGGTACTGCTGGTGGGCGCCGAAGGCGTAGTCGAGCGGGTTATAGACGTGGGTCACCGGCGGCGCGAAGCGCAGGCGTCCGACGGCGCGACCGAGCTTGCTGGCTATGTCGATTGCGACGGAGGCGAACGAGTCCATTGAAGTGGAGTCTGCTATTGCGCGTACCTGGCACCGGGCGAATAAGGTCGCCGGCAGGTCCTGGTGTCAAGCGGGGCGGAAATGGAGGTTGTCTGTCGGCGGCTCGATGACGACCAGTCTGGCGCTCGTGGCGCTGCCGGATGGCATCGTCGTGGGTGCGGGAACGGGGCGCGCGCTGCGGCCGTGGCTGTCGCCAGCTACGCAGATGGGGCGATGGCGTCCTGCGGGCCGTGTCCATTCCTCGACAAGCGACGGCGGTTGGCTTACCGTTGCCCGAAGTGCACACAGCCCAAGGGAAGGATTCCGCGATGAAGATTTCGGCGGTCAAGCTGCTCCGGCTCGAGAGCCCGCAGCGGGACGGCAGCACGAGAAGCGAGCAGTTTCTCCAGGTCGAGACGGACGAAGGGCATGTGGCCCGCACGACCTCGTTCAACACGCCCGAAGAGTTGCAAAAGATGCGCTCTCTGGTCGTCGGGGAGGATCCGCTGCACCGCGAGCGCCTCTTTCAGACACTGAACGGGACGCGTCACCTGCGGAAAGGTTGGGAAGGTCCGTTCGACAACTGCCTGTGGGACATCGCCGGCAAGATGGCCGGCCTGCCCGTCCACGCGCTGTTGGGCAAGGTGCGCGACCGCTTCCCGGCCTACT
>CAYWBJ010000345.1:0-1837 GCA_964456165.1 uncultured Gemmatimonadaceae bacterium | reverse complement strand
TGCCGAAGGGGGCCAGTTCCAGGGCCATGGTCTGCATCAATGAGAGAATGCCGGCCTTGCTGACGTTGTAGTGGATGAAATTGCGGCACCCTCCGCTGGCGGCGATGGAGGCGGTGTAGAGGATGACGCCCCCACCGCTGTCCTTCATGGCCCGGGCGGCCCGCTGCCCGAGGATGAAGGAGGCCTTCAGATTGACTGCCAGAACCCGGTCCCACGACTCTTCCTTCATCTCCAAAAACGGTTCACTGGTCCATGCCGGCGCATTGCTCACCAGGACGTCCAAAGGGCCCGCCTGGTCGCGAACAGTCGCTAGGGCGCGATCGCACTCAGCCGTCTGGCTGATGTCGCCAACGATGGGCGTGGCGCTGCCGCCGCAGTCCGCGATTTCCGTGGCGACCTTCTCGGCCCGTTCCGGCCGCAGGTCCAGTACAAATACATGAGCTGCACCCTCGCGGGCAAATCGCAGGGCAGTGGCCCGGCCGATGCCGCTGCCGCCGCCGGTGACAAGCACTATCTTCCCTTCAAAGCGTTTCTCGTTCATTTTTCAAACCTCCGCTTTGCCCAATATAGGATTGCGCCGCAGGCCTAATTACCTTCGACGATCTCGAAGAGGCAGAGGGCGTGGCCATCGGGATCGTAGAAGTAGGTGGTGTGGGAACTGACGCCGTCATCTGTGGTGTACGGCACTGGATCGGAGAGTACCTCGACACCGGCGGCGCGCAGCCGATCTACCGCGGCCTGGCTGCCGCTGAGGCCCAGAGCGACGATCGACGTGCCGGGCTCGTGAATCCCGCGACGAGGGGGCATCGGCACCTTAGGGCTGAGATACTCGATGAGCTCGAGATGGGTCTTCCCGTCCGGGGCCTCGAGGTAGAGGACGCGGATCTGGGCCCCTTGGAGGCGGCAGACCTCTTCGTGGTAGCGGTCCCAGCGCTCGCGCTCGGCGGCGGGCGGGAGTTCGGTGTCCACCCGGAAGCCGAGCAGATCGCGGTAGAAGGCCAGCGACCGGTCCATATCGGAAATGGTCAAGGCGGTTGGCAAAACACTGGAGATCATCGGTGGCTCCCTCCCTTTAGGGAATGACTATTGCGCGGCCCTCGATGCGGCCGGCGCGGAGGTCGTCGAGGGCATCATTGATCGCGGCGAGCGGATAGGTTCTCACCTGAGAGGTGATTTGGCTCGTCTGTGCCAGCCGAACGACCTCCTGCAGATCGAGCACACTGCTGGCAACGACGGTAGTAAGCGAGGCCTCTGGTGCCATGCTGAAGAACCCAAATGGAACGGACCCACCCAAGAGGCCGAGCAGGGCAACGAGTCCGCGGCGTCCGACGACCTTGCAAGCAAGCGCCAGGGTGTCGTCGGTGCCGACAAAGTCGATGACGGCGCCGGCGCCGCGGCCGTCGGTAAGCTCGAGGATTTGATCGGCGGCATCGGCGCCGGCCTTGATGGCGTGCTCGGCGCCCAGTTCGCGGGCCCGGGCGAGCTGATCCTCCCTATTGTCCACGGCGATGACCTTTGCCCCGGTCAGCAGGCGCGTATATTGGATCCCGTATTGGCCAAGTCCGCCGGCGCCGATCACAATGGCGGTCGAACCCCCGGACAGATGGGGGCGCACTCGCTTGACCGCCGCATAGGAGCACAGCGCCGCACAGCCTAGGGGCGTCGCCTGCACCAGATCGAGCGAGCCCAGAGGAATGACGTGCCGGCGGTGTGGGACTAGGACAAACTCGGCAAATCCTCCATTCTGGGTTGCCCCCGCTTCATCTCCCTGGGGACAGATCTGCTCGTGACCGGAAACACACCACTCGCAATGACCACAGCCCCAGCCGACCACTAC
>CAYWBJ010000344.1:0-1730 GCA_964456165.1 uncultured Gemmatimonadaceae bacterium | reverse complement strand
CGGGCCGAGTGGCGAGAGGCGATGGAAACGACGCCGTGGGCCCGGGCCGCGGCAGCCAATGACCCGAAGCCAGTCCCGCAGAAAGACGCCGATGCGTGGCCCGCCACGCACGTCACCTGGGACGACGCATTGACATTCTGCCGCCGGATCACGAAGCGCGAGCGGCAGGCCGGCCGGCTGCCGCAGGGCTGGGTGTATCGGCTGCCGACGGAAGCGGAGTGGGAGTACGGATGCCGTGCCGGCAGCCCGGCGCGGTGGAGCTTTGGCGACCGCGAGGCCGATCTGACCGACCATGCCTGGTTCGCGGGCAACACAGTGGACGAGGGCCGGAACCATCCCCAGCCCGTCGGCCGCAAGCGGCCAAATGCCTGGGGACTGTGCGACATGCACGGCAACGTGTGGGAATGGTGCCTTGATACCTACGAATCAAAAAAAGCGTTCCGCGGCGGCTGCTGGGGGAACATCGCCTGGTGGTGCCGCTCAGCCGACCGCAACGCGACGCCGGCGGCGAGCGCCAACGGCAGGCTGGGGTTCCGCATCCTCCTCGCGCGTCCCGCCGCCACTGACTCCGAGTAGTCCCTGACTGCAGGCGCATGATGAGACCCATATTCACAGCGTTGCTCTGCTTCCTCGGGCGCACGCTATTTGCGGAAAGGAATAACCGGCAGGGAGACAAAGGATGGCAATATGATCGGAGTAGTATTGCTCAACGGCGCGAGAGGCCGTACCATTACTTCCAATGCAGATGCAAAACCGGCTCTTAGTACTTACGGAGACTCCACTCATGATCGCATCGTTTCGTCGGCTTGCCTTTTCTGTACTTGCCGCCGTGCTTGGCGCTGGGCTCGCCCAGGCCGCTGAGCACAGTGTGATTGTTGTCGAGGGCGAGTCGTTCGCACCCGCAGCCGACGATGGCTGGCAGGTGATTCATCAGCAGCAGAGTTACGCCAGCCACACGTACGGCGGCATGTGGACGTCTCAGGGCGGGCTGCTCAGTGCCGAGGCCGCGAGTGATGGCGCCGTGGCGACAAGTACGATCACGGTGCCCGCTGCCGGCAAGTACCGGGTCTGGAGCAAGTACCAGTCGCCACCGTACTTCAATTACCGTCATCGCATTGAGGTCCGGCAGCAGGGGAAGCTCGTTTTCAGTCAGGACTACGGCGCCGCGGGCACCGATCGTATGTGGAGTTTCAGCGCCGGCAGCGATGAACTGTTCTGGGCGTGGGGAGTCGACCACGACGCGGCAGAGGCGCCGGCGGCCATTGCGGCTCTTGCCGCAGGCAAGGCCGAAGTCCGGCTGATCACCATCGCCAATCCGGAACCGGCCGGCGCACGAATGATCGACTTCGTCGTGCTGACGACGAATCCGGCGGACGACTACATCGGGCGGAAGCCCTATCGCGTCGGCTCGCCGTTCACCAATGAGGCGTTTGCCGCGTACCAGCTTTACGTCCGGTTCAAGAACACGACCGGTGCCGCAGCGCAGGCCAACGTGAGCCGCCGCGGCCATTATCAGCCGAGCTACGGGGGTGCCAGCACAAAGCTGCCGCAAGCCGAGCCGGGGCAGTGGAGCGCCTGGCACAACATCGGTCCTTTCTGTCGTCTGGTCCATGACGAGGGCCTGTGGGTGAGCGTCGACGGCGCCAGGTCCGTGCCGTTGCAGTTCGCACGTGACGCCCGTGGCGCGAAAGTGGTCGGCGATTTGACGATGCCCAGTGGCGCATCCGTCG
>CAYWBJ010000343.1:0-2792 GCA_964456165.1 uncultured Gemmatimonadaceae bacterium | reverse complement strand
TGATCAGTGAAGAGGATTGTGGCACGGGCCAGGGCATCAAAATGGGCGCGCTCAAGGACGGCGAGGAAATCGTCGAGCCGCTGGCCGATCGCATCGTCGGCCGCGTTTTGCTCGAGCAGGCCATTGATCCCGACGGCGTGGTCGTGGTTGAGGCCGATACCTTGCTCGAGGAGAAGGACGCCCAGGACATCGCCCAGGCCGGACTTGAGGAGGTGCGCATCCGCTCGGTCCTGACTTGTGAGTCCGAGCGCGGCGTATGCGCTAAATGTTACGGTCGCAATCTGGCCAGTGGTCGCATCGTCAACTCAGGTGAGGCGGTGGGGGTCATTGCTGCGCAGAGCATCGGCGAGCCTGGCACCCAGCTGACCCTGCGGACTTTTCACATCGGCGGTACGGCGAGCCGCATCGCCGAGCAGTCTCAGATTTCGGCCCGGCGCGACGGCAAGGCTCACTTTGTCAACATCGACACGGTGGACAACCCGGATCTGGGGCCGACCATGGTTGGCCGCAACGGTGAGATTCACCTGCTCGACGAGCAGCACCGCATGCGGGCCCACATGGCCGTGCCGTATGGAGCACTGCTCAAGGTCACCGACGGCGCGATGATCGAGGCCGGCCAGGTGTTATACGAATGGGATCCGTATAACAACGTCATCATCTCAGACCGCGAGGGCATCGTCAATTTCACCGACATAATCGACGGCGTCACCATGCGCGAGGAGTTTGATGAGACCACCGGCATGAGCGCCCGCGGCATCGTCGAGCAGCGAGATCGCTCCCTCAGCCCGCAGATCGAGATTTCCAGCGACGAGAAGGGAACGCGGACCTACATCATCCCGGTGGGTGCCCGGCTCTTGGTCAACGACGAGGCCAACGTGCATCCGGGCCAGGTACTGGTGAAGATTCCGCGCGAGCGCTCCAAGACTCGCGACATCACCGGCGGTCTGCCGCGAGTGGCGGAATTGTTCGAGGCGCGGCGCCCGAAGGAGCCGGCGGTTATCTCCGAGATCGACGGCACGGTCAAGATGGGCGGACTCGTTCGCGGCAACCGTGAATTGCTGGTGACATCGGTTGACGGCGAGGAGCGCAAGTATCTGGTGCCCTACGGTAAGCACCTGCGCGTCCACGAAGGCGATCACGTCATCGCCGGCGAGAGCCTGTCAGAGGGGCCGGAGAGTCCGGCGGACATTCTCCGGGGCCAGGGTGTCACCACGGTCCAGGAGTACCTGGTCAACGAGATCCAGGATGTGTACCGCCTGCAGGCAGTGAAAATCAACGATCGCCACATCGAGGTGATCGTTCGCCAGATGCTGCAGAAGGTGCGCGTCCTCGACCCGGGAGACACCAACTTCCTCGAGGCTGAGGAGGTGGACAACATCCGCTTCAACAAGGAGAACGAGAAGGTCATTACCGAAGGGGGCGATCCAGCCACCTGCCAGCCGATACTGCTCGGAATCACCCGTGCCTCGCTGCGCACCGACAGTTTCATTTCGGCCGCTTCCTTCCAGGAGACGACTCGAGTGCTGACCGAGGCTGCGGTCCAGGGGAAAGTGGACAGGTTGCGAGGGCTCAAGGAGAACGTGATCATCGGTCGTCTCATTCCCGCCGGGACCGGAACCAGCCTCTATCGCGGAGCTGCCTACGACAATCTGGCTCCGGAAGATGATGAGATCGTACCCGCGGTCGTTCCGGACCTCGAGGAAATGGCCCCTGACGCTGTGACGGCCGACGTTGGTGTAAATCCCGAGACCGAGGCTGAAGTATTGAGAAAGTAGACTCTCGGACTATTGACAGACTCGAGAGGATTTACTAATTTCTGTTTTCTGTATTTGATGGGAGTTACAGGACTTGCCAACGATAAATCAACTGGTCCGCAAGGGGCGCCGAAAAATTGGTAAGAAGCAGGATGCCCCGGCGCTTGAGGCCTGCCCTCAGCGCCGAGGTGTTTGTACCCGCGTCTACACCACAACGCCCAAGAAGCCGAACTCGGCACTTCGTAAAATGGCGCGCGTTCGACTTACGACGGGCACTGAAGTGACGGCCTATATCCCCGGCGAGGGCAACAACTTACAGGAGCACTCCATCGTTCTGGTGCGAGGCGGCCGGGTCAAGGACTGTCCGGGCGTACGCTACCATATCATTCGCGGCGTGCTCGATACCAGTGGGGTTGCCGAAAGGCGACAGGGACGCTCCAAGTACGGAGCGAGGAGACCCGAATAGTGCCACGTCGCAAGCGAGTCATCAAGAGGCAGCTCCTCCCCGACCCCAAGTTTCGCAACCTGCTTGTCACCCGCTTTATCAACAGCCTGATGAAGCAGGGCAAGAAGAGCGTGGCCGAAACCATTTTCTACAGGGCGATCGACCTGGTCGTTGAGCGTAGTAGCCAGGATGGGATCGAGTTGTTCGAAAAGGCGGTCGAGAACGTCAAGCCGACGGTGATGGTTCGCTCCCGGCGCGTCGGCGGTGCTACCTATCAGGTTCCGATCGAGGTGCGGTACGAAGAGCGCACTGCCCGGTCCATCCGCTGGCTGATCCGCTTCGCCAGCGAGCGCTCCGAGCCCACGATGGCGGAACGGCTGGCGAACGAAATCCTCTCGGCTTCCAAGGGCGAAGGCGGTGCCGTCAGGCAGCGCGAGGACGTCCACCGCATGGCCGAGGCCAACCGGGCTTTCGCCCACTACCGCTTCTAGGCCTATATCCGCGTCATGGCTGAGCAACAACTCACAATGGACCGCATTCGCAACATTGGAATCGCGGCCCATATCGACGCGGGCAAGACGACCACCACCGAA
>CAYWBJ010000342.1:0-2164 GCA_964456165.1 uncultured Gemmatimonadaceae bacterium | reverse complement strand
ACGAGGACTGGACCTCGCCGTCGGCGATGTTGGCCTGCGCAAGGAACTCTTGCGCTTTCTTGCAGCTGGTTCAGCCGGGGCGGTGGTAGCGCCAGTCGATCTTGGGCATTGCTGATCTCCCTTATTCGATGGTGGTTGCGTTCAGGGTCTCGAGTTTTCCGGCGTCGAGTGCGACGCCGAGGCCTGGTCCCAGTGGCACGGGGAACTCGCCGCCTGTGTAGCTAGGGACAGGGGTGACGACATCGACAACCAGCAGGCCGGGGCCGAGCTCGAAGGTGGTGCCGAAGAGAACATCGATACCACCGGCACGGGCGCAACCGGCCAGATCGCGCGCGCGGCCGCCACGTCGTTGGTGTTCCGGTTAACCGATTGCGGGTGGTTCTTGGCGAGGTTGCGGGAGGCGGACCGTAGCGGCGTCTCCACGGTATTGGTATTGACGCCAGCCTCCGCCATTTCCCGTAGCAGCTCTGCAGCCTCGGCGAATTCCCAGGCGCCACTGGCGTCTGCCTTGACGTAGGCTTCCTGTTTGGTGATTCGGCGTAGGGTGCGGATGCGCTCCAGGTCGAGCTTAGCGTCGTCCCCGACCTTGAGCTTGAAGGCGCGAAAGCCGGCGGCGATTTTTCCCGCGATCTCCGGTTCCAAAAGCTGGGCGTCGCGGATGTAGGTCACCCATGAAACGAGCCTCCGCTCACACCGGTGCGATCGGTCGGCTCGTTCCCGAGCAACAGATTGACCAGGATCGACCTGCAGCGCTCGAACCGGCATCGGTGGTCAGCCGGCGGCTTCCTCGCCGACGAGTTCCCGCAACCAAACCCGCAGCGGCACGTCGTCGTCGGTGGGCGAGGTGAAACCGTAGTTGCCGGTGGCGGCGTGCCCCAGCAGCTGTCGCCGGATCGGATCGCACTGGTCGAACAGATGCTCGACAGTCTGGTCGTCCCGGGGCTTGAGCCAGCGGTAGGCGTAGCCGTAGAAGAGGACTTTGCGGGTGATTTGCGAGGTGTTGGGGCTGGAGGAATGCCAGAGGCGGCGGTCGAAGATCACGGCCGCGCCGGCCGGTACCATCACTGGGCGGGCGCCGGTGGGGGGGGTGCCGTCCTCGGGCACCTCGGGCCGGTCCTGCAGGTGGCTTCCGGGTATGACCCAGAAATTGGCGCGTCCCGGCTCGCTGCAGTCGCTGAGGAAATAGGCGACCTTGACCGAGACCCGCGGCTGGGGTCGGACGTCCATGTCGCGGTTGAGCTGTCCGGTGTCGCGGTGCCAGCCGAGTTTGCCCAGGGGGGAGCCGGCCGGGACCTCTGGAGGCGCTTCCATGTAGAGCGTGTGGTAGATGGCGATGTTCCAGCCAAGGATGCCCCAGACCTTGGCGATAGTGGTGGGCTGGTCGACCAGCTCAAAGAGAAGGGGATCGCGACCGACCATGTCGCGCAGATCGACGCGGTTGGAGACAGCCACGGACTTGGCCGTGCGCTCCTCAACGCTGAGCCGATCGACGAGGGCGGTCAGGTCCGCCAGCTGTTCGCGTGCGAGGGCATCATTGACGACGAAGAAGCCGTCGCGCTCCATCGCGGTGGTTTCGTCCGGCGTGATCTGGTGCTCGAGGCTATGGAGTTCCATTTCTCCTACTCCGGCCGGTCGTGGATCGGTCCCTTACGGTGGCGCAGGCGTCCGCCCTCGCGGCCGCAGAGCACCGCCCGCATCTCAGCGATCGCCGACAGGGCGATCTCCTCGGCCGTCTCGGCCCCGATGTCCAGGCCCACGGGGCTGTGCAGGGCGCGCCGCATGTCGGCGTTGAGGGTAATCTTCTCGGTGTTCAGGTCGTTGATCAGGCGATCGGTGCGCGCCCGCGGGCCGAGCACACCTAGGTAACGGACCTCTCCACCGACCAGCATCCGGAGCAGGGCGAGGTCCTGCATGTAGTTGTGGGTCATCACGATTGCTGCGGCCCCGGCGACGTGCAGGTCGTCGAACAACTCCGGCGCTCGGCCGGCGATGACCTGATGAGCCTCGGGGAAGCGCTCGGGTATGGCGAAGGCGGGGCGGTGGTCGACGACGGTGACCTGCCAGCCGATCCCGGCGGCCAGCTCGACCAGCGGAACGGCGTCGTCGCCGCCGCCGAAGACGACCAGCGCGACGGGCGGGACCAGCGGCTCCATCAGGATACCGG
>CAYWBJ010000341.1:0-5390 GCA_964456165.1 uncultured Gemmatimonadaceae bacterium | reverse complement strand
CAGATCTGCTTGACACCCGAAATGTGGTGTCCTCTATTCTGACCAGAAGACGGACACGAGTGCCGAGAAGCGCTACCATCGCACTTAACAACAGCTCTCCCTTTCCATGAGCGATAAATTCCTCACCGATATCGAAGAAGTCGCCGAGCGGGACGGCCGCTACAAGAAAGAAGCCTACCTGTTCATCTACGACGCGCTTCAGTACACCGTGGAGAAGCTGGGCAAGACCGGGCTTCCGAACGAGCAGCGCCATATCTGCGGGCGCAATCTGCTCTTCGGTATCAGCGAGTTCGCCATGGACCAACTTGGGCCGATGGCCCGCTCGGTCTTCAGCCACTGGGGTGTGGCCGAAACGCGTGACTTCGGCGAAATCGTCTTCAACCTGGTCGAGTCGGAACTGATGAGCAAAACCGACGACGACCGCATCGAAGACTTCATCGGCGTCTACGACTTCGCCGAGGAGTTCGACTGGAAGAAACGCCGGAGCAATTTCAAGCGCCTCTCCGCCGAGTGACCACCACCCCCGGGGATTTCCACACCAGATGCGACTAGCCTACTTCGACTGTTTCTCGGGAATCAGCGGCGACATGGTACTGGGTGCCCTGGTCGATGCAGGCCTGGATCCAGAGGCGCTCCGCCAGGAGCTAGCCAAGCTCCCGGTGCCCGGAATCGACGTGACGTTTTCCCCCGCCAGCAGGCTGGGCATCGCCGGCACCGCAGCCCAAGTGAGCGTTAACCGGTCCCCCGTCGAAACCGATCACATCCACCTACACAGCCACGGGGAATCCCATCCCCACAGACACCTCGACGAGATACTCCAAGCCATCCGCAGTAGCAGCCTCGACGCGGAAGTCAGGGCGACGGCCGAGCTGATCTACCGCCGCCTAGCCGGAGCCGAAGCTGAAGTACACGGCCTGCCGCCGGAGGAGGTGCACCTCCACGAGGGCGGTGCCGCCGATGCCATCGTCGACATCGTCGGCAGTGTCGTCGGCCTGCGGCTGCTGGGCGTACAGCAAGTATTCGCTTCGCCCCTCCGTTTCGGCACGGGCTACGTACAGTGCGCCCACGGCCGCTACCCGGTACCGGTGCCGGGTGTGCTCGCCTTGTGCAAGGACGTGCCTACCGAGCAGACCGACGTGCGGGCCGAGCTGGTGACGCCCACGGGCGCTGCCATCATCACAACCCTCGCGCAGGGATACGGCCCGGTGCCGCCGATGCGGATCGACAGCCTCGGCTACGGCGCGGGCAAGCGGGAGTTGCCCGAGGTGCCCAATCTCCTTCGCGTTCGGCTCGGCGAGAGCACAGAGCAGCTGACCCGGGATCGCGTCGTCCTACTCGAGGCCAACATCGACGACATGCACCCGGAGATCTACGGCTACCTCTCCGACCTGCTATTCGAGCGGGGTGCCCTGGATGTCTACATCACCCCAGCACAAATGAAGAAAGGCCGGCCCGGTAACGTCCTGAGCGTTCTGACGCAACCCCGAGACCAGGAGCAGATTGCCGCCACTATACTCGCCGAGACCACCACCCTCGGCGTCCGCCACCAGGCAGTCGATCGGCTGGTGCTCCAACGGGCGATCGCCAGCGTGGACACGCCGTATGGTCCGGTACAGGTGAAGGTGTGGGACTTTGATGGCGTTCGCCGGTCTGCCCCCGAGTACGAGGACTGTGCCCAGCTCGCGCGACGGCACGGTGTGCCCATACAGTCAGTGTACGCAGCCGCGCGAGCCGCCGACGGCGAGCAGAGCAACCGAGGAAACCCATGATCACGAGAATACCGCTCCGGCACTGCCAGGCCTGGACAGCCCTCCTGCTGCTGGCCGGACTCACCACCGCCGCTGACACTTCACCGTTTCCCAATGGCACGGGTGCGATCGAGGAGTTCGACAACCTGCTGTTTCTGCCCGCCGCTGAGGATGCGGCGCAACGCCTGGTCTTCGGCGACATGCGGGGATTCCTGCACGTCCTGGAGCGCGTCGGCGGCGCCTTCGAGGAGGTCTGGACCAGCGAATACATGGAGGGAGCGATCCACGCCCTGTTCGTCGGGGACGTCGACGATCATCCCCGCGATCGCCTGGTCGTCATAACCGACAGCGGGCGCATTCACTACCTGGATCTGGACACCTACCGGACGGTCTGGAGCCTACCCCCATCCGAGTACGAGCGGATCACCTGTGCCCTGATGGCCAACGTCGACGACGACCACCAGCCGGAGATCCTCCTGTGCGCGGACGGCAGTCTGGTTATCTACGACGCCGCAGCCCAGTTCGAGGAATGGGTCAGCGACGAGGCCGGCATCGAAGCCACCGACCTGCTCATCGGCGATGTCGATGGCGATGGCGCCGATGAGATCGTCCTCAACAGCGGCTACGTCTTCGACGCCAAGTTCCGGGACATGGAGTGGCAGTCCCCGGAGACCTTCGGCGATCACATGGGACTCCTCGACGTGGACAACGACGGAATCCCGGAGCTCATCGGCGAATACTCCGGGCGCTACATCAAGATCTTCGACATCGATCTCCGGCGCGAGAAGTCGCTGGCAGCCGATTGACACCGGAGTTCACCGCCATTAAATAAGCGGGGCTCAAGGTGCCGGCAGCGGCGCCACCCGATCCCGCCTTCCCCCGAAATCCTGCGAGGAGAACTGGGATGTCACGACCCGTTACACTGTTCACCGGCCAGTGGGCAGACCTGGACACGGAAACGATGTGCCAGAAGGCCCAGTCCTTCGGGTACGACGGTCTGGAGCTGGCCTGCTGGGGTGACCACTTCGAGGTGGCCAAGGCCAACGCCGCCTACTGTGAGGCCAAGCGCGCGACACTCGACAAGTACGGCATGAGCTTCTTCTCCATCTCCGCCCACCTCGTCGGCCAAGCCGTCTGCGACCGCATCGATCAGCGCCACGAAGCCATCCTGCCCGACTACGTCTGGGGTGACGGCGACCCGGAGGGCGTGCGCCAGCGCGCCGCCGACGAGCTCGTCGCCACCGCCCGCGCCGCCAAGCGCTTCGGCGTCGACGTGGTCAACGGGTTCACCGGGAGTTCCATCTGGCACCTGATCTACTCCTTCCCGCCGACACCACCGGAGATGATCCAGGAGGGGTTCAGCGACTTCGCTCGCCGCTGGAAACCGATCCTAGACGCCTTCCAGGAGGAGGGCGTCAGGTTCGCGCTCGAGGTCCATCCGACCGAAATCGCGTTCGACATCGCCTCGGCCGAGCGCGCGCTGGAAGCGCTCGATCACCACCCAGCCTTCGGCTTCAACTACGACCCCAGCCACCTGGGCTACCAGGGCGTCGACTATGTCGAATTCATCTATCGGCTTGGCGAGCGCATCTTCCACGCCCATATGAAGGATGTCGGCTGGTCGTCGACGCCGACCCAGGCGGGCGTGTTTGGGGGCCACACCGACTTCGGTGACCGCCGCCGCTACTGGGACTTCCGCTCGGTCGGCCGCGGCAACGTCGACTTCGAGGAGATCATTCGCGCCCTCAACCGGATCGCCTACCAGGGCCCCCTGTCGGTCGAGTGGGAGGACAGCGGCATGGACCGCGAGCACGGGGCGGCTGAAGCCTGCGCCTACCTCAAGGAGGTCGACTTCGAGCCTTCCGCGGTAACCTTCGATGCGGCTTTCGCCGACTGAGACCATCCGCTCCCTGCTCCTAGCGTTACTGATCGGCGCAGCCGGACAGGCGGCGGCCGAGTCAGAAACGATCGAGCTCAACGGCGAGGAGATGGGATTCGCCCTGCAGAACCTGCGGACGTCGCTGGCCGCTCGCGATCAGGAGGCGTCCCTGCAGATCCTGCTTGGCGCCGATATCGTGCGGGATACCACCATCGATACCCTATTCGTCTACGACCTCGTAGTCCGCTTCGATCCGAAACGCTACCGCAACATGCACGGCTCGGTCTATCCGCTCAGCTTCGAGGACCAGTTCATCATGTGGGGCAAGCGCATCGCCACCTACAGCCGCAGCACCGAGTGGAAAAGCGGCCGCTTCCACCTTCACGATATATCTACCGGGCAGCAGGCCTGGATCTACACCGCCGATACGCGCCGCCTGGTACCGGCACCCGAGTCCAAGCAGCTCCGCCCCGTCTCATCAAGTCAGCCGGATCAGCTGGACAGGTGGCTCGCAGCAATTCACGCCACCCCGACCACAACCGGCCTGCGCAAGATGGGGCGGTGGCTTCGACTCATCCGCTACGAGACCAGGGACGCCCTCCTTCACGGAGGCAGCTGAGTGCCGCGAGCCACTGTGACAGGTAGGCGAGCGCGGGCGACCGCCATTGCCACCCTCGCCGCCATGGTAGCAGGTTGCGGCCAGCCCCAGCCTGCCAACGTGCTGGTGTTTGGCCGCGGCTCCGATTCGGTGGGACTTGACCCGGCACTGGAGAACGACGGCGAATCGTTCAAGGTCTGCGACAACATCTATGAAACACTAGTCACCTATCAGTCCGAGAGCACGGCCGTGGCGCCACAGCTGGCTCGGTCATGGGAGGTATCGGAAGACCGGCTGGAGTGGACTTTCCACCTGCGGACCGACGTTCGCTTTCACGACGGTAACTCTTTCAACGCCGACGCCATGCTCTTCTCACTCGGACGCCAGTTCTACGAGGACCACCCACAGCACCGGGTCGAAGGGGCCTATAAGTACTGGAAAGACATGGGCATGGACACCATTGTCCAGTCGATGGCGGCGGTCGATGACTCGACCTTTCGCATCACGCTGAAAGCACCCAACGCCCCCTTCCTGTCCAACCTGGCGATGAACTTCGCCGCGGCGGTCAGTCCCACGGCCGCACGCCGGCATGGCCCCGACTACCGCCGTCATCCGGTCGGCACCGGCCCGTTTCGCTTCGTCGAATGGCGCGAGGACGAGCGCATAGTACTGGAGCGTAACGACGATTACTGGGGGCCGGCTCCACCCCTGAAGCGCCTGATCTTCAAGCCGATCCAAGATTCGTCGGTCCGGTTCTTTGAGCTGCGGACCGGGTCGATTCCCGGGCTGGACAACCTCAGTCCGGAGTTCATCGACGAAATCGAGGCGAACCCCGAGCTGCAGCTGTTGAAGCAGGCGGGGATGAACGTCGGCTACCTGGCGATGAACATGGACAAGCCGCCGTTCGACGATCGCCGTGTGCGCCTGGCGATCAACCACGCCATCGACAAGCAGTCGCTGGTGGACAACTTCTACCGCGGCCTGGCGCAACCAGCCGTGAACCCGCTACCACCGACTGTCTGGGGTTACAACGATACGAGCGACGGTTACGCCTACGATCCCGAGAAGGCGCGGCAGCTGCTGCACGAGGCCGGCCTGGACGAGGGATTCGATACCGAGTTATGGGCAATGCCGGTACCTCGTCCCTACATGCCGCAGCCCAGCA
>CAYWBJ010000340.1:0-3311 GCA_964456165.1 uncultured Gemmatimonadaceae bacterium | reverse complement strand
GACGAAAGGCTATCCGCCTTCGGTCTTTGCCCTGCTGCCCCGGCTGCTCGAACGGGCTGGGATGACCGAAGCGGGTAGCATCACCGGTCTCTACAACGTGCTCGTAGAGGGCGACGACATGGACGAGCCGATCGCCGATGCCTCCCGCGCGATTCTCGACGGTCACTTGGTCCTGTCGCGGCGGCTGGCGTCGCGGGGTCATTATCCGCCAATCGACGTGATGGAGAGCATCAGCCGCGTGATGTCGAGCGTGGCCAGCGGCGTGCACCAGCAGACCGCCGCCGACATCAAGGTGCTGATGGCCGCCTACAACGAGGTGGAGGACCTGATCAACATTGGTGCCTACGCCCGCGGTAGCAATCCACAGATCGATCGCGCTCTGCAGTACATCGAGCCGATAAACCAGTACCTGCAGCAAGACTTCAGGGAAGGAGGCGGCTATCAGGCGCACGTCGGTCAGTTGATGACGCTACTTACGGAGGAGACGGAAGAGCAGGAGGAGGAGAAATCAGGCGGCGTGACGACGAACCGACCCGGTGCGGGGCGCCGGCCTAGTTGAAGCGGTTCGCCTTCCGGTTCCAGCGCATCCTCGAGATTAAGGAGCGTGTCGAAGAGACCCGCAAAATTGCCCTCGGGGAGGTTGTGGCGGTGCTCAACCGGGAACAGGAGGAGCTGAACCGGCTGCAGCAGACACAGGCCCTGTACCGCCAGGCCTCGCATCGCTTGGCGACGCAGCGGCTGGAACCGGCGTTCCTGGGGGTCAACGACAATTACCTGCTGCGCCTGCAGCGCGAGATTCTGGAGCAGTCACAACGGCTGGCTGCCGTTGACGCGGAGGTGGTTAAACAGCGGGCAGCACTGATGGAAGCGACGAGGGAACGCCGGGTCTACGAAACGCTCAGGGAAAGGGCGGCGGAGCAGTACGAACGCGAAAGCAAACGGCAGGAGCGTATCGAAATGGACGAGGTCGGCGGGCAAATTTATCGCCGAAGTGGCATGTCAACGACAGGATGGGGGAGCGAATAGATGGTCGAATTGAAGCAACTGGGCGCCAGCGCTGAAGCTCCGCGGGTCCCCGGGGCCCGCAAGCCGGCGGTGACGACCGGCTTCAACGAGTTCATGGGCCGAGCGCGCGAGGGAGAGCGGCACCAGCCCGAAAGGCAGAGACCGGCGGACAAGGAGACTGTCGGCGCGTCGGATGCCGCCGGAGCGGAGCGGCAGGAAGCGGCGAGTGAACCGGCAACGGATGAGCCCGCGTCCCGTCCGGAAGTGCATGAGGGGGCCGAGGTGGCCGCCGACGCGAACGCAGACGCGGGTGAGGAGCAGCAGGTCGACGAACAGGCCGTAGCCGTGGCAGTGCAGTACGTGCCCTTCATCCCCGGGGCGGTGACGACACCTGATGGTGCCGCTACTGCCCGCGAGATCGACGATGGCATCAACCTCGAGGTGGAGGGCCAGGCCGGCGAGAGCGTCTGGGCGCGCTGGCTGCGAGCGGTGGAAGGCAGCCAGTCCTCTGCGGCTGTGGCCGACGACTCCGCCGAGTCGTCTCTGCCCCAGCCAGCCGCCGCCCAGCAGGCACCGGCTCAGACAGACGCGCTGAACCTCCTCAGCTTCGACGAGCTGATGGACCCCAACCTGGTCCTCGACCCGTCGCCGCCGGACCAAATCCTGCAGCGCATCCAGCAGGCTGCGACCAGTCCGCAGGCTGCCGCTCTGAGTGGCGGCCCGGTGGAAGAGGCAGTTGAGATCGTCATGCCACAGGTGGTGCGCGGACTGGCGACGCTGGTGAGGGACGGACTGTCGGAGATGCGGATTGCTCTCGATCCACCCGATCTCGGCGAGATCGAAATGCGCGTCCGCACGATGGATGGGGCAGTCCGGACCCAGTTGATGGTGCAGCAGCCCGAGGTCAAGCACTTGCTGGAGCAACAGCTCAACCGGTTGCGCGAGGCTCTCGAGGAACAGGGACTCGAGCTGGCCGGGCTGGACGTCGACCTGGCTCGGGATCAGAGCAGTGACAACGAGGAGACGCAGGAGCGCGGGACCGGTCGCTTCAGAGGTCCCGTCGGAGCGACGGAAGTGGGGACCGACGCACAGACGGTCGCAACGAGCATCGGACCACCCAGTGATGGGGAGGTTGACTATGTGGCATGAGGTCAGTAACAACACGGCGGGATCCACCCGTCCGGAACGGAGGTAGCAGAATGAACATCAGCGACCTCGGTCAGGCGAGTCGCACGCCCTCGCGGGCAGAACAGAATTCCAGTACGAACCTGGGCAAGGAGGACTTCCTCAAGCTGCTGACGGTGCAGCTGCAGTACCAGGATCCCCTGAACCCGCTTGAGAATACCGAGTTCATCGCCCAGATGGCCCAGTTCAGCTCGCTGGAACAGCTGCAGAACATGAACCAGGCGATGGATCGCAGCATGGAGTCGGAGAGCGTTCTGCACAACTCGATGCGCAACAACCTGGCGACCTCACTGATCGGCAAGAGCGTCGAGATTCCCACTGGCGAGATCGCTTTCAGCGGCGACGGTGAATCCACCCTCGCCTATCGCCTCGATGCCGGTGCCATTAAGGCGAGCGTGCAGATCACTGACGCCCGCAGCAACCTGGTTAAGGAGTTCGAGGTCGAGCCCTCGCAGCGCTACGGCAGCATCACCTGGGACGGCAAGAGCGCGGCTGGCAGCGAGGTGCCGCCCGGTGCCTACCGGATCTCCGTGCTAGCCGAGGGCCCGGGGGGAACGCCCATCAGCGGAGAAGCGCTGAAGAGTGTGAAGGTCCAGGCGATACGGAACCTGGCCGGCGAGGCCACCATCTGGGCCGGCAACCGGGAAATCTCGCTCGCCGAATTGAGCGGTGTGCTGTCCGGCGAGTGACAGAAATGACGAGACAACTAGAGTATCGATTTCACATTGCGGTCATGGAGGGTCGTGATGGAAACGAGAGCGACTTCTCAGGAACGGGAAGCTCGCTTCCAGACCATCTCCCGGCGGACGGGGCGAGGAGCCAACTTTCATGATAGACTCAATCTATATCGGCATTACCGGTGTGCGCAGCCACGAGACCCGGCTGAACGTGATCAGCAACAACGTGGCGAACATCAACACGACCGCGTTCAAGTCCGGTCGTGTCAGATTTTCCGACGTGCTCAGCAACACGCTGCAGGAGGGCCGCGGCGCGGGCCCATCTCGATCGCCGACCAACCCGCTGCAGTCCGGTCTCGGTGTCCAGGTAAGTACCATCGACACGGTGCAGGATCAGGGAACCCTGCAGAGCACGGGCGTCGATACCGACCTGGCGATCGAGGG
>CAYWBJ010000339.1:0-31524 GCA_964456165.1 uncultured Gemmatimonadaceae bacterium | reverse complement strand
CGCCGTCGACGGCGAGTCGAGCGGCCCCCGCCAGCAACTGGCGCGGCAGCAACTGGCGCGCCTGCAGGAACTGCTGGAGGCGATAGCCGCGGACAACCCGTTCTATCGCGCCAAGCTGGGCGGTGCCTCGGTCGGCAGCATGGACGACTACCGCCGGCTGCCGTTTACCACCAAGCTCGAGCTGTCCGACGACCAGGATCGTCACCCTCCCTACGGCACCAACCTCACCTACGGCCCCGAGCACTTCATCCGGGTCCACCAGACTTCGGGCACCACCGGCAAGCGTCTGCGCTGGCTGGACACCGAGGAGAGCTGGCAGTGGTGGGGCCGCTGCTGGCGCGCTGTTTACGAGGGGGCGGGTGTGACCGCGGCCGACCGGCTGTTCTTCGCATTCTCCTTTGGACCCTTCATCGGCTTCTGGAGCGCCCACGAGGGTGCGCGCCACCTAGGTGCTCTGGCGTTTCCCGGCGGCGGTATGAGCTCGCAGCAGCGCGTCGAGGCCATTGTCGCCAACGACGTGACCGTCCTCGTCTGTACCCCCACCTACGGCCTGCACCTGGCCGAGGTGGCCGAGGCCTTGGGTGCCGACATCGCTGGCTCGGCGGTGCGCGCGACCATCCACGCCGGCGAGCCGGGGGCCAGCATCCCGGCGACCAAGCGCCGCCTCGAGGAGGCCTGGGGCGCCCGTTGCTTCGACCACGCAGGCGCCACCGAAGTCGGCGCCTGGGGCTACGAATGCCAGGCCCAGAATGGCCTGCACCTGAACGAGGAGGAGTTCATCTTCGAAGTCGTCGATCCCGATTCCCGGGAGCCGGCGGTGGAGGGGGAGCTAGCGGTCACGAACCTGGGGCGGATCGGCATGCCGGTGATCCGCTATCTTACCGGCGACCGGGTTCGCATCACCCACGATCCGTGCCCGTGCGGTCGCATTAGCGCCCGGCTTAGCGGCGGCGTCATCGGGCGCATCGACGACGCCCTCATCGTGCGGGGCGTCACCTTCTTCCCCAGCGCCATCGAGAACATCGTGCGGCGCCACCCGGAAGTGGCGGAGTTCGTCGTCGATGTCCACCGCCGCGACTCGATGGACGAACTGCAGATCCGGCTGGAGCTCGCCGATGCAGGCGCGCCGGCCGGTGGCAGGCCGGCAGCGCGCCTAGTTGAGGCGGTGTCCGCGGAAGTGCGCAACAGCCTGGGCCTGCGACCCCGGGTGGAGCTGGTCGACAACCTGCCGCGCTACGAGCTCAAGGCCCGGCGTTTCACCGATCACCGGGCGGGGTCGTGAGCGACGTCGTCGTCATTGGCGGTGGGCCGGCAGGCAGCACCACCGCCGCTCTGGTGGCTGCAGCCGGATACCGGGTTCTGCTGTTGGAGCGCGACGCTGGTAACGGCTTCAAGGTCGGCGAGTCGCTGATGCCGGCCTCCTATTCCACCTTCGCCCGCCTGGGGGTGCTCGACCGCCTGAAGGTCAGCAGCTTCCCGCGCAAGCACAGCGTCCAGTTCTTCAACCAGGCGGGCAAGGCCTCAGCGCCGTTCTATTTCTCCGAGAACGATCCGGGGGAATCGGCGGTGACCTGGCAGGTGCTGCGCAGCGAGTTCGACGCCCTGCTGCGGGTCAATGCCGAGGAGAAGGGGGCGCGCGTCGTACTGGGAGCTAGCGTCCAGGAAGTGGTGCTGGAGGGGGAGACGGCGGTGGGCGTGCGGGCGAAGATGCCGGGCGGGCGGATAGAGGATGTCCCCGCCCGCATCGTGGTGGACGCCAGCGGCCAGGCGGCGCTGCTGGCTCGCAAGCTCAAGATCAAGAAGGTCGAGCCGGAGCTGAAGAAGGCGTCGATCTACACCCACTTCGAAGGCGGTCTCCGCGACCCGGGCATCGACGAGGGCGCCACCCTGATTCTGCACACCGAGAACAAGGACTCCTGGTTCTGGTACATTCCCCTGCCGGACAACGTGGTCAGCGTCGGCGTGGTCGGCGCGCTCGACTACCTGCTCCAGCACCGCGAGGGCTCGGCGGCGGCGATTTTCGCCGAGGAAGTGGCCAAGTGTCGGCCCATAGAGGAGCGGCTGGCTACGGCGCGGCAGCGTTTTCCCGTCAAGGTCACCCAGGACTTCTCTTACCGCGCCGACCGCATGGCCGGCGATGGCTGGATCATGGTGGGCGACGCCTTCGGCTTCCTCGACCCGATCTATTCCTCCGGGGTTTTTCTCGCCCTCAAGTCGGGGGAGTGGGCGGCCGACGCGATCAACGCGGGGCTGGCCGCCGGCGACGTTTCTGGCGCCCGCCTCGGCGTTTTCGCCGACGAATATCTCGGTGGCATGGAGGCGGTCCGCAAGCTGGTCTACGCGTTCTACACCCGGGAGTTCAGTTTCGCCCAGTTCCTGCGGGCGCACCCCGAGTGCAAGCAAGGGGTGGTCGACATCCTCAGCGGCCACGTCTTCACCGAGCGGGCTCAGCAGATCTTCGAGCCGATGGCGGCCATGTGCCGGCTGCCGGCCGATTCCGCATATTAGACCCGGTCAAGCCACGTCGAACAGAGCCGAGATGCGCAACGCCCGCCTCCTCCTCTACCTGCTCTGGGTCCTGCTCTACCTGCTGCACAACGACATCTGGCTCTGGGACAATGGCGCCATCGTCATGGGCCTGCCGGTGGGCCTGCTCTACCACGTCGGCTTCTGTCTGGCGGCGGCGGTCATGCTCGGCCTGCTGGTGACCTATGCGCGCCCAGCCCACCTGATTGCGGCAGATGACGAGGGGGACGCGACGTGACCCTGACCGTCATCGGCATCTACCTGCTGCTAGTGCTCTGCGTCGGCGCCCTCAGCCACCGCCTCTTTCGCGGCACCAGCGAGGACTACTTCGTCGCCAGCCGCACCATCGGTCCCTTCCTGCTGCTGATGTCGCTGTTCGGCACCAACATGACCGCCTTCGCCATCCTAGGGGCGTCGGGCGAGGCCTACCACGAAGGGATCGGTGTCTTCGGCCTGATGGCCTCTTCCTCGGCGCTCATCATCCCGTCGGTCTTCTACTTCGTCGGCACCCGCCTGTGGGCGCTGGGGAAGCGCCATGGCTTCATGACCCAGGTGCAGTACTTCCGCGCCCGCTGGGAATCGAGCTGGCTCGGACTGGTGCTTTTCGTCGTCCTCATCGCGTTGCTGATTCCCTACCTGCTGATCGGGGTGATGGCCGGGGGCCTGACGATGAACCAGATCACCCAGGGTCAGGTCCCAAAATGGATCGGGGGCCTGATCGTCTGTGTCGTGGTGATGACTTACGTCTGTTACGGTGGCCTGCGCGGTACAGCCTGGGCCAACGCCTTCCAGACCCTGGTGTTCATGATCCTCGGGGGGGTCACCTTTTACGTCATCGTCGACGCGGTCGGCGGGCTTTCCAGCGCCTTGGATCGCCTCGGCGCCAAGCACCCCGAGCTCCTGATCCGGGGCGAGAAGATTCAGCCCATTCGCCTGCTCACCTACACCTGCATCCCGCTTTCGGTGGGGATGTTCCCGCACATGTTCATGCACTGGCTCACGGCGCGACGGGCCAGCGCTTTCCGCACCCCGTTGATGGTCTACCCGCTCTGCATCGCGGCAGTCTGGATTCCCAGCGTCCTGCTTGGCATCCTCGGGCATCTGGACTTCCCCGGACTCAAGGGCGCCGCCGCCAACTCGGTGCTGGTGCGGCTGATCCACCTGCACGCGCCGGAACTCCTGGCCGGCCTGCTGGCGGCCGGTGTCTTCGCCGCGGTCATGTCGTCGCTGGATTCCCAGGTGTTGAGCATCGGCACCATGTTCACCCAGGACATCGTCCGCCACTACGGGCTGCGGGAGCGGATGAGCGAGCGGGCCCAGGTGATCTACGGCCGGGTCTTCGTCGCCGGCGTGCTGCTGGTTACCTATCTGATCTCGCTGGTCTCGGCCCGCAGCATCTTCAAGCTCGGCATCTGGTCATTCACCGGTTTCGCCGCCCTCTTTCCCGTCGTCTTTGCCGCCCTGTTCTGGCGCCGCAGCACCAAGTACGGGGCGCTGGCCTCCATCCTCACCGTCGCCGCGCTCTGGCTCTACTTCCTCACCCAGGGGTGGCAGAGCCCGGGCTACACCGTGGGCGGCACCGGCATCATGCCGGTGGCCGTGATTCTCGCCGCCTCGGCGCTGGCGATGGTCGTCGGCTCGCTGCTGACGCAGCCGCCTGGGCGGGAGGTCGTCGACCGCTTCGTCGCGCCGGCCGCCGGGCCAGCCGCCTAACGTGCCAGAGCGCGAGCGGGTCGCCCTCTGCGTCACCTGTCTAGTGGACCAGGTGGTGCCGGAGGTCGGCGTCGCGACCGTGCGGCTGCTGCACCGGGCCGGCTTCGAAGTCGATTTTCCCGCGGACCAGACCTGCTGCGGGCAGCCCTTCTTCAACAGCGGCCGCCACAGCGAGGCGGCCGAGCTGGCCCGCCGCACAGTGGCGATCTTCGCGCCCTACGACGCGGTGGTGCTGCCGTCCGGCTCCTGTACCTCGATGATTGCGGTGGAGTACCCCCACCTGCTCGAGCCCTGGCCCGAGTGGCATGCACAGGCAACGGCGCTGGCGGCCAAGACCTACGAACTGACCAGCTTCCTGGTCGAGCGGGCTGGCTGGCCTCCGGCGGCGGCCGGACGGCTGGAAGCGGGCAGGGTCACCTACCACGACTCCTGTCACATGTGCCGGCTGCTGGGCAGCCGTGAGCCGCCGCGGGAATTGCTGCGGCGCTGCGGCCTAGAAGTGGCCGAGATGGAGCAGGCGGACCGCTGCTGTGGCTTCGGCGGCCTGTTCTCGCTGCGGCTGCCGGAGGTCTCCAACGCCATGACCGGCGAGAAGCTGCGGCAGGCCGAGGCGGCCGGTGGCCAGATGGTCGTCACCGCCGACCCGGGCTGCCTGCTGCAGATGCGGGGGATGGCGGCCCCCGACCAGCGCGTCGAGCACGTGGCAACGGTGCTCGACGCCCGTGCCGCCGACCTGAAATCGGGAGCGGAGGCTAGCGGTTGACGGCGACGCTGCCCCAGTTCCGGCGCCGCGCGTCGGTCGCCATCGCCGACGAGCGCCTGCAGCAGGCGCTGGACCGCGGCACCGGCAACTTCCGCCGCGCCCGCGACGTGGCCTTCGCCGAGCTGCCTGACGCCGACGGTCTCCGCGATCACTTCAAGGCGATCCGCACCGCCACCCTGGCCGATCTGGGAACCTACCTGCAACGCTGGGAGGCCAACGCTAGCGCCGCCGGGACCCGGGTGCACTGGGCCCGCGACGGCGCCGAAGCCTGCGCCGCGGTTGTCGAGATTGCCGCCCGCAGAGGAGCGACCTCAGCGGTCAAGGGCAAATCGATGGCCACCGAGGAAATCGAGCTCAACCAGGCGCTGGAAGCGGCGGGCGTCACGGCGACTGAGACTGACCTGGGCGACTGGCTGGTGCAGATGGCGGGGGAAACCCCGTCTCACATTATCGCTCCGGCCATCCACAAGACCCGTGAGCAGGCGGCCGAGCTGATCGGTCGCCTGGCTGGCCGCGTCATGCCCGAGGACGACATCCCGGCGCTGACGGCGGCGGCGCGGGAGCTCCTGCGGCAGCGCTTCCTCGATGCCGGCATCGGCATCACCGGCGGCAACCTCATGGTCGCTGAGACCGGCAGCCTGGTGTTGGTGACCAACGAAGGCAACGGCCGCATGGCGACGTCGGTGCCCCCGGTGCACGTGGCCGTCATCGGCATCGAGAAGGTGGCCCCCGACTGGGATGCGGCCGCGGTCTGGCTCTCGCTTTTGGCTCGCTCCGCATCGGGCCAGCCGCTGTCGGTCTACACCAGCATCGTGACCGGGCCGCGCCTCCCCGACGACGCGGACGGTCCGGAGGAAGTGCACGTAATCCTGCTGGACAACGGCCGCAGCAACCTGCTGGGCGGTGAGTACGAGGAGGCCCTGCAATGCATTCGCTGCGGCGCCTGCCTCAACGCCTGCCCGGTCTACGGGGAAGCCGGCGGCCATGCCTACGACAGCCCGTACTGTGGTCCCATCGGGGCGGTGGTGACGCCCCTGCTGTTCGGTCTCGAGCGCTACGAGGCGCTGCCCCAAGCCAGCTCCCTGTGCGGCGCCTGCCGCGAGATTTGTCCGGTCCGCATCGACCTGCCCCGCATGCTGGTGGCGTTGCGCCGCGACCAGGAAGAGCGCGCCATCACACCGTGGCACCTGCGCTGGCTGGAAGGGCTGGCCGCCCGCATCCTGGCAAGTCCCCGCCGGCTGCGTCTGGCCACCGGTCTGCTGCGCTGGCTGCAGCGCCCCCTGCGTGGACGCCGGGGACTGCGCCTGCCCGGCGTCCTGAATCCAGCCGGTGATCGCGCCCTGCCGGCGCTGGCGCCGCGCTCCTTCCGTCAGATGTGGGCGGCTGGTGAGCTGGAGGAGGCCGGGTCGTGAATTCGAGAGCCGGGGAACGCGGGCCACGAGAGGCGATCCTCGCGCGCCTCGCCGCCGCCGCTCGCCCGACTACCTTGCCGCCGCCGCGCATCTGGCCGCAGGCGTTCGTCGATCTGGCCACGCGCTTCGAGCAGGCCTTGACGGCGGCCAAGGGCGAGGTGCGGCGGGTTGCGGACCTGGCAGGGGCCTGGGAGACGGTGGACGGGATTCTCGACGAAGTGGGGGCGAAAGCGGTGGTGGCAAATGGCGAGGCACCCATCGCCGGGATGGACCTGTCGGCGCGGTGGCCTGAGCGCCGCTGCCACATCGCCGGCGCCTGCGGCGGCGACCTGCGGGCGGCCTGCGCGGCTGCCGACGTGGGCCTGAGCGGGGCTGCTGCGGCGCTGGCCGAGACCGGCACCATCGTGGTGGCCTCGGGCCCGACGCGCAGTCGCCTGGTCACGCTCCTGCCCCCGGTGCACGTGGCACTGGTGCCGCTGTCCGGGCTCACCGCCGACCTGTTCACGTGGACCGCCGCTCGGAACGCGAGCCTCACCGCTGATGCGGCGATGCCGGCCAACGTGGTCCTCGTCAGCGGCCCGAGTAAGTCAGCCGACATCGAGTTCACCCTGACCCTGGGCGTTCACGGCCCGGGGCGGCTGATAGCCATTCTCTACGACGCAGACTGATGGCGCCGTCCGTTCGGCCATGCGGGTAGCCTATATCGCCGCCGGCGCCGCCGGCATGTACTGCGGCAGCTGCATTCACGACAACACCCTGGCCGCGGCCCTGATCCGGCACGGGGTCGAGGTGGCCCTGCTGCCGACCTACACCCCCCTGCGCACCGACGAGAAAGACGTGAGCGGGAGACGGGTGTTCTACGGCGGCATTAACGTCTTCCTGCAGCAGAAGCTGGGCCTGTTCCGCCACACGCCGCGGCGGCTGGACCGGCTGCTCGACGGGCGCTGGCTGCTCGGGACGCTGTCGCGTTTCAGCGCCTCCACCAGCGCGGCCGATCTTGGGGCCCTGACCGTTTCGGTGCTCCAGGGAGAGGAAGGCCGGCAAAAAAAGGAGCTGGCCAAGCTGGTCGACTGGCTCGCTGCCGAGTTCGAGCCGGACCTGGTGCAGCTGACCAACTCGATGTTCGTCGGCATGGCCCGCCGGCTCAAGGAGACACTGGCGGTGCCGGTGGTGTGCGCCCTGCAGGGGGAAGACCTGTTTCTCGACAGGCTGATCGAACCCTATCGAGCCCGGGCGCTGGCCACCCTGCGGGCGCGGGCGGCGGACGTGGACGGCTTCATCGCGCCCAATACCCGCTACGCCGACGCGATGGCCGGCTACCTGGCCGTCCCGCGGGAGTGGATCGATGTCGTCCCCCTCGGGCTCAACCTCGATGGCTACAGCGAAGTGGCCACGAGCGGGAGCGAGGAGTTTACGCTGGGCTACCTGGCCCGGATCTGTCCGGAGAAAGGGCTCCACCTGCTGGTCGAGGCTTACGCGCTGCTGCGCCAACGAGGCTGCCGGTTGCGACTGGAGGTGGCCGGCTTTCTCGGACGCCGCGACCGCGACTACTGCACCGAGCAGCGCCGCCGGCTACGCCGCTGGGAGGAGGCCGGCGAGGTCGTCTTCCACGGTGAGGTGGACCGGGCCGGCAAGCTCGCCTTCCTGCAGGGCCTGGACGCGCTCTGCGTGCCCACGGTATACCGCGAGGCCAAAGGCCGGTTCGCGCTCGAGGCCATGGCCGCCGCCGTCCCCGTCATTGCCCCCGAGCACGGCGCCTTTCCCGAATTGCTGGTCCAAACCGGCGGGGGTATATTGGTAGCACCCAACTCGGTGGACGCCATCGTCTCGGCCGTCGAGCGCCTGCTGGACGAGCCCGAGCTGCGCCGGACTCTGGCCCGCAGCGGCCGCGACCGCGTCCACGCCTCCTTCGGCGCCGAGGAAATGGCCCGCTCCACCGCCGCCCTCTATCAGCGCTACCTGAATCGGGCCGACTGGAAAACCGGATGACCTGGCTGATCTTCGCCCTGATGACGGTCTGTTCGTGGGGCGTATACGGGGTGCTGCTGCACTCGGGGCAGGTTGCCATGGCAGACCCGGTGAACGGTCGCTACAAGGCCTTCCTCTTCGTCGGCGTCGCCTACACCCTGACCGCCGTCATCGGCTCGGCCGTGGTGCTTTTGCTCAACGGCGCATCCTGGAACATGCCGGGGAAGGGTATCACGCTGTCAACCATCGCCGGCATCGCCGGCGCCCTTGGCGCCTTCGGCGTCGTTCTGGCCTTCGCCGCCAACGGCACCCCGAGCGTGGTGATGTCAATCGTCTTCGCCGGCGCACCCATCGTCAACGCCTGCGTCGCCCTGGCCATGCACCCACCGCCCGGTGGTCTGGCGGCCCTCAACTGGCCATTCCTGCTCGGCATCCTGCTCGCCGCCGCGGGCGGCTTCCTGGTGAGCCTCTACAAGCCGGGATAAGGGTGCCCCGGCGCAGACAGATGTCGATATCGTTCCGCAGAACCATCCCGGCGCACGGGGGTCATTAGGCCGTGGCGAGCGAATTTACCACCACCCGCCTCATCGAATTCGCCGATACCGACATGGCGGGCATTGCCCATTTCTCCCGCTTCTTCTTCTTCATGGAGCAGGCCGAGCACGCCTTCTTCCGCGCGCTGGGCCTGAGCATCCACATGGAGCGGGACGGGGAGCTGGTGACCTGGCCACGGGCGAGCACGTCGTGCGATTACGCCAATCCGGTCCGCTTCGAGGAAGAGCTGATCGTCAAGCTCACTGTGCGGTGCAAGCGCACACGAACGTTGACCTACGGCTTCGAGTTCAGCCGCGGCCCCGACCACATCGCCAGCGGCGAGCTGACCACGGTATGCTGCCGGGCCAACCCGGGAGAGCCGCTGCGGGCGATCCCGATCCCGGACTACATCGGTGCTTTGATCGAGGCGGCCCCGGGCGGCGATGGCGGCGCGGGCGACTGAGGCCGACCTGGCTGTGCCCGGTGGCGTCCACGTCGCCGGGCTGAGCAAATCCTACGGTGCGGCAGCCGCCCGGGTCGACGTGCTCGCCGACATCGACCTGAGCCTGGAGGCCGGGGAGAGCCTGGCCGTGACCGGTCCCTCGGGCTCGGGCAAAAGCACTCTGCTGCATATCCTCGGCACCCTCGATCTGCCCGACGGCGGGCGGCTCACCATCAACGGCGTCGATCCGTTCGCCCTCGAGGAGAAGGCGCTGTCCCGCTTCCGCAACCGCAACCTCGGATTCGTCTTTCAGGATCACCACCTCCTGCCCCAGTACCCGGCACTGGACAACGTGCTGCTGCCGACGTTGGCCGGGCACGGGGAAAGGGCCGGTACCGCGGCGGCGGAGCAGGCCCGCTCACTGGAGAGGGCGCACGCGCTCCTGCAAGGTGTAGGTCTGCAGGATCGCATGCACCACCTGCCGGCGCAGCTGTCGGGCGGCGAGCGCCAGCGGGTGGCCGTCGCGCGCGCGCTGATCAACGCCCCCGACCTGCTCCTGTGTGATGAGCCAACCGGCAACCTTGACGCGGTCACTGCGACCGATGTCGCCGACCTGCTGTTCTCGCAGCACCGGGAGCAGGGCAACATCCTCGTGGTCGTGACCCACAGCGCCGAGCTGGCCGGCCGCTGCCAGCGGCGCTGCGAGCTCAGGGACGGCCGTTGCTCCGCAGCCTGACCCACTTCGGTCGCATCAACCTGGCGCTTTTGGCCAGCACCGCGGTCGTCACCGCCGTGCTCACCGGCGCCCTGCTGGTCGGCGACTCGCTGCGGGGCAGCCTGCGCAGCCTGGCGCTCGACCGTCTGGGCCGGATCGACGAGGCGCTGGTGGCCGAGCGCTTCTTCCGGGAGGGCCTTGGCGAAAACGTCGGGGGGGTGCCCGCGATCCTGCTGTCGGGCTCGGCCGCCCATGGCAAGACCGGTGCGCGGGTGTCGGGCCTGCAGGTCCAGGGGGTGCCGCCCGCCTTCGCCACCCTATTCCCGCACCCGCACGGCGGGGCCCACCTTTCGGTGCTGACAGCGGCATCAGGGCCCTTTCCCCCGGCCGTGGTCAATGCCGCGGTTGCGGCTGAGCTGGGCGTTGCTGTGGGCGAGACCATTCTGCTTTCGGTGCGGCGCCCCAGCCCGATCAACCGCGCGTATGTTCTCGGCTCTCGGGAGCCGGCCGCGCTGCTGACGACACTGCGGTATACCGTAGCCGGCATTGCACCCGACGCCGGGCTTGGGCGTTTCGGCTTGCAGCCGCACCAGCTGCTGCCGCGCAACGCTTTCGTGCCGCTGGTCAGTCTGCAGCGGGAACTGGGCCTTCCCGGCCGGGTCAATGCGCTGCTGCGCCCGACCGCATCGGGCGGCACCGCGCTCGAACCCCACCTTGCCCTGAGTGATCTGGGCCTGGCCGCGCCGGTGGCCGCGGATATTGCAACCGTCACATCGGATGCGTTCGTGCTGCGTCCCGAGCAGGTGGAGACGGTAGCGGCCACCGCCGCCGGCCTGGGACTGGCGTACCAGCCGGTAATCGCTTACCTGGCCAACCGCATCGGCGTGGGCGACCGCGGCATTCCCTATTCGATCGTCGCAGGGATGGACCCGACTGCGGGCCTGGGACGTCTGGAGCTGGTGCAGGGCGGTCGGGCCCCCAGGCTGGAGGCGGATGAGATTCTCCTCAACAGCTGGGCTGCAGCCGATCTGAGCGCGGTGGTGGGCGACCGGGTCGAGCTGGCCTACTTCGTCGTCGGACCACGCGAGGGAGTGGAGCCGTGCAGGGTCGCGTTCACCCTGCGCGGCATCGTGGCGATTACGGGGCTGGCCGCCGCCGCGCCGCTGACTCCTCCCTTTCCCGGCCTGCACGACGCGGGCGACATGGCATCCTGGTCCCCACCGCTGCCCCTGGACCTGTCCCTGGTGCGAGCCAGGGATGAGGACTACTGGGACCGGTACGGAGCTCTGCCCAAGGCTTTCGTTTCCCACGCCACCGCTGCCCGCCTGTGGTCGACCCGCTTCGGCACCGAGACATCGGTACGCGTGCTAGACCCGGGCCACATTTTCGCCGGCCCGTTCGCCAGCGCGGCGGCGGCGGTGGCCGGTGGCATGCGCTTCCAGCCGGTGCGCCTGCGGGCCCTCGAGGCGGCCGGCGGTGCTACCGACTTCGGGGGCCTGTTCATCGGCTTCAGCCTGTTCCTCATCGCGGCCGCAGCGCTGCTGACCGCGCAGCTGTTCCGCCTCGGGGTCGAGCGGCGGGCGGGTGAGATCGGGGTTATGCAGGCGCTCGGGTATCCCGTCGCCGTGGTGCGGCGTCGGCTGATCGCGGAGGGGCTCGTGGTCGCCCTGGGCGGTGGCCTGGTCGGCACGGCCGGCGGCCTGCTCTACGCCGCCACCATGCTGCAGGGCCTGGGCAGCTGGTGGCTGACAGCGGTCGGCTCGCGTTTCCTCACCCTCCACGCCGAAGTGACGACGCTGGCCGCGGGACTACTGCTGTCGCTGCTTTTGGTGGTGCTGGTGATCCGGGCCGATGTGCGCCGTGTAGCGGGGCATCCGGTGCGGACGCTACTCGGAGCGGGCACGCGGGTGGTGGAGGCGGCCACAAGACGAGCCCGCCCGCCGTGGCTGCTCGCCGTCGGCGGGACTGTGCTGGGACTGGTGGCGGGCCTGCTGGGTCTCTGGCACACCCAGCGGGCGACGGAGCTGTTCTTCGCCACCGGTGCCCTGCTGCTGCTGGCGGGGCTGGCTGCCTACGCGGCCTACCTACGCTGGGGAGGCCGGCGGAAGTTGACCGGCGCCGTCTCGCTAGGCGTGGGCAACGGAGCGCGCAAGCCGGGACGCAGCATCCTCGTCGCCGGGCTGGTGGCCTGCGCCTGCTTCGTCATCGTGACTGTGGGTGCCAACCGCCGCGCCGAAGGAGGCGAGGACAGTTGGCGTCCACGCACGTCGGGGGCGGGCGGCTACGGGCTGCAGGCGACCGCCGACGTGCCCCTGCACGGCGACCTGAACGCAGCGGCCACCCGCTTCGACCTGGGCTTCGCCGGCGCTGACGAAAAAACTTTGGCGCCGGCCGACATCGTGCCGCTGCGCCTAGTTCCCGGGGAGGACGTTAGCTGTCTCAATCTCTACCAGCCCAGCCGGCCGAGCCTGCTCGGGATACCCGATGTCTTCATCACCCGGGGCGGGTTCAGCTTCCGGGAGCACTTAGGCGCTGCCGGCGACGACCCGTGGCAGCTGCTGCTGCGGCCGCTGGCCGACGGCGCCATTCCGGCAGTCGGCGACTATAATTCGGTGCGCTGGATCATGCACCGGCAGCTGGGGGACGACCTGGTGCTCGAAGACGCCGCCGGGCGGGCGGTGCGGCTGCGGCTCGTGGGCCTGCTGGAGAGCAGCCTCTTCCAGAGTGAGCTGCTGGTGGCCGAAGAGAGCCTATTGCACCACTTCCCGTCGGTGGCCGGCTACCGCCGCTTTCTGATCGACCCGGGCGACGTGCCGGTGGCGGCGATAGCGGCCAGTCTCGAGCGCACGCTGGGGCGCTTTGGCCTGGACGCGACCCCGACCGCCGCCATCTTGGAGCGCTTCCGGGCGATCGAGAACACCTACCTGTCGACGTTCGAGACCCTGGGCGGACTGGGGCTGCTATTGGGGACGGTCGGCCTCGGTTTCGTCGTCCTGCGCCATGTCGCCGAGTGCCGCGGCGAGCTGGCGATGATGCGGGCCTGCGGCTTCTCCCGGCATTTTCTCATCGCGATGCTGCTGGCCGAAAACGGCGCGGCACTGGCCGTGGGCCTGGCTGTGGGCCTGGCCGCCGCCCTAGTGGCGGTCGCGCCGCATCTTGCTACCCCGGCCCAGGATGCGCCCATCGGAGTGCTGGCGGCGACGCTGGCCGCCGTGCTGGGCGTTGGGTTGGTGGTCACCGCCGCCGCGGCGCGTTGGGCCCTGCGCCAGGATCTGATCCCGGCTCTGCGGACCGAATAGGACGGTATCGGCGCGGTTTTCCGTGTTGACGTCAGCGCTCCGGATCGAGGCCTTCCGTCGTTACGAGGGCACCACCCCGCGCAAGTACCGCATTAGTCGGCGCGACAGGGCCGCCACTCCGCAGGTCTAGGAGCCGTCGGCGGCGACGGCCCGGGCGACCAGCAATCCCGCTTCCCGCTCCACCGCGATCGCAAAGTCACAGGCATCGATGCGCAATGCCCAATCCCGGTCTTCGGGATGGTTCCAGGGCTGCTCCGGGTCGTCGAACTTGCCCGACTCTCCACCGCTGAGCACCAGACTGCGCACTGCCTGGGGGTCCGGCTGTCGTCCTTCGAGCAGGTTGCGCAGGTAGAGGGCACACTGCTCATCCTCATCGGTGCGCCGGCGTCCGGCCGCCCCCATGGCGACGATGCTCACCTGCTCGGGCCGCTGCCGCGCGATGGTGCGGGCGGTGGCGGCGGCCACCGTCAGCGATGCGACAAAGAGCCGATCGGCGCCGCCGGCTGTTGCTGCCCCGACGGTGCCGGCGCGGGTGGACTGGATCAGCGTCTTGCCGTTGAGATCGAGCTGACTGACCTCATGTGGTGAGTTGCCCACGTCAAAGCCCGGAGGGCGCTGACCGCCGACTTCCCCGACGCAGAGCGCGCCGGCGCCACCGGCGCGCAGCTGCAGGGCCTCGTTCACCTCCGCCACTAGAATGATTTTCTCGGCCCCCTGCAGAAAGGCGGCGGCGGCGGTGGTGTAGGCGCGGTAGACGTCGATGATGACCACCGTGCCGGTGGCGGCACGGGCTCCCTCAAGGAGGCTGAAGAGGTGGATGTCCATCGATGCTCCCAGGTCTCGTAGTCGGCTGCATAACTACGGCGTCGCCGGCTTCGCCCGCCAACCGATCGCGCTGCGGCAGGAGCGAAATTGTCGCTTTCGACGGTACTGGGCATGTGGTACATTCGACTGCACAGCCATGGCGAATCACGCGGTTGTCGTCGACCACCTCTGCAAGACCTACGTAGTGCCCGTGCGCGAGGGCGGCGTCCGGGCGGCGGTCAGGAGCCTGGTGCGACGGCAGACCCGATCGGTACGGGCGGTAGACGCCATCTCGTTCGCGGTCGAGCCGGGAGAGATCATCGGGTTTCTCGGGCCCAACGGGGCGGGTAAGACGACGACGTTGAAAATGTTGTCGGGTCTGCTCTATCCTTCCGGCGGCCACGTCCGGGTTCTGGGTCACACCCCCTTTCGGCGCGAGCGGGACTTTTTACGGCAGATCACCCTGGTCATGGGCAATCGCCACCAGCTGGTGTGGGACATCCCGGTGCTGGACTCCTTCGAGCGCAACCGGGCCATCTACCGACTCGAGCCGGGCGCCTACCGCAGCGTGCTGGACGAGCTCATCGACCTGCTCGAGCTGGACGAGCTGCTCGCCGTGCCGGTGCGCAACCTCTCTCTCGGCGAACGGATGAAGTGCGAAGTGGCCGCGGCGCTGCTGCACCGGCCGCAGGTGTTGTTCCTCGACGAACCGACGATCGGCCTCGACTTGACGATGCAGCGGCGCATCCGCGCCTTCGTGCGAGAGTACAACCTTCGCTATGGGGCGACGGTGCTGCTGACCAGCCACTACATGGCCGACGTGGAGGCGCTCTGCCGCCGCGTCGTCGTCATCCATCACGGCCGCCTGCTGTTCGACGGCGATCTCGACGAGTTGGTGCAGCGATTCGCGCTGGACAAGACCATTGTCGTCGAGCTGGCCGACGGCGGGTGCGACCTGGAGTCCTACGGCCGCGTTCTCGAAAGCGCAGAGGGACGGGTGAAGCTCTGCGTGCCTAAAGCTGAGACTGCGGCCGTCACCGGCCGCCTGCTGTCCGAGCAGGCCGTCCTCGACCTGACCGTGGAGGATCCCCCGATCGAGGACGTGATCGAGCAGGTCTTCGCTGGAGAGCTGGCTTGAGCGGTCTGACCGGGGTCTACTGGACTCTGATAAGGACAGCACTGGCGGAGCAGCTGCAGTACCGTGCCGCGATGGTGATCTGGCTCATCGGTCGCGTCGTGCAGCCGGTGATTTATCTGGCGGTGTGGACCATCGTGGCGCAGGCCCGGGGTGGCACGGCCGGCGGTTACAGCGTCCGGGACTTCGCCGCCTACTTCATCGTCGTCATGATGGTGGAGCATGTGACGTTCACCTGGAACATGTTCGAGATGGAATACCGGGTTCGCACCGGCGAGTTCTCGCCGTTGCTGTTGCAGCCCCTGCATCCGATGCATCGCGACGTGGCGCGCAATATCTCCTACAAGTTCCTGACCACCGTAGTCATGCTGCCGACCTGCCTGCTCATGATCGCTTTCTACGAGCCGCGCTTCGAGCTGGCCGCCTGGTCCCTGGCCGCCTTCGCCCTAGCTCTGCCACTGGCGTTCGCCATGCGCTTCTTTCTGGAGTGGGCCTTGGCTTTGGCCGCCTTCTGGACAACCAGGGTGGCGGCCTTCAACCAGCTCTACTTCCTCGCGCTGCTCTTCCTCAGCGGCCGCATGGCGCCGATGGCATTGATGCCGGAGTGGCTCCAGACTCTGGCCTACTGGCTGCCGCTGCGTTGGGTGGTCGCCTTTCCAGCCGAACTGTTCCTCGGCCAGCTCGTCCGCGCCGAGGCCGTCGAGGGCCTGGCGATGCTGGGTGGTTGGACCGTGGTGAGCTGGGGCATGCTGGCGCTGGTCTGGCGCTGCGGTGTGCGCCGCTACGCGGCGGTGGGTTCGTGAGCCGCAGCGGCGACTGGTTCTCGAACCGCGGGGCGACGGGCCCGTGAGCTATCTGCGGCTATTCGCGGTCTTTCTCCGGATTGGGCTAATGGGCGAGCTGGCTTACCGCGTTAACTTCGCTGTGCAGCTGCTGGAGACGCTGCTGACGCTGGGCACGGCTTTGGCCGCGCTGGCCGTGGTATTCGGTCACGTCGACGATCTGGGAGGCTGGCAGCCAGCCGAGCTGGTCGCCCTGCTCGGGGTGTTCTTCCTGATGGGTGGCGTCATCGGCGTGATTATACAGCCCGGCATGCAGAGTCTGATGGAAGGAGTTCGAAGCGGTACTCTCGACTTCGTGCTCACCAAGCCGGAAGACGCCCAGATCCTGGTCAGTCTGGGCGAGGTGCGGGTTTGGAAGCTGGCCGACGTGGCCCTGGGCCTGACCGTCATCGGGCTCGCCCTGGGCCAGGTGGAAGCCGTGCTCTCGCCGTTGCAGTGGCTGGGCTTCGCCGCGGCGCTGGCCGCCGGCAGCGCCATCGTCTACAGCTTCTGGCTGATCCTGGCCACCTTCACCTTCTGGTTTATCCGCCTCGATAACGTCCTGATCATCTTCCAGGCCATGTACGACGCCGGGCGCTGGCCGGTGGCAATCTACCCGGGCTGGCTGCGGGCGGCGCTCACGTTCCTGGTGCCGGTCGCGTTCGCGGTCACCGTGCCGTCGCAGGCGCTCGTGGGCCGCCTGTCGGTCGACGTGCTCGCCCTCGCCATCGGTATGGCCCTGGTCCTGCTGCTCGCCTCGCGTCTGTTTTGGCGTTTCGGCATCCGCCGCTACGCCGGCGCCTCGGCCTGAAGGGTGGCGGCAACGACGTGCAGCCGGCGTCGTCGCGTACGGGTTCAGTGCACAGTCGCCAGGGCGCGAACTGGACGATCCCGTCGGTGCCGAAGGTTTTCGTGATCGCGGCGCTCGTTTCGGCGCTCATCCGCAGTGCCGGCCGGTGGAAATTTGTTTGCCGCCATCTTATATTAGGCGCGCGGCCGACCCCCGATCCTCTCGTGACGGAAACGCTTTTCCCAGACGATCTGTGAGCGCGGTTGGCGCGGTGCGGCAGGATTCCAGAGAGGTGATGCGAGTTGGTGTTTAGGCAGCTGATAGGCAAGATCTTCGGCTTCGAAAAGGAGATCCGGGGTCTGCGCGAGCAGATCAAGGCTTTGAGCTGGGATTCCTCCTTCGGCATGTGGACGAGGGGCGCCTTCCTGCAGTTCTGTCACGTCATGCCCCGCGGTGTGCGCCAGGTCGCCTTCATTGACCTGGACGACATCCACAATCTCAACGAGCGCCTCGGTTACTCCGAGGTCGACCGGCGGGTCAAAGCCGCCTTCTCCGTTTCCTTCCGCCGCAGCGACGTGATGGCGCGCTGGTACTCCGGCGACGAGCTGGTGATTCTTTTCGACGCCGACCGGATCGGGGCCGAGCGCAAGATCGGCGAGCTCACCGAGTCGGCCCGCAATCAGGGGTTGACCTTCGAACACGAGCTCAGCGAGTGGGAGGTGGGCAAGGTGGCGATCGACGAAGTAATCACCGGAATGGCCGACAAGTTGGCGATGCAGACGGCGGTCGGCGAAGTGCGATGAGCTCTTTCACGAGACTGCCGCCGAGACGCCCCCCCCCCCGGGTCACGGCGTCTTTTTTCGTTCTGGCCCTGGTGGCGCTGTCCGGTTGCGGCGACGACGACGACGGCAGCCCGCTGGACAGCAGCCACGCGATGGGCTCGTATCGCCTGGCGCTGGAACCGGTCATCGTCGCGGTCAACGAGATCGAGTTGGATGTGCAAGAGCGCGCGGTCGGCAGTTCCGGGCAGGCGACCGCCGCCAACCTGGCCGCCGCATTCGGGCCTCTGCGTCCGCGCCTGGTTGCCGCCCGGGAGGCGTTCGACGAAATCGAGCCGCCGTCCTCTATGGCCGATCTGCACCTCGGGATCAGGGAGCT
The DNA here is from genome assembly GCA_964456165.1 of uncultured Gemmatimonadaceae bacterium. GTDB lineage: Bacteria > Latescibacterota > UBA2968 > UBA8231 > UBA8231 > CAYWBJ01. The sequence continues at coordinate 13,444 of CAYWBJ010000339.1, read as the reverse complement.
GATCGCGCTGCGGCTCGAAGCCTTCGACGTTCTGCTGCAGGGTCACGCCAACGATGACCCCGAGCTCTACGCGGTGGCCGAAAAGCGCCTGCGCCAGGCCAACGAGTTGATTCCCGGGCTGAACGAGCGCCTGATGGAGAGCGACCTGGACCTAGCCGCGGCTGGCGCGCCGCAGGTTTCCACAGGCGACGGCAAGAGCGTCGCCGGTTCAGTGTCGCGCCGGGGTTGAACGCTAGCGCGGCGGTTGCCTGCGTCGGCGCTTTTCAGACGGTCTTGCAGGTGAGGCCGCCGTCGACTACCAGCTGGGCGCCGGTGACGAAACAGGCCTCGTCCGAAGCCAGGTAGACCGCCGCCCAGGCCACGTCCCAGGCATCTCCGCGCTTGGCGATCGGCGTCTGCTCGTCGCGCCGCCGCAACATCTCCTCCACCCCGCCACCGTAGGACTCGACCAGCTGCCCCGTCACCATCGGCGTGGCCAGCATGCCAGGAAGGATGCAGTTGGCGCGGATGTTCAGGTGGGCGTACTGCATCGCTACGGTCTGGGTCAGCTGCAGCACGGCGCCCTTGGACGCGCTGTAGGAAACGTAGGGCACCCCCAGATAGCGAATGCCGACCACCGAGCCGATGTTGACGATGGCGCCGGACTCCTGACGGACCATGTGCGGGAGGGTGTGCTTGCAGGTGAGGAACATGCTGGAGACGTTGACTGCCATCACCCGCTCCCAGCTCTCCTCGCTCGCCTCCACCGGCCCCCCCACCTCGACGATGCCGACGTTGTTGTGCAGGATGTCGAGGCGGCCGTACACCTCGACGGTGCGGTCGACCGCCGCCTTCACCTGCTCGGAGCTGGTCACGTCGGTCTCCAGGGCCAGGCATTGACCCCCCTCGGCTTCGATGATGTCGGCGGTCTCCTCGGCGGCTGCCAGGTCGGCGTCAAGAGCAACCACCCGCGCGCCTTCTCGGGCGAACAATACCGCGGTGGCCTTGCCGTTGCCCCAGCCCGGTCCGGAGGAGCCGGCACCGGTCACGAGGGCGACCTTGTCCTCCAGGCGACCGGCCATCAGGCCGGTTCCTCCAGCTGCGCGAGCAGGCACTCGGCGCGGGCGATCTTGGCGACGTCTTGGTCGCGGGCGATGATGCGCTGCAGCGCCGATATGGCCACCTTGTCACCCTGCTCGGCCAGCTCGAACGCCATCCGATCCCGCTTTTCGTTGTAGCTGTAGTCGTAGTCTACGAACTCCGCCTCCCAGTCGCGCCAGTAGTACTGATATTCGTCCGATGGCCAGTCGGCGTAGACCTCCTCCCACGGGACCGGCATGATGTGGGGCAGCAGGCTCTGGTCGCTGACCGGGTCCGACCGCTTCTGATAGCGGGCGTCGACCGACAGGCGCAGGCTGCGGCCGGTATTGGGCACGCCCCGGTGGACAACCATGCTGTGGAAGAAGAGGACGTCGCCGACGGCGAATGGGGCGCCGACCCAATTGCCCGGGTCCTCGACGATCTCCATGCCGCCGGCGCCGAGGCAGGGCCGGAAGTTGTAGACCCCGTGCCGGTGCGAGCCGGCGGCGATCTGCAAGCCGCCCGTTTCGGCCGGCAGGTCGGAGAGAGGAAACCAGGCGGTGTAGGTGTCGGCGGTGCCCTGGATGGGGATGTAGTCCTGGTGGGGAGGTGTGGTGAAGGCCTCACGCTGCGGGAAGATGGTTCGACCGATGATGCGGGGATGGGGGATGACCGGCTCCCCAGTCATCCGTTCCAGCAGCTCCAAGAGGTTGGGGTGATGCTGCAGGGCATGGAACTCGGCCACCTTGTACATCTGACGATAGACCAGGTTGTACTTCGGCTCTGGCTCGACACAGAATCCGTTCAGGTCGGCGACCGCCTCCTCCAGCGGCGCCTCGGTCGCGACCCCGCCCCCGTCGCGCGCCAGCTCGAGAAATCGCCGGCGCAGAGAGGTCAGAGGGTGCGCCGGCAATAGGTTGCGGACGAACAGGTAGCCGTCACGCTCCATGCGGCGGACGAGCTCAGCGCCGTCGTCGACGCAGTCGGTGGAGTCGAGAAAAGGTTTCATGCGCTCTCCTCAATAGGGTGGGCCCGGTTGAAAAAACAGGATTCGCCGGTGGCCACACAAATGAACAGATGTCCATCCTGAACTAGGTTGACGACTCCTCGTTGCCGAGCAACAGCAGCGGCAGGGTCAGGAGCAGAAGGCCGGCGGCGGCATGGAAGCGCCGCTCCAGGCCGTAGTGGTCGGCCAGCAGCCCGAAGGCGAACGGCGCCGCGGCCGACGCCGCGAAGTTCAGCGTGAAGTATACGGCGTAGCCACGGCCGCGGCGGTTGCTGGACAGGGTCGGAGCTAGGCCGATGTAGATGACCGAGGAGGTGCCGTTGAGGGCGAAGCCGAAGAGGGGGAGAAACAGCAGAAACAGCCACGTGCCTTCCAGCGCAGGCAGCAGCAGGCAGCCGACTATGGTCATCGCCTCGGTCGCCAGGATGACGCCGCGCTCGCCCCAGCGGTCGACCAGCCGCCCGCATAGGAGCTTGCCGAGGGCGCCGCCGACGAACAGGAGCGAGATCATCCAGCCGAGGAGGTCGGCGGCGGTGCCGGCGGCGAGGAGCTGGAACCCGAGGAATGTCACCGCGCCCGTTCGCACCACCACGTCGACCAGGCCGATGGCGGTGTAGCGCACAAAGCGGCGGGGGAGCAGGATCCCCCAGCCGGCGTCGCCTGGCTCCTCGCGCCGCCGGTAGTGGGGCTCGCGTATATGGTGCCGGTAGTAGAGCAGAAACAGGGCAGTTATGATCAACCCGAGCCCGCCCATGCCGGCAAAAGTTCCCCGCCAGCCGACGGCGGCGACCAGAATGCCGGCCAGTGCGGGGAAGATGACCTTGCCGACGTCGCCGGAAAAGTTCAGCAGGCCGATCGCACGGCCGGTACCATCGGGATAGGCGTTGGCGACGGTGGCCGTGCCGACCGGATGGTAGACCCCGGCGCCGGCGCCGGCGCTGATCAGCAGGAGAAGGACGGTGACGAAGCCGACGGCCCCGGTCATCCCCAGGTAGCTCAGGCCGTACCAGCCGGTGCCCAGCCCGAGCACGATCAGCTCGCCGCAGCGCTCGGCGAGAAAGCCGGCCGGTATCTGCGTTGCCGCCATGGCGCCTTCGCTGGCGGCGCGCAAAAGCCCGGCCTCGGCGAAACTCAGGTTCAGGTCGAGGGCGATGAAGGGCAGCAGGAGCGTGAGGCTTTCGAGATAGCCGTCGTTGACCAAGTGCAGCAGGCTGCACCACCACAGCCGCGCGCCCGGCCGGTCGCGCGGCGGGCTCACACGGCCGCCGGCAGTTCCGGGTAGTCGGGCCCTTGGAGCACCTCGCCTACGGCGACCACTTCGACATCTCCCATGCGCTCGTTCCAGTTGCCGCCGACCCGGTAGGTGTGCCCTGGCATCAGGTGCATGATGTAGGAGCGGCGGGCGTTGTCGGTGCGGTTGCCGTAGGAGCCGTGAAAGAGCTTACAGTGGTGGAAATGGCAGTGTCCGGCCGGCACCGGGCAGGCGACCGGCGTCAGGTCGGCGCCGGCGGGGACGTCGGGATGCTTGAGCAGCCAGTCGGGATCGTGGATGTCCATGTCGTCGCGGACGAACGACATCTCCCACTTGTGACTGCCTGGAATCACGTGCATGCAGCCGTTGTCGACGGTGGCGTTGTCCAAGGCGATCCAGCAGGTGCCCATGTCGGCCGGGGCAACGTGGTCCCAGAAAGTGTAGTCGCGGTGCCAGGCCAGCACCGCCTCCTGGTCGAACGCCGGCTTGTAGATCATTTGGTCTTCCCACAGGCGGACTGGCTCCTGCATCAGGCCGTTGGCCAGGCCGCCGACGGCGACGTTGTCCCACACCCGGGCGAACACCTCGTCGTGGCGGAAGAGGTTGACCACCTTCACCGACGGCAGGTGTTTGGCCTCGATCTTCGCGGTGGCCTCGCCCTTGAGATGGGCCGGGAAGTCGACACGCTCGGCGAGGATGGCATCGATGTGGTCCACTAACACTGCCACCTGCTCGTCGGACAAGACGCGCGGGCCGAGCAGGAATCCCCGGTCTTGGTAGGCATCGATCTGCTGCTGGGTGAAATGCATGGACTCTCTCTCCCTACGGTGTGGCGGCGAGGACCTCGATTGCATCGTTGCGGCTGATGGTGCCCGAGGCGACGACGCGGGCGCAGATACCGCCGCGGTCGCCGCCCAGCGCCTTGGTCATGCCCCGCTGCGTGAGCCCCTGGATGTAGCCGCAGGGGGGCCGCGGCCGGTCGTACTCAAAGACGGCTCGACCTACGGCAAAACGCTTGCCTTGCAGGCTGTGTAGGTCGACGCCGCGGGTGATGATGTTGCGCCGGTGCTGCCCCTCCCCCACCTCGATGGCTCCGGCGGCCGCGATCGCCTCCAGGCTCTCGGCCGCGATCAGGGTGACCTGGCACTCGTCCACGTTGGTCCAGTAGCCGGTGCGGTCGCGATAGCGGTCGCCGGTGAGGCCGGCGCCGGCCGCGGCCTGGACCAGTTGGACCCGCCGCATCGGCGCGCCACCAGTGGGGGCGATGAAGATGTCTTCGACGATTCCGGCCATGGCCAACCTGCTGCTGTGCTGCGACACTGGCCATAAGGAACAAGGGCCCGGGACAATGTCAAATCGACAACCGGCTAGCGGTCCGGCGGCCGGCGATTGCGTCACCCGAATGGTAGCCTAACTTGTAAGCTCTAGGTCCCCAGCTTCCAAGCGATAACGCCCTCTTGAACCACATTCACCTCGACGACCTTGCGCCCGGTCCTGCCGGCGTCGCCATTCTGGCGGAAGGCACCTTCACCACGCCGTGGCAACGGTTCGACCTGATGCAGCTGGCGCCGGGCAGCGGCCTGGCACCGGACGCCGAGGTGGATGGCTGCGAGGACGGTTTCATCCTTTTGGACGGCGCCGTGCAGCTGCGCGACAACGGCGCCCACTTCGGGGTGGCGAGTCCCGCTGTGGTGCTGATGGCCACCGCCTCGCCGGCCGGCATCGAGGCCCCGGAGGGGGCGCGGCTGCTGCACGTCCAGGTGGGACTGACCGGCCCGATGGTGGCGACCGAGACCCGGGCTGAGGCGGTGGACGCCGATGCTTTGAACTGGCGCCCGGCGATCCACGGCGGCTGTGGTCGGATCGCCACCCGCCACATCTGGGGCCCGGGCGATTTCGCTAGCACCTGGACCTTCCTGGACCACGCCGTGCTCGAGCCAGGCGCTTCGGTTGGATATCACTATCACGATGCCCTCGAGGAGTCTTTCGTGGTGCTGGGTGGCCGTGGGCGGATGACGGTGGCCGACGAGACCTTCGCCGTCGAGCCCGGATCGGTGACTTGGCAGGGGATCGGCCAGGGCCATGGCATCTACAACGCCGCGGCGGAGCCGCTGGAGTTTCTGCGGGTGGCGGTGGCCGCGCCGGAAGCTGAGTACACGACCAGCGATCTGCACGATGACCTGGCTGCCCGGCTAGCCGCCGAGGAGGAACAGGGATGACGGTTTCTCCGCAATACCGGCCCAGCGATGCGGCTGGGCGCATGACCGCTGCCGCCGGCGCCCTCCTCGACGCCCTCTACCAAGACCAGCGTGCCCGCGCCGCCATGGAGTTTGGCGACGAGCCGGGCGAGCGGGAGAACTGGCATTACGTCCCGCGGGTGCGGCCGGGGCTTTCGCTCAAGGAGATGGACGAACCGCAGCGCACCCTCTGTCTGGCGCTGGTGGCCGCCGGTTTGAGCGAACGGGGAGAGGAGAAGGCCCGCCTCATCATCGAGGTCGAGGAGCTGCTGGGGCGGATCGAGGGACCGGACCGAAAATTCAAGCGCGACAACGAGCTCTACTACATCAGCATTTTCGGCACCCCGGGCGAGGCGGCGTGGGGGTGGCGGTTCGAAGGCCACCACATCAGCCTGAACTTTACGATTGTGGGGTGTCGCTTCGTGGCGGCGACCCCCCTGTTCTTCGGCAGCAACCCGGCTCAGGTCCTGCACGGTGTGCGCGCCGGCCTCAGGGCCCTTAAGGAGGAGGAGGACCTCGGGCGCGAGCTGCTGTTGGCGCTCGACGGCGACCAGCGCCGCGAAGCGGTGATCCAGGAGGATGCACCGGTCGACATCCTCACCCGCGACCTGCCCTATGTCGGCGACCGCGTGGCCGCGGCCGGCATCGCCGCCGGGGCGCTTACGAGAGCGCAGCGGCAGATCCTGGATGCGATTATCGACACCTACGTCGGCCGTCTGCCCGAGTCCATGGCGGCCGCCGAGCGCGAGCGGATCGAATCGGTCGGCGCGGTCGCCGTGCACTTCGCCTGGGCGGGCCCGGCCGAGCGCGGTAAGGGACACTACTACCGGGTTCAGGGTCCCCTCTTTCTCGCCGAGTACGACAATACCCAGAACGACGCAAACCACATCCACACGGTGTGGCGCGACCTGAGCAATGACTTCGGGCAGGACCTGCTTCGTCTTCATTACGGCCGGGCGCACTGACCCGCATCAACCGCTTGCTGGATCGAACTTCGGTCGGTACCTTCGACCGGCACTTGGTCAGATCCTGATCCCACCGAAGCCGGCCCGACTCTGCCCCTCACAGGCCAGCGCGCCGCGTACCGGCGCCTTCGCTGCTGACTTCTCGGCCGCGACCGGTCCCGGCCGCGCCGGCGCCACCACCCGCACTCGGGAGAATCCAATGACAGCAGCATTGCGCCGAACCCTGCTCCTGATTAGTCCGCTCCTGATCGCCTGCGGCGGCGAGCCGGCCCCGCTCCCGCAGGCGGTGATCGAGAGCGAAGACGACAAGCTGTATTACGTCATGGGACTGGCAGTTGGCCGCGGCATGGTCAACTACGCCGGCCACCTGACTGAGGCAATGCTGGCCGAGGCGCTCAACGGTGTCGGGGACGTCGCCACCCAACAGCCGCAGCGGGTGAAGTGGCAGGAGTACATTCCGCAGCTGCAGGCGCTGGGCCAGCAGTACGAGCGGGCGGCAAAGGATTCCACGGCGCCGCCGGCAGTAAACACCGGGCCGCTGACCGAGGAGGAGAAGAACCTCTACTACGCCTTTGGCCTGGCGTTGTCCCAGGCGCTGGGCAACTTCGTCGGCCGTTTGGACGAGCGGCAGATAGAGATGGTCAAGATGGGATTCGCGGACGTGGCGATGGAGCGGCCACACCAGGTAGATCTGGAGGTCTACGGACCCAGGCTCAACGAGCTGTCAAATCAGTACCAGAGTGAGATCGTCGCCGAGCAGAAGGCGGCAGGCGCTGCCTACCTGGCCGAGATGGCCGCTGAGGAAGGGACGATGAAGACGGCGTCTGGCATCCTCTACAAGGAGTTGGTCTCAGGGTCCGGAGCCCAGGTACAGTCAACGGATCGCGTCAGAGTTCACTACACCGGCACGCTGGTTGACGGCACCCAGTTCGACAGCTCTCGCGATCGGGGGGATCCCATCACCTTTGGGCTTGGACAGGTGGTCAAGGGATGGCAGGAAGGGTTACCGCTGATGCGGGTCGGCGGACGCGGGATCCTCGTCATCCCCTCCGACCTGGCCTACGGAGACGGTGGCCGCCCCGGTATTCCGCCGGGTGCCACCCTGGTGTTCGACATCGAAATCCTGGGTGTGGAGTAGCGCCATGGCCGCTCCCAAGCTCGGTGTCATCCACTACAACTGGCCCGGCTACGACGGCCTGGAGCCTTTCCTGGCCCGCGCCCGCGAGATCGGCTATCGCTACTGCGAGTTGTGGGCCAGCGACATCTGGGACGAGGCTCTGCTGGGCCAGGGCGACCCGGACCAGGGCGCGCTCGAGGCGGCGGCCGAGACCGTCACGCAACAGCTCGAACGCCACGACATCCAGGTCGCGACAGTCTCGGCCCAGAACGACTTCATCCAGGACGACGCCGACGTCATGGGAGCGCAGCTGGTGCGCTACCGCAACCTCTGCCGCGCCGTACCGCTTCTGGGTACCGACCTGCTGCGCTCCGATGGCGGCTGGAACCGCGAGGGTAAAGTACCGCGGGAGCGCTGGGACGGGATGCTGGTGGAGGCGTTTTTGCGGGCCGTGGAGTTCGCCGACGAGTTCGACGTCCGCATCGCCTTGGACAACCACGGCGATGCCACCAACGACGGCGACTGGCAGCTGAGCCTGATTGAGCGGGTGGGATCACCTCGTCTGGGCGTGAACCTGGACACGATGAACTACCGCTGGTTCGGCCACGACCTTGCCACCATCGAGCGCTACTACCGCATCCTCGCGCCCCACACCTTCCACACCCACCTCAAGGACGGTCGCAATCCGCGCCCCGACTACCAGGGTGCGGCGCTGGGCGAGGGAGAAATCGATTTGGCGACGGCGGTCAGGTGCCTGAAAGAGGCGGGCTATGAAGGCGCCTGGACTGCCGAGTACGAGGGGCCGGAAGCGGTGGGCGGAGTGGGTTACGAGAAGTGTTTCGCCTGGATGGCGAAGAACGTCTGAGGTGACCTTGTGTATGGCTGTCCGCTGCCGGCGGTTGGCCTCTTCTTCGTTGAACTCCGCCTGTTTCTTCTCCAGCAGGGCCTTCTTCTTGCTATGCTTGACCTTCTTGGTCTACAGGAGGCGTATATGCTGCGGCAGGAAAACGGCCAGGTTCTGAGCGCCCGTTAGGCATCCCCGCACCTCCTGCTTGTTCTGCTCGACGTGGTAGATGCGGCTGTTCAGCTGAACGCTGCAGGCCGTCGTGCCGATCTAGGCTCCCACCGCGCCGAGCATCTTTCAACGCTCTCTCTCTCGCTCTTTCCCGAGCACTGCGGAAAAGCGGAAAAGTGGTTTCCTACCGATTGAGGGGAAGTTTCGCCCGCTGCTGCTCGAGTCTCTTGGCCGAGATCGGGTAGGCCGTTCCCAGCTCCTGAGCGAAGGTGGATACCCTGAACTCCTCCACCATCCAGCGGTATTTCTCGATCTCGCGCTCGAAACTGACGCCGGCCTCTCCGGCGCAGCTCTCGAGAGCTGCCTGAAAAGGCTGAATCGCCGTCGCCTTGCGGTGATCCTTATCGGGACCCGAGCGGGCTCGGTCGGCGCGCACCAGGACCGCCTTGAGGTAGCGATGCAGATGCCGCAGCTGCTCGTAGGGGGTCTGCATCAGGAAATCGCCGGGCATCAGCCGTTGCAGGTCCGCCTCCATGCCCCGATACGGATGGCTGTGCAGGCGAATCTCCTGGTAGGCATGGAGCAGGTCCTCGATGAGGTCGACAAAGGCCAGCGCGAGGCCTTTGAGGCGCTCGCGCGCCTGCTCCAGCACGGCGGCGATGGCCGCCGCGGTCAGCGGTTGCGCAATTTCCCGGGCGAACAGGTAACACTTGAGGTGCTCAAAGGCCTGATCGCGGAGCTGTTGTGGCCTCCCCAGCGGGCGTGACAGCTCTTTGAACTCGTCCAGCTGAACAAGCTCGCGCCTGAGCCACTTGAGGTCCTCTACCAATTCCAGCTCGCCCAGGCGCACCAGCCCGGCGCGGCTGCTGATCTGCGCCTCATCCCGGCTCTTGAACAGGCAGAGCTGTACGCTCTCTTCCGCCGCCGCCAGCCCGGGGAAACCGAAGACCGGGATGCCGCCGACGGCGGTGACCTCGAGCCGCTCCGGCAGGTCGCCGAAGCTCCAGCTGGTCAGTCCGGTCTGCTCCCACGCGGCGGCCGCCCGGTCCCAGGCTTCCAGCTCGGCGGGCGAGTCGTGCCGTTCGAGCCGCCGAGCCAGCTGGGGCAGCTCGCGCCCTGAGGCCACGGTCTGGCCCTCAGTGCCCTCCACCTCGATGCGCATCGACAGATGCTCGGGCAGTTCCTCCACCTTCCAGTCGCCCCGGCTTATATGCAGGCGGTGGTGTTCGCACAGATGGGCCTCGAGAGACTCGAGGAGGGATGGATGGGTCGGCCTCAGTGCTGCGGCGATACGGGCGGCGCTGTCGGGTATGGGCACCAGCTGCTTGCGCAGCGCCTTGGGCAGGGTCCGCAGCAGCTGCGCCACCTTTTCCTCGAGCAGGCCCGGAACCAGCCACTCGAGAACCTCGGGCCGGATCGCGCCCACCAGGCGATAGGGCATCTTCAACGTGATGCCGTCGCTTTCGTCGCCGGGCCGGTAGGCGTAGGCAAGCGCCAATTCCTCGCCGTCAATGGTCAACACGTCGGGAAAAGCGTTCAGGTCGACGGCGTCGTCCGCTGGCAGGATGTCCGACTCGCCCATGCGCAGAAAGTCGCCGCTGCCGCTACTGCGCTCCACGATCACCCGATTCAAGTCGTGGAGCGACGAGACTGCCTCGAGACGCTTGGCGTAGAACCGGTACACGGCCTCGTCCAGGTCGAAGTGGCGCAACCGGCGGAGCCGGGTCTGGAACGTGGCCAGCTTGTGGTAGAGGCGGCGGTTGTGATCGAGGAAGGCATGCGGCGTGTTGAGCACGTCGTCCCCCATCAACCCTTCCCGGATGAAGATCTCGGTGGCATGCTGTGGGTCGACCCGCTGGTAGGGCACCTTGTGGGAGAGGATCTGGAGACCGTAGAGGACCATCGTCTCCCGCACCAGAACCCGGCCCGAGTGCGGCTCCCAGGCGGGATCGGCGTACGAGCGGCGGCAGACATGACCTCCCAGCTGGACCAGCCAGGCCGCGTCGATGCGGGCGCAGGTGCGCGCGAACAGCCGTGAGGTCTCCACCATCTCGGCCGCGACGATCCAGCCGGGGGTGCGATCGGCCGCCACCCGACGCGCCGCGGCGGCCTTGCGCCCGCCGGCGATCCTGCTCTGGAACAGGCCCGAGCCGGGGAAGAGCATGACCTCGCGGTTGCGGGTGGCCTGGTAGAAATTGACCTCCTTCTTCTCGGCGACATTGCTCAGCAGTCCGGTGACCAGGGCGCGGTGGACCGCGTCGAAGCCGGCCGGCTGCTGGCTCTGCGCGAATCCGCCGATCTCGCGCAGAGCCAGCTCGAGTTGGCCGTGGATGTCGCGCCACTCCCGCATGCGGTTGTAGGAGAGGAAGTGACTGCGGCAGAACTTGCGCATCTGGTTCTGGGTCCGCACCGCGTCGAGCTGGTCGTGGTAGGCGTCCCAGATCTTGAGGAAGGTGAGAAAGTCCGATTCCGGATCGCGGAAGCGGGCGTGGACCTCGTCGGCCTGGTCCCGCTTGTCCTGGGGGCGCTCGCGCGGATCCTGGATGCTGATGGCGGCGGCGATCACTAGCACCTCGCGCAGGGCCTGCTCTTCCCGCGCCTGCAGGATCATGCGGGAAACGGTGGGCGCGATCGGCAGGCGCGCCATCTCCCGGCCCAGGCTGGTGAGGTGGTGCCCGTCGTCCAGGGCGCCGAGTTCCTCCAGCAGGGCGAAGCCGCCGTGGATGGCCTGCGGCGTCGGCGGCTCAACGAAAGGGAAACGCTCGATGTCGCCGATCCTCAGGTCGAGCATGCGGAGGATGACGTCGGCCAGGTTGGCGCGCTGGATCTCCGGCGGGGTGAAGGGTGGCCGCGCCTCCAGGTCGCTCTCGCTGTAGAGGCGGATGCAGATGCCGCCGGAGAGCCGGCCGCAACGTCCCTTGCGCTGTTCGGCACTGCTCTGTGACACCGCCTCCACCGGCAGCCGCTGGGTCTGCGTGCGCGGATTGTACCGGCTGATGCGAGCCAGGCCGGTGTCGATCACGTAGCGGATGCCAGGGATAGTCAGCGACGTTTCGGCGATGTTGGTGGCGATGATGATGCGGCGCCGACCCTGGGGCGCGAACACTCGCTGTTGCTCGGCCGCGGTCAGCCGCGCGAATAGCGGCAGGATCTCGGTGCGCACGGCGTCGTTGGCAACCAGGGCGCTCTGGGTCTCCCGGATGTCCTTCTCGGTGGGCATGAAGACGAGCATGTCACCCTGCCCCGACTCGGCGCACACCCGCTCCACCGCCTCCACCGCCGCGTCGATGTAGGTGAAGTCGCCCGCATCCTCGAGCAGCTCGTCGTGGGGCCAGTAGCGGACCTCGACCGGGAAGACGCGGCCGGAGACCTCGATCACCGGGGCGTCGTCGAAGGCTTTCGAGAACGCCTTTGTGTCGATCGTGGCTGAGGTGATGATGATCTTCAAGTCCGGCCGCCGCCGCCGCAGCAGGCGCAGGTAGCCGAGCAGGAAGTCGATGTTGAGGCTGCGCTCGTGGGCCTCGTCGATGATGATAGTGTCGTACTGGTTCAGGTTCGGGTCGGACGGGATCTCGGCAAGCAGCATGCCGTCGGTCATCATCTTGATCAGGGTGTGCGGTCGGGTGCGGTCGGCGAATCTGATCTTGCAGCCGACTTCCTCGCCCCAGTTCACCTCCAGCTCTTCAGCCAACCGATGGGACAGGGAGGTGGCGGCGACGCGGCGCGGCTGCGTGCAGGCGATCATGGCGCCGATGCCGCGCCCGGCCTCGAGGCAGATCTTGGGTAGCTGGGTGCTCTTGCCGGAGCCGGTCTCGCCGGCGACGATGACGACGGGGTGGGCGCTGATCGCGGCGAGGATCTCGTCCTTGCGGGCGCTGATCGGCAGCTCGCCGGGGTAGTGCAGCGCCGGCAGGCGGTTGCCGCGTTCCTGGCGCAGCCGCACCGACTCGTGCACCCGCTGCAGGATGCGCTCGAGCTGTTGGTGGTTGCGGCCGGGATCCTGGTCCGCGCGGCCGCGGCGTCGCTTGTGCTTTAGGCGTTTGAGCTGGTTCTGGATGCGGTGGCGGTCGTGTTGCATGCAGTCCGGCAGGAGGGTGCGGACCGCTTGTTCGGTGGCACAGGGGCCGTGGGCGGATGTAGGTTGCCGGGGTGTCATGGGAAAGAGTGTTGTGGGCCTGATACGAAATCTAAGGGGTGGGTTTGCTAGTGGCCAAAAAGGGGCGAAGATTCAGGGTGAGTGGCGTGATGACACGGATTCGGCCGGGAGGCAGGGCGTCGATCGCTGTTGTCCTGACCGGGCCCGCCCCCGATATTGCGAATGGCAGCGTGGAAACCTCGCTGCGGTAACGCTGTACCCACTCCAATGAGGACCAGACCATGACCGCAAAGATTCTGCAGGAACTGACCAAGTACGACACGCCCTCGGTCACCAACGTGGTCGCTACCTATCCCAAGAACCCACTCTGCCTCGGCCTGTACAACCCCTGGACCATCAACTGGTACACTGACCACTCGATCAGGTGCATCTACCCGGAGCTGGGCGCCAGCGCCGGCTACGCGGTGACGGCCGTGGTCGGCCTGCCCGACCCGGACTACGAGCGGCTGACGATGATGGACGTCTTCGACGCTATCGACGCGGCTCCGAGCCCGTCTATCCTGGTGATCCAGCAGAACTACCCAGCCGATATCGCCGGCAAGGTGGGGTTGGCCGGCGGCAACATGGCCACGGCACTGCAGGTGCTCGGATGTGTCGGCATGGTATCCAACGGACCGTCGCGCGATTTGGACGAGAT
>CAYWBJ010000338.1:0-1649 GCA_964456165.1 uncultured Gemmatimonadaceae bacterium | reverse complement strand
CCCGTCGGCGTCGGCGTCACCGGTCGCTACCGTGCGCCGGCCGTCGGCCGCCCCAGTGTTGATGTTCGGCGGCAACGAGGTAAGCTGGCGGGTGCTGTAGCGCCCGTACGGCAGCTGCCAGCGGACCAGCAGCTCGTCGCCTGCCAGCGTCCAGCCCTCGCGCGGCGCGTAGGTGGGCAGTGCTTCCCCAGCCACCTCTGACACGAGCAGCTCCACCTGGCCGTCGCCGTTCAGGTCGGCCATCCCATGCAGGTAGCGGCCCGCGATATCGTGCCGGGTATGACCGGTGATTGCGTCGATCACCACCACGTGCCAGCGGCCGTCACCAGCATCGTTGTAGATACCGTAGGCGACGTCGAGGCTGCCCTCGCCGTCCACGTTCACTAGGTTCAGCGGCCCGGGACGCACGATCTTGGTCGACTGAGCGGTCTCGGTCTGAATCTCCCGCAGCCAGTTGACCGACAGGTTGCTGCCGTCGTTGTCGATCACTTCGGCGTGCATCTGGAAGTCGGCGATCACCGCGAACTCAGGATACGGATCGTCGTCGATGTTGGCGGCGCCGAACCAGCCGTAGTTGCGAAAACCGTGGTACTGGAGCTGCATCTTCGTCGCGCCGGTTGCCCCGTCGAACACCAGAATCCGGTAGTGGGTGGCCACCGCCAGGTCCAGCTGTCCGTCGGCATCGGCGTCGACGACCACGACGCTGGGCCCCCAGGTGTCGCGAAACTCCTCGGTCTCCCAGACCACCCGGGCCTCGCCGCCATCGTAGGCGATGAGCTTACCCTTCTGGGGTTCCGTGCCGCCGTCACTGAAGGAGTCGCCCATCTCGAACCGCTGCAGCCCTTCTACGTCCTCCAGAATCTTAGCGACCTTGAAGACGTTGCTCGCCGGCATTGTCGTCAGGGTGCCTTCTCCGCTCAGGTCAAAGGCCTGAGCGCCCACAGTCCAGGGCCGGCCGTCGCCGACCTGGCCGAGGTCGACCTGGTCCGGGAACGGCAGGTCAATCCGCCGCGGCTCCCGACCGGAGTCTACGGCGATGAAACCCTCCCACGCTGCAATGTCGAAGCGCCAGGCTTCCACCGGTCCGGACGCGCCCATGTTCCCGACGCCTGTCGCCCGCCCGCTCATCTGCCTGTCGCCGCGCAGCTGCAGCCACTGCCCGGCCCGCGCCGGCGCGGTATCCTGGCAAACCAGGATGGCCAGCACCATCCAGGCCAGCGCGGTGCCACCGCGGGCCGACAGTTCCTTTCTGTTCGGCTTCATGTCGTCAGTTCCCTTCCCCCGCCGTTGCCGTGTCCAGGCAATAGAGTGCGGAATCATCGCCAATGAAGAGAATCTCGATCGCCCCGTCACCGTCGACATCGGCCAGGGCCAGATCACCCGGTTGGGCCGGAAGCTCGAGCTGCCACAACGGCTGCGGTTCTCCATCCCGCTCTCCGACGGCGTGCAGCACGGTTCCGCTCGAGAGCAGGAACTCGTCGCGGCCGTCGGAGTCGATGTCGGCCGAGTAGACCGGCACCGTCGGATTGCCCTCCAGCGGCCAGTCCCATCGCTGCTGTCCGGTGGCCGCGTCGAGGCACCGCAGGCCCTGGCCGTTCTCCCACCCGGTGACTGCCAGCTCGATCCGGCCGTCCCCGTCCACGTCGCCG
>CAYWBJ010000337.1:0-1787 GCA_964456165.1 uncultured Gemmatimonadaceae bacterium | reverse complement strand
GTGTTCAAATCTCGCCGGGCCGATGAAGGCATTGGAGATGAGATATGTACGTAAGGAATCGGCCCGACGCAGATGTTCGTAGGGTTGGCTTCCGAGTTTCAATTTGGTGTTCAAATCGGCTTCGCGTGCGACCCGGCCGGCGAGTGCATGGCCGCACGCACGTTCGAGAACAAAGCAACTCACGGCAGCAGAAAGTCGAGCCGAGGTGAGAGAGGAAGAATTGACGGAAAACGGTGGGTTCACGAGTCTGTCCTTCTTGCTGTTCGGGAGCGCTCTTGTTGCCCCGCTGCTTGCGGTCACGGTTGATCCGTGTCCGATGGTGTCAGTGTAGGCAGTCGCGAGGAGGTCCGCGATGACGCACCTCACAGAACTTCTGTGAAGTGCGTCATAGAGCGCAGAAAGACAGAGGGTCGGAAGTTCGGCCGCTCAGCGGTTGTGTCTTGGCGTGTGGCGGCGGCTTGGGAGATGTCGCACGGGGAGGGACGGAGCGAAGAGCGTTGAAGGGGCTAGCGGTAGTTGGACTTCGGTTGGGACTCTGGGGCGGCACCCGCTTCCATGTCGCGTCGTACCCGGAGTGCGTCGTGGGTTTCGTCAATGTCGACGTCAGACCAGCAGAGAACCTCTCCCGCGCCGATGTTACGGACGACGGTGATTCCGTGCGCCAAACCGATCGGGAGGGCTCCTCGACGGAGGGAGAGGCTTGCCGGCATGAGGCGGCCCCAAACGCAGTGTCCCCCCTCACCATCCAATTGCTGACCGGCGAGGAGCGGGCGTTTGGCGACGGCAGCGACGTCGGCGTGAAAGCCGCTTGTGCATCCTGTCGGTTCGCCGCGTAGTGCGGCGTTCAGGACCGAGATGCCGAGCTCCAGGCCGATGAGATGAAAGGGCTTGTAGAGAGAGGCATAGCGGCCAGAGTCGTCCGTCTGTAGACCGTACTGCGTGAAGCAGGCTGCGCTGTAGGCCGTAGGTGCCTCGAAGACGACATAGACACCCCAGCGGAGATCCCGATAGACCGGCCGGCCGTCCCGTTCCAGGGACGAGACGACCTCGACCTGACCCCGGTGGTGGAGGCAGCCACCTGCCTCCGGCGGTCGGAGGACCTGTGAGAGGTCGTCGGTGCCGCACGGGGGAAAGAGGAGGCCATCGGGGGCAGGTTCCAGTCCTGTCGCATTCGAGACCGCAGCCATCTCGATCGCGGACTTCGTACCATCGAGGAATGA
The DNA here is from genome assembly GCA_964456165.1 of uncultured Gemmatimonadaceae bacterium. GTDB lineage: Bacteria > Latescibacterota > UBA2968 > UBA8231 > UBA8231 > CAYWBJ01. The sequence goes on along the minus strand of CAYWBJ010000337.1, from coordinate 567 downwards.
ATTGAACATCTGCGGATTCATGCCGGCTTCGGCTGCGGCATCCGGCGTCAACCCATAGTGCCCCCAGACGGCGTCAGGGGTGGAACCGTGATACGACGGCAGGTATTTGGTTCCCTTTCCTGCTGCGATCACCTGGAAGCCCGCGGAGCGGGCCCAGTCAACGAGTTCGCAAATCAGCGCGGGCTGATCCCCGTAGGCCATGGAATAGACCAGGCCGGCCTGGCGGGCTTCCGCCGCGAGCAGCGGGCCGGCGAGAACATCGGCTTCCACATTGACCATGACGAGGTGGCGTCCCTGGCGTATGGCCTGACGGGCATGGCGGATGCCGGCGATGGGATCTCCCGTGGCTTCGACGACGACATCGACCTTTGCCTCGGCGATCAATGTTTCGGCATCGGCCGAAAATTGGCAGCGGGCGATCTGCTCGTTTGACCAGCCGACGTTCGTGCAGGCATCGCGGGCACGCTGCGGATCGAGATCCGCGATCCAGGTCACCTCAAGGCCGGCGGTGCCTGGAACTTGCGCGAGAAACATCGAACCAAACTTGCCGGCGCCAACCAGCCCCGT
>CAYWBJ010000336.1:0-5891 GCA_964456165.1 uncultured Gemmatimonadaceae bacterium | reverse complement strand
CGACCACGATTGGAGTGGGTCATCACGAAGGACGCCCATGTCGCCATCGTCGACGACGACCTATGGGACACCGTGGAGGCGGCCAAGAAGCGAAAAGAGCGCTTCCGCGCGAACAAAGGCGGAGATCGTACGCCTTACTCTAAATACTTGTTATCGGGTTTTTTGAAGTGCGAGGAGTGCGGCGGAAACTACATCGCGCACTCACCCAGGGGTCGGAAAACCGGCAAGTACGCCTACTACCGGTGCGGGTACCACCAGCGCCGGGGGAACAGCGTATGCGCCAACAGCACCTCCCTTCCCCTGAAAAGGATCGAGGGCGCCGTCCTGGATCTGCTCCAGAATCAAATCCTGACCAAGGACAACGTTCAGGAGCTCGTTCAGGACGTTCGCGATAACTGGACGCAGCCCGACGGCGAGAAGACGAGGGTGGTAGAAGGGGCCGAGAAGGCACTGCGCAAGGTCGAAAAAGAGATTCGCAACCTCGTGGAAGCCGTCAAAGCGACGGGAATCACGGCCTCGTTGCAAGCCGAGCTCGAGCGGAGTGAATCCCGGAAGGCTGCCCTCGAGCACGACTTGGAAGAGCTGCGCAGCGTTCGGCCAGACACAGAAGCGCTCCCCACAGAGCAGGAGGTCCACGAAGCGCTGAAGGGATTCAGGTGCCTGCTGGAGAGCGGGACGCCTCAGGAGCGGCGGAGCGTCTTGGAAGAGAACATCGAACAGATATTGGTGAAACCAACCGGGGAAACGCTCCTGAAAGCAAACCCGAGGGGTCTGCTACCGATCCCGGATTCTCCTTTTGGTTGGTGCCGAGGGCCGGACTCGAACCGGCACGGGCTTTGACGCCCAACGGATTTTAAGGTCGCCATCAAGATTCTCGCCGCTTCCTCATGTTCGCACGCCACCGACCACTCCTCCAGAAAGCGAGACTGCTCTTCGGTGAGACGGACGACCGAAGGTCTACATCCTATCGAACGAGCCCGGCGTCTGATCACTTCCCGTTCGTGCCACTCCTTGGACAGAGCCGATTTGACCATCGACGAATGGCGATGATTGGCGTGGGCTTGCACTACATGATTTCGGAGGCCGGATGCCAGGAATGGAATCCAAGTCGACATGAAACACTCGGAGAATCCTACCTCATGGAAGAGCTCGGAATTCGCTATAGCATACCGGTCCATATCGCTTCGACCTTTTATGTGCCTGTACAATTGAGCAGGCACACAGGTATACTCAGAGCAAACCGGGGAGGCAACTTCGACCAAGCAATCGGGGGAAAACCGATGGAGACTTTATGGAGACCCACAGAGAAAGGGCTTACGCTGACGAAATACTCGTTCAGCGTAAGCCCTTGTTTTTATTACTGGTGCCGAAGAGGGGACTCGAACCCCTACGCCCGAAGGCACTGCCCCCTCAAGACAGCGCGTCTACCAGTTTCACCACTTCGGCACGATGAAGCCCGATCTATTCGCCGGCCGGCTCGGCCTCCTCAACTGCCGGGGCGCTCTCGACCACGGGTGATTCCTCGGCAGCCGGTTCCTCCTCCAGGAATCCCTCGCTGAAGGCCGGTGGCAGCGGCGGCTCGCCGCTCTGTTCGAGCATCCGCTCAGTAGCCGTCGTCCCGTCGTTGGCAGCCGGAGCCTCATAGGTTATCGACTGCAGCAGACAGAGCACCATGAAGACGCCAGCGAGAACCGCTGTAGTCTTGGTAAGAAAAGTGGTCGCCGTGCGCCCGCCGAGCACGGAGCTGGAACTCAGGCCGCCACCCAGCGCACCCGCCAGGCCACCGCCTTTGCCCGCCTGCATGAGCACTGCGACGATAAGCAGCAGGCATATGACAACGTGGATGATGCTTACGATTATTTCCATTTTAACCGCCCGCAGCTACTATCGCTGCAAAGGAATCGGGATCGAGAGAGGCACCGCCGACGAGCCCGCCGTCGATGTCTTCCTGTGCGAATAACTCGCCAGCGTTTTCGGGCTTGATGCTGCCGCCGTAAAGAATGCGCACGTGCGCTGCGGCGTCAGCGCCTATCCGTTTGGCCAGTGCGAGACGGATCAGCCGGTGAACCTCCTGAGCCTGCGACGCCGAGGCGGTCACGCCCGTGCCGATCGCCCAGATCGGTTCGTAGGCCAAGGTCACGCCGTGAACAGCATCGCCTTCGACATCCGCGAGTGCAGCATCGATCTGCCCCAGGATGTATCCGGCGAACTCGCCGCTCTCGCGCTGCTCGAGGCTTTCGCCGCAACAGAGGATCGGAGCCAAGCCTACCGCCATGGCGGCCCGCAGCCTGAGGTTGACCATGGCGTCTGATTCGGCGAAGAGCTGCCGCCGTTCAGAGTGGCCTAATATAGTATGGGTCCCCCCCGCGGTCAAGATCATGGAGGGTGAGATCTCCCCCGTGAAAGCACCCTCTACCTCCCAGTGAGCGTTTTGGGATCCAACCTGTATATCGCTGTCCAACAACGCGTTACAGACCTCGATAAAGCTGATGGATGGCGGGCATAGCACAACCTCCGGAGCGCCAGCCGCAGCGGCGAGGCCGGCGAGCCGGGCGGCAACCGCAGTGGCCAGCGCAGCGGCCTCTCCGGGTCCCTTGTGCATCTTCCAATTGGCCACGACCAGCCGCCGCCGTCCCGTCATACCACTACTCGACTTCATCCAGAGCTGCCACGCCGGGCAGCTCCCGGCCGGCCAGGCACTCCAGCGATGCGCCCCCGCCGGTCGAAATGTGGCGCATCCGCTGGTCACAGCCAGCCTGTCGCACGGCAGCCGCCGTATCGCCGCCGCCGATGATGGTAACCGCGCCCGCATCGGTGGCGGCCGCAACCGCCTCTGCCACCGCGGCCGTGCCGGCCGCGAAGGGCGCCAGCTCGCAGACGCCGAGCGGCCCGTTCCAGACTACGGTGCCGGCCGCAGCGATCCGCGACGCAAACAGCGCCCGCGTTTCCGGGCCGATATCGAGTCCCTGCCAGCCCGCGCTGAGGCCGGCTACCTCCACCACCCTGGTCGCGGCGTCGGCCGCAAAACGGTCGGCGGCCACCGTATCCGTGGGCAACAGCAGGTCCACCTGCTTGGCCGCAGCGGCGGCGAGGACGGTTGCGGCCGTATCCACGGTTTCCTCCTCCAGCAGCGAATCGCCGATCTCCAGTCCCTGGGCCCGTAAGAAAGTAAACTGCATGCCCCCCCCGATCAGCAGTCCATCGACGCGGTCGAGCAGGTGTTCGATGACCTCGACCTTACCCGAGATCTTGGCGCCTCCCATGATCGCAAGGTAGGGTCTGGCAGGGGCTGACAGCGCATCGGCGAGGTAGGCGATCTCCCTCTGCATCAGCAACCCGCTGACTGCCGTGCCGACGTATTGGGCAACGCCCTCAGTAGAGGCGTGGGCGCGATGGGCCGTGCCGAAAGCGTCGTTGACGTAGGCGTCGCCCAGAGCGGCCAGGCGGCGGGCGAAGTCGGGATCGTTGGCCTCCTCCTCCAGATGGAAGCGCAGATTCTCCAGCAGCAGAACCTCTCCTCCCCGCATTTCGGCCGCCATTCTCTCGACTTCGCCTCCGACGCAGTCGGGAGCCATCCGCACTTCCCGCTGCAGCAGCTCTTCGAGCTGGCGGGCGGCGGGTGCAAGAGACAAGCCAGGAGACGATCTGCCCTTGGGCCTCCCCAGATGGGACATCAAGATCAGAGCGGCCCCACCCTCCAGCAGGTGAAGCAGCGTCGGCAACGCACCGCGGATTCGGGTGTCGTCGGCGACCGATCCATCGTCCAGCGGCACGTTGAAGTCGACGCGGACCAAGGCTCGCCGGCCCGCCCAGTCGACATCAGCTACAGATTTCTTCGGCATGGCGCCAGTGGCATAGTAAGCTGTCACGTGGGAATGTACGGTAGTTGATGACAGAGCCAAGCGGCGGTTAGTGTGCCGTCAAGAAACCAACATTGTAATTCGCCGCCGCATCCCCGACACCGAAACCTCAAGGCAGCTTCCTCAGCGGCGCACTAGCGCATCTGGACGAAGGGGCTGGCCGCGGCGATCGCCACAACCCGCGGGCAGCCGGCAGCTTTGAGCGCGGCGGCGGCGGCGTCCAAGGTGGCACCCGTCGTCATCACGTCGTCGACTAGTCCCACACACCCAGGGACGGCGCGGGCAGTAAACGCGTCGACCAGATTGAGCCGACGCTGCTCCGCTTCAAGCTTGGCCTGCTGCCGCGTCGGCAGCCGCCGTCGCAGAATTCGCTGGTCGACGGGCCTGCCGCTGCCAGCCGCCAGCCCGGCGGCGATCAGCGCGCTCTGATTGTACCCGCGCTCGCGCCGGCGCGCGGCATGCAGCGGCACCGGAACCAGGAGATCGACACGCTTCCAGACCTCCTGGAAGTCGGCCACATCGGCCAGACAAAGGCCCAGGGCGCGGCCCAGCCGCAACTGGTGCTGGTATTTAAGCGCGTGAATGGCCGCCTGCATCGCCCCCTTGAAGGGCGCCAAAACGAGGGCGCGCTCGAAGACCGGCTCCCAGCCGCTGCAATTGTCGCAGTCCCGGCACTGCCACTCCACTGGCGCGGAGCAGCGCCGGCAGCGCGCTGGCGGCGGCCGCGCGATCTGTCCCCAGCAAGCGCCGCAGAGGTCCTGGTCCGACGTGTTCAGCTCTGTCTGACAGCCAAGACAACGAGCCGGGTAAATGAAGTTGAGCAGTTCCCTGCCCGCGGCCTCCAACACCCTGCCCAGGCTCCCCTCCACTACATGGTTGTGTAGGTTGATTTCCACTGGTAGCTACCGAACCACACCTTCGTCTGGCATCAACAAAAAGTGTGCCGCTGTCCCCCAGAACGCAGAAAGCCCCGGAAGGATCCCGGGGCTTTCTGCGCAACTCGTGTGGCCGCGTTCAGGCCACCAGGTCGACGGTCAAATCATCGACGGTCGACCGCCGGCGCGCATCCTCATCGACCTCCTCACTCCGCAGTCGACGACGGCGGCGGTTCCACCGGCGCTTCTCCTTGGTGAGAGCGTCGTTCGTGCGCACCCATTCGGGTTCGATTCTCAGGTTCAATGGTAACCTCCTTGTTACCAAGCCGTCCCTGCGAATGCTTTAACTGCCCGACGATCGGGACCTCAGCCTCGAGAACGCCTATAGTAGCTCGAACTCGAGGTGCTGCAGTCAGGACTCTCTGAGCCTCCCGGTCCATTGTATGTTCTCTATATCGGCACCCCGCGCCAGACCGACACCCCTTCCTGCGGGAATACCCCCTGACCTACCCCCATAGAACGTTCCCAATCCAAAAGTTAGGTCTGGACGTAGAAAGGGGAGCCCTTTGGCCAGGAAACGGTACACCGCTGAGCAGATTATCGGCCATCTCCGACAGGGGGAAATTCTGATATCTGAGGGCCAGACGATCATCGAGGCTGCTCGTCATCTCGGTGTCAGCGAACAGACCTATTCTCGTGGCACAAGGAATACGGCGGCATGGAAGTTGCCCAAGTCCATCGTTTGAAAGAGCGGGAACAGGAGAACGGCCGCCTGAAGCGTCTGGCGGCTGACCAGGCTCTGGCAACTTGATATTGAAAGAAGCCGTCCAGGGAAACTTCTGGGCCCGACGCGGCGCAGGGAGGCGGTCGGGCCTGTGCGTAAGACCCTGGCAGTCTCGGAGCGTCCGGCGTGTCGCGTGCTGGGACAGGTCAGGCGCACGCAGCGATACACGCCCAGGTTGGGAGATGATGAGGTCCTCCTGACCGCCAACATCGTCTCTGGCAAGGCATTACGGACGGTATGGTTACCGGAGGATCACGGCCTTGCTGATGGCTGGGGGGTGACCCACAAGCGTGTGGAGCGGCTTTGGCGTCAGGAGGGGCTAAAGGTGCCCACCAAGCAGCCGAAGCGTGGGAGATTGTGGTTCAACGATGG
>CAYWBJ010000335.1:0-36413 GCA_964456165.1 uncultured Gemmatimonadaceae bacterium | reverse complement strand
TCGCTCCCGGTCGCGCCTATTCGGCGGAGACCACTGCCTTGAGTGGAGCGCGCGTCACCATTCGCGAGGGTGAGAGTTCCTACGTGTACACCCCGGACCCGGCTGTAGCCGGCCGCTATCAGCCGCCGCCGGCTGCACCGTCGGTGCAGCCGTCAACGGCTTACGAGCTCAGCGTCGAGGTCCCGGAAAAACCGATTGTGCGGGCTTCGACCACGACGCCACCGCGCATGCGCATCTCGGAATTCGTCCTGCTCGACGACGATCTGGAAGAGTTGAAGGCGCTGCGGCTGTTTTCAGAGGTGGGCGACGCGGTCTACGAGATCCCCGAGAACCAGCTCGAGTTCGCCATCGGCGCCCTCGAGGTTCGCGTACAGATGGGCGGAGCGCCCGCCTCCTTCCAGTTTGCCTTCGACAACCTCGAGGCGGCCAGCCCCCTGCTGTTCGACAGCGACCTGATCGACGAGGACGACTACGAACTGGAGCGCTCCGGGACCTCACGACCGCTGCGCCTGCACGACGGCGCCCTCTACCTGCCCTGGGACGGTATCCAATACGCCGGCCGGCAGCGGATCAGGCTCTTCGCGGTCGATCGCAACTGGTTCGACCTCGTGCGCACCGACAACGTCGACGCGGAGCGCGACGCCGGGGAAGCCGGCCAGGGATTCCAGCGCCCCTTGTTCCACGTCGAGAACGGGATCGGCCTGTTCGGTTCAGCCTCCGTGGACTCGGTGGGCCTCTTCGTGCGTCGCAAGGGCAGTCCTCCCTGTAGCGGCTGTTCATGCTGGGGCTGCGGCGACCGCAGCGCCTGGTCAGGCGTCCTCGACATCGAGTCGGGCAAGGGGCGCGTGCGCTACGAGCGCGACGTGGGCACCGGGGCGGCCTGCGATTTGTCCTACGAGGTCAGGGATGCGATGGTTCTCGAGACCTGCGCCTCCTGCTCTTTCGCCTGGAAATTCGAGCTGGGAGAGCTGACTGTCTACGAGGACGCAGGTGCCTGCGGCGAGGCCGAGGATCTGGAGGGGCTCGAGCTGCGGTTTGGGCAGGGTGTCACGCCGATCGCCGACGATTCGGGCGCGACGCGTTACGAGCTTTACGAGGAAGCGGGGGGATTCTGGGGGGCCGTCGACCGAGGCTGGTCACTCCTGCTCTCGTCAGCCGGCACGACCCAATGGTTCTTCGGCTTCGGGGAGTAATCGGGGGCGATACGTCGGCACCATAATTCTGCACCACCTCAGGGCGACCCCGTTCCCGGCACCTCCACCCGCGCCACCATGAGTCGGCCATCGCCCGGATGCCGGTCCAGTCCCAGCACTGCGGACTCGCACATGAACAAGGTGCGCATTTCCTCCCCGCCCAGGGTGCACGCGTAAGGTCCGAACCCCTCCACGTCGATGCGGTCCACCACCTCGCCCCCGTCCCGCACCCGCAGGTAGCCGCCGCTGCCGCCGTACTCGTAGTAGATCGCCGCCACCCAGACGCAGCCCTCTGCGTCCAGGCAGATCCCGTCGGTGGGCACGCCGAGGTCGGCGAAGATGCGGCGGTTGCTCAGAGCACCGTTCTCCTCGATGTCGAAGGCGGTGAGGCGGAAGCCGAACGACTCTGCCACGATCAGCGTTCTGCCATCGGGTGACACGGCGGGTCCGTTGGGGAAGGTCATTCGATCGGCTACCAGACGGCCCTTTCCCGTGCCGTCGTCCGCGGGCTCGACCAGCGCCAGGTGACTGAACGGGCTCATATTCCCCGGTCCCGGGATCTTCGCTTCGTCCAGGCCAGGAGCCCAGCTGCCGATGTAGGCGCGGCCCTGACTGTCGACGACCATGTCGTTCCAGTTGAGCCCGTTGAGACCGACCAGGTCGGCGTACTCGACCAGCTCGCCATTGCGCAGCGCCTTGAGCTTGCCGTCCGCGCAGGACACCACCAGCAGCGTGCCATCGGGCAGCCAGCCCAGCCCCGATGGCATCTCGGGTACCTCGACCACAGTCTCCAGGTTGCCGTCCAAGTCGCAGGTCATCACGCGGCCAGCCAGGACGTCAGAGAACCACAGCCGGCCGCTGCCGCCCTGTTTTCCGATATCCCGGTCCTGCCGCCAGCGCGGCCCCTCGGGGAAGTGCAATCCAGCAGCCAGCAGTTCGGGCGTCGCAGCCATGTCCCATCCTCTCCCAGAGGTAGTTATTCGAACTCTCCCTTTACGGTAGCCGACAACGGCTGGAGGGAGACATCCGCTCCCGCCGCAGAACCGCTATAGGCGTCGTTGCGGCGAAAAACAAGGTTGCTTCCTTACCGGCGCCCTAGTCGAAGAAACCCAGGTTTTCCTTCGTTGCGGCGCGCGCGACCTCTTCGTTCAGCGTCACTCCCAGACCGGGGGTCACCGGCAGATCCATATACCCGTCGACAATCAGGTCGTCCTCTACCGTCAGGTCGTTCCACAGGTCGTTGTCGAGGTGGTGGAACTCGAGCACCTCGAAATTTTCGGCGGCGCCGCAGACGTGGGCGGAAGCCACCGTGCCGATCGGCCCGCAGATGTTGTGCGGCGACATCGGGATGTAGTACAGGTCGGCCATATCGGCAATTTTCTTGCCTTCGAGCAGCCCGCCCGCCTTGGCCAGGTCGGGCGAGATGATGTCGGCCGCCTGCGTCTCGACCAGCTCCCGGAAGCCGTGGCGGGTGTAGAAGTTCTCGCCGGTGCAGATCGGCGTGCGGGTGGCCTCCTTGAACTTGGCCATCGCCGCCACGTTCTCGGGTGGAATGGGGTCCTCGAGCCACATCAGGTTCAGCTCCTCGAAGGCGTAGGCCACCTTGAGGATGTCGGCCGGCGCGTAGAACCAGTGGGCGTCGATCAGCAGGTCGGTGTCCGGGTCGAGCGCCTCGCGCACCGCGGTCACGCACTCGATATAGTAAGCGATGTCGCTGTTGCGGATGCAGCGGTTGTAATCGTCGCGCCGGGTGGGACGCGGGTCGATGTCAAACTTGATGGCGTCGAAGCCGCGGCCCTGCACGTAGAGCGCCTTCTCGACCCACGATGCGGGCGAGTCGTCCTCTCCTTCGTGGCAGTCGTTGTAGATGCGGATCCTGTCGCGGAAGCGCCCGCCCAGCAGTTGCCAGATCGGCACACCGCAGGCCTGGCCGGTGATGTCCCACAGCGCCATCTCGATCCCGCTGATCGCGCTCATCACGGCACCCTGATAGAAGCCGGAAGCCGACATCGAACCCCGCATGTCGCGGAAGAGGCGGTCGACGTTGCGGGGGTCCTTGCCGATCAAGGCACGCTCGGTCAGCCTCGGATCGACGGCAATGTGGTGGACGCCCGCGCCGTGGTAGGCTTCGCCGATGCCCACCAGGCCGTCGTCGGTGCGCACCTTGACCAGAACCCAACCGATCGGTTGGAGGAGAACGGCGCCGATAGAGGTGATTTTCAAGTCTCGTCTCCTTGCTTGACTCGGACCGCGGCCCGCTCTGCGACCGCCGCGCTGGTTGCGGAGGGATCAAGAATAGATGGAACGCCTGAGGACGCAAACGCCGGCAGCCGACAGCACCGTTGAGAGGGCTGCTTCGGTCCAGTAGTTTGCAATGCCACACCAACGACAACTGTAAAGCCGGGAGACACCTTGAAAATTACCCGCGTCGAGCACCACGGCGTCGAGGTCAACAAAGACGGCAGCTGGGTCTTCGTCCAGGTCCACACCGCTCGCGGCCTCACCGGCCTCGGCGAGCTGAACCCATCGGCTGACCGCCGGAAATGCCTCGAAGCCATCGGGCAGATCGCCACACAGATCGCCGGCGACGACCCGCGCCGGATCGACGCCATCCTCGACCGCCTGCCGGTCAGCGTTGGCGACCGTCCGTCAGTTCACGCCCTCAGCGCCGTCGAGCAGGCCCTGTGGGATCTCCACGCCCAGGCTGAAGGCTGTCCGATCTACGAGCTGCTCGGCGCCCGCTGCCGCGACCAGATCCGACTGTATGCCAACATCAGCCGGATCCTGGTTCACTCCACCCCGGAGGAATTCGCTGGCAACGCTACCCGCGCCGTCGCAGAAGGCTTCGACGCCATCAAGATCGCTCCCTTCTCAAACCGCCGCTTCGCCGCCGATCGGGAGGGCGACATCGCCAACGGCATCGAGTGCGCCCGCGCCGTCCGCGCCGCCATCGGGCCCGACGTCGACCTGCTCGTGGACTGTTACGGCATCTTTACCCGCGAGGAAGGCCTGCGCATCGCCCGAACCCTCGACGCGCTGAATCTCTACTGGCTGGAGGAGCCGGTGGAAGAGGACGACGTGGAGGGCTACCTCGCCGTCAGGAAGGCAACCAGCGCCACCATCGCCGGCGGCGAGCGCTTCATGCGCGCCGCCGGCTTCGAGCCGGCCCTGCGCCACCGCATGATGGACGTGGTAATGCCCGACGTCACGATTGTCGGCGGCATTCGCGAGCTCTACCGGGTGGCCCAAGCCGCCTCGGCGCACCGCCTCGAAACCTCACCCCACGGACCCTTCGGCCCCATCACCGTCGCCGCCCACGTCCAACTCATGGCCGCCCACCCTGACTTCCAGATTCTCGAATACGCCTGGGGCCAGGTTCCCTGGCGGGCCGATCTCATCGAGCCCAGGGAGACCGTCGAGAACGGCCGGCTGGCCATTCCGGACCGTCCCGGCCTGGGCTTTTCACTCAATCCTGCGGTGGTCGCCGCTCATCCTTACGCGAACTGAGATGTACCATGTTGCCGCGCAGCCACGTCCCCGAAGATGTTACCCGAACCAGCCGCAGCGGGCGGCGCAGCGCTCCGCGCTGAAGCCGATCCACACCGTCAGCCGTCGCCTCGTTCGGGCGCTTCCGGCCATCGATTGGCAGTCAGTCCGCGACCAACCCTCTGGCGCCCGCTGAACGAACGCCGGTGAAATCGGCACCCGCGGTCACCGCTCCGGTGAGATTGGCATCGCTCAGGTTGGCCCCCTCCAGCCAGGCCCGGGTCAGCACGGCGCCTTCCAGGCGGGCGCCGGCCAGGTTCGCCCGCCGCATGTCCGCGCCCGTGAAGTCCACGCCGCGCAGATTGGTCCAGACCAGGTCGACACCGGCCAGCTGCGCCCCGGACAGGTCGGCGGCACCATCCGGCGGGAGAGCGGCAGTACCGCCATCCGCTCTATCCGCCTGTGCTGGTGGCACTGACCCGGCATCCGACCGGCCGGCGAGCACCTCCCGAACCCCCCTCAGCGTCGCCGCGATCGCCGCCGACTGCAGCGCATGGGCGTCCGCGGCGCCGGCTTCCAGGTTCACCCAGTGCATGGTGGCGCCGCGCAGATCGGCCTCCCGCAGATCGGCGCCGCGCAGATCGGCGCCACACAGGTCGGCCTCCCGCAGATCGATCGCGGCAGCCGGGTGCCGCCGGCGCCACTGGTTCCACCTCGCCACACTCTGGCGCAGGCGTGCTACCTGGCCGGGATCGGCCATGCCTTCATCTCCTCACTCCGCTGCTCCGCCAGTTAGCAAAGACCCCAGGAATCTGCCGGCGTTACCCCGCAGCAGGCCGTCGATCTCCACCTCGCCCAGCGGCGCGAAGCCGGCATCGGCCATCCGGCCGGCGAGCTGGTTCCGGGTCCAGTCGATTCCACTGGTGACCCATTCCAGGTACTCGTCGATGTCGGTGCCGACGTAGTCGGTACCCCAGAAGACGCGGTCGAGAAAGCCCTGCTCCCGCGCCAGATGCAGCCAGGCGGCGATCCCCGGGCGAGCGGTGATCTTCGTGATGTCGGTCCAGACATTGCCGCAGTGGGGCATGATCGCCAGCAGATCCTCCATCCACGGATCGGCCATGTGCTCGATGTTGAAGCGCAGCTGCGGAAAGTCGGCGGCCACCTGTTCCAGCCGCCACAGCCGCGTGGCGTAGGCCGGCCCGCCGCCAGGCGCCGGATTCGCTCGGCCCGGATCCTCGGCGTGGTGCACCAGGTGCACGAAGACCGGCACCTCGGCTTCGGCAGCCAGTTGATAGAATGGATAGGCGCGGCGGTCGTTAAGCTCGAAGTGGCCGTAGGGCGGGGTGATCAGCAGACCGGTCACCGCCCGCGATTGCACCATTTCCCGGACCTGGCCGAAGCGCCGGTCGTTGAAGCGGTTGTCAGGCGTGATCGGTTCGAAGCTGGCCAGGGCCAGCAGCCGACCGCCGCTGCGAGCCTGCAAGTCGGCGGCGAGCTCGTTGGAGCCCAGCCACTGGTCGCGCACCCGCGTCATCTCCTGCGACAGGGTGACGACATGGCTCAGCCCCACCCGGTCCATGCCGGCCAGCAGCTCGCCCAGATCGAGTCCGGGGATGTCGCCCACTGATCTCGGCAACCGCTCGCCATCGTGCACGTCCTGCATCAGGTGAGTGTGGGCGTCTATCATGGCCGCAACCACTGCTCAGTCGGCGGTGAAATACTCGAGCGGCCCCATCTCGGCGGCCGCCGCCATCTCCTCGATGTGGGCAATCGTCGACGGACCATTGGCCACGGTACTGACGCGGTCGTCGCCCAGCACGTAGCGGAAGGCCTTCTGCGGGAGCGTGCCGCTCTCCGCCGCCAGCTTCGCCAGCACCGCTTCGGCCCGCTCCCTTGCTTCCTCCCCGTCCTGCTCGGCAATGTTGCCCAGCGCCTTCTCCTGGGGCTCGCCGCCGACATAGAGGCCGCCGGCCAGAACCGTGGCGGCGACCACGCCCATCCCGTTGGCGGCCGCGGCGGGCAGCAGTTCCTCGGTCGCCAGCTGCTTTGCCGGATGGTAGTCGTGGTAGAACAGCAGCAGGTCGAACTCGCCGGTGGCCGCCAGCCGCGTCAGCAGCGGAATGGCCCGGCCGGTCACTCCGATGATCTCGCACAACCCCCGTTTCTGCGCCGCCCGCAGTCCCTCCAGGCCACCGCCCGGTTTCATGATCCGCTCCCACCCGGCCAGGTTCACCTCGTGGAGCTGCGCCCCGAAGAGCCTGGGGACGCCGAGGCGCTTCAGGCTGCGCTCGAGGCTCCACAGGACCGCGTCGTGGCTGTAGTCGAAATCCTGCGGATCGAAACCGACCTTGGTGGAGAGATAGAAGGGCCGCGTCTCGCCGGCCAGCGCCCCTCCCAGCAGCTTCTCGCTGTCACCGTAGAGAGGTGCCGTGTCGATGTAGTTGACACCTAGCTCCAGCGCCCGGTCGACGACGGCGCAGGCGTTCTCCTGGGCGCGGTCGGCGTCTTCGCCGCCCAGATAGGCGCCGCCGAGGCTCACCGCGCTCACCTCGGCGCCGCTGCGGCCGAGAGTCCGGTATTTCATCTGTTGTTCTCCAAGAAGTCCGCTGCGTGCGGCGTAAGATAGGGTTTGCCTCGAGCGTGTAAATGTGGATGATATGAGTGACCCTCTGCCACCGCACCAGGACCTCAATGTCTCTTCTGCGGCCCGCCGCGCTCGGGCTCGCCCTCCTGAACCTCGCAATCACGGCACCGCATGCGACAGCGGCCGACGGCGGTTTCTCCGCGGCGGATGCGCGGGGATCGCACGCGCGGATGATCCGCGAGCTGGCGCAGATCGCCGACACGGCCAAACGCCAGCATCCGTACCTCGGAGACGCCCGCGCCCGGCGCTTCCGCAGTCAGCTCGCTGCCCTGCCGAAAGAGGCACCGGACCGCCACCGCGCGGGGCTGCACTTCCAGCTCGGCATGGCCGAACTCTACCTCGGGAGAGAGCGCGAAGCCATCACCCAACTGACCCGCGCCCGCGAGATCAGCCTCGCCAACCCGGATGCGGCCGGCTCAATGTCCGAGATCAGCTTCCGTCTTGGCCTGGCCTACCTGCGTCTGGGGGAGACCGAGAATTGCTGCCTGCGCTACACCGCTGACGCCTGCGTCTTCCCGATCCGGGCGGGCGGCGTCCACCGTATGGAAGAGGGCTCCCGCGGTGCTGTCGAGTACTTCACCGAAGCGCTGCGGTCCACGCGCCCGGACGCGCCGCTGCACCTGGGCGCCCGCTGGCTGCTCAACATCGCCTACATGACCCTGGGTGAGCACCCGGAGGGGGTGCCGGAAACCTACCTGATCCCCCCGTCCGCTTTCGACTCGGAGACCAAGTTCCCCCGCTTTGACAACATCGCCACCGAACTGGGCCTGGACACCTTCGGCAACTCCGGGGGCGCGGTAACCGACGACTTCGACGGGGACGGTTTCCTCGACCTCGTCGTCTCCACCTGGAACACCTCCGGTCAGACCCGCTACTTCCGCAACAACGGCGACGGTACCTTCACCGAGCGCACCACAGCGGCCGGGCTCACCGGCATGCTGGGCGGCCTCAACATGGTCCAGGCCGACTACGACAACGACGGGGACGGCGACCTCCTGGTGTTGCGCGGCGCCTGGGGGGGTCGCGGCGGCCGGCACCCGAACTCGCTGCTGCGCAACGACGGCACCGGCCGCTTCACCGACGTCACCTTCGCCGCCGGCCTCGGCGCCGTCCACTACCCGACCCAGACCGGCGCCTGGGGCGATTACGACAACGACGGCGACCTGGACCTGTTCGTCGGCAACGAGAATACGGAAGAGCTCAGCGCGCCGAGCCAGCTGTTCCGCAACGAGGGGAACGGCACCTTCGTCGATGTCGCCCAGGAGGCGGGCGTACGCAACTACCGCTTCGCCAAGGCGGCCGTCTGGGGCGACTACGACGGCGACAGGTACCCCGATCTGTTCGTCTCCAACCTCAACGGCTTCAACCGGCTCTACCGCAACAACCGGAATGGCACCTTCGTCGACGTCGCACCCGACCTGGGCCTGGTGGGGCCGAAGTCGAGCTTCCCGGCCTGGTTCTGGGACTACGACAACGACGGCACCCTCGACCTGATGGTCTTCTCCTACGCCGCCGGCATCGAGCACCTGACCGCCTCCCACCTGGGCCTGCCGTACGAGGTGGAGTTGGCCAGCCTCTACCGCGGCGACGGCGACGGCGGCTTCACCGACGTCGCCCGCGACTGCAACCTGGTTCGCCCGACCACGCCGATGGGCTCCAACTTCGGCGACATCGACGGCGACGGCTTCCCCGACTTTTACCTGGGAACCGGCGACGTGCATTACGAGGACCTGATGCCCAACGTGCTCTACCTCAACCAGGGTGGGAAGCGTTTCGTCGACGTCACCACCGCCAGCGGCTTCGGCAACCTGCAGAAGGGCCACGGCATCGTCTTCGCCGACCTGGACCACGACGGCGACCAGGACGTCTTCGAGCAGATGGGGGGCGCCTACCCGGGTGACGGCTTTGCCGACAGCCTGCTGGAGAACCCCGGCTTCGGCAATCACTGGGTCACCGTGAGGCTGGTCGGCGTGCAGTCGAACCGCTCCGCCATCGGCGCCCGCATCCGCGTCGAGGTGGAGGTCGACGGCAGTCGCCGCAACGTCTACAAGCACGTCAACAGCGGCGGCACTTTCGGCAGCAACCCGCTGCGCCAGACCATCGGGCTCGGCCGGGCCGACGCCATCACCCGACTCGAGGTCTTCTGGCCGACCAGCGGCAGGCTACAGGTATTCGAGGAGGTGCCGCTGGACTCCAGCATCGAGATCGTGGAGGGTGACGAGGCGCTGGTCCTGTTCGACCATCCGCCATTCAAGCTCGGGTTCGCACCATGAGCGCGCCGCGCCGCCGGCTCGGTTTTCCGCTCCTCTTCCTGTTGTGCGGCCCGTTGGCCGGGTCGGGGCTGGCTCAGGATCCGCTCCCCGCCCGCCCACAGTTAGTCGACGTCGCCCGCCAGGCCGGACTCGACGTCCGCACTGTCTCCGGCACCCCGGCCAAGGAGCACATCGTCGAGAGCAGCACGGGAGGCGCGGCCGTCTTCGACTACGACAACGATGGGGACGTCGACATCTTCGCCGTCAATGGCTCCCGCCTGGGCGGCTTCCCGGCCGGCAAGGAGCCGCGCGCCGCCCTCTACCGCAACGACCGGGACTGGCGCTTCGCCGAAGTTGCCGCCGAGGCCGGCGTCGACCACATGGGCTGGAGCATGGGGAGCACCACCGCCGACTACGATGGCGACGGACACATCGACCTCTACCTGACCAACTACGGTCCCAACGCCCTTTACAGGAATCGCGGCGGCAGGTTCGCCGACGTGGCCGCCGCCGCCGGGGTCGACCACCCGGGCTGGAGTATGGGCAGCTCGTTCGCCGACTTCGACCGCGACGGTGACCTGGATCTCTACGTCTCCAACTACATCGACTTCGACCCGGACTTCGTTCCGGAGAACGAGAACTTCTGCCGCTGGCGCGGCCTCGACGTGTTCTGCGGACCGCTGGGTCTGGCCGGCGCCCGGGACGCCTACTACCGGAATCTCGGGGCGGCAGGTGGCTGGCGTTTTGAAGAGGCCAGCACCGCGGCCGGATTGCTAGAGGTCGAGTATTACGGCTACCAGGCGGTCAGCGGCGACTACGACAACGACGGGGACGTCGACCTCTACGTCGCCAACGACGCCACGCCGAACCTGCTCTACCTCAACGGCGGCGGGCATTTCCGCGAGGCCGGCGCCGTCTCCTCCACCGCCTACAGCGAGAACGGGATCGAGCAGGCGAGCATGGGCGTGGCCGCCGGCGACTACGACGGCGATGGGGCTGTCGATCTGTTCGTCACCAACTTCTCCTACGACAACAATACCCTCTACAGAAACACCGGCCGCGGCTTCTTCCTCGACGCCAGCTTCGCCGCCGGCATCGGGGCACCGAGCCACAGGTACCTGGGCTGGGGCGCCGGCTTCTTCGACTACGACAACGACGGCGACGACGACCTGTTCGTCGCCAACGGCCACGTCTATCCCGCGGTGGACCAGCACCCGATCGGCACCACCTTCGCGCAGACCAACCAGCTGTTCGAGAATGCCGGCCGGCGCTTTTCCGAGGTCACCGCCACCGCCGGACCTGGCCTCCAGGTGGTCGAGTCGAGCCGTGGCTCCGCTTTCGGCGACTTCGACGACGACGGCGACCAGGATATCGTGATCGTCAACCTGGATGCGCCGCCCACGCTCTTGCGCAACGAGGGCGGCAACCGGAAGAACTGGCTGATGGTGAGTTTGCGGGAAGAAGGAGCAAACCGGCAGGCGATCGGGGCGCGGGTGACCGTCGCCGCCGCCGAGCGCCTCCAGGTGCGCGAGGTGCGGGCCGGCGCCAGCTACCTGTCACAGGACGACCTGCGCCTGCACTTCGGCCTCGGCGCGCGGCAGGCAGTCGCGCAGGTCGAGATCCGCTGGCCCAACGGCGAGACCGAATTGGTGCGGGATGTAGCGGCAAATCAGCTGATCACGGTGGTCCGCGGCCGGGGCATCGTCGCCACCGGCTTCGGCCCCCCGGCGGACTGATTACTCCGGCTCGGCGATCTCCAGCAGCCTGTTCGCCGCCAGCGGACCGGTCACGGTCTGCCGCTGTCCCGAGGGCCAGGAGACGTTGACCGCGTCGACCTGGCTGGCGGCGCCGAGCCCGAAGTAGAGGCTGCCGCTGCTCTGGGCCAGGTAACCGGACTGGCCGTCGTGGATCTGGGCGTAGCGCGCCTCGCCGGCCACCACCTCCACCCGGGCGCCCAGCCCGTCGCGGTTGGAGCGGCTGCCGGTCAGCGCCACCTTGAGGTAGTTCAGCGCCGGCGCTTTCTCGCTCAAGTCGCTGACCAGCACCATCGGTCCGTCGTTGAACTCGCCGGTGACGATGTCCAGATCGCCGTCGTCGTCCAGGTCGAAGATCGCCGACGAGCGGCTGCCCAGCGCTCCCCACACTACCAGCCGGCCGTCCCGGCCTTCGCACTCCGACCGCTGGGCATCGGCACCGCCGCAGTCCAGCTCGAACCAGGGCTTGGCGGTGCGATTGCCACGCCGCGGCTCGACGCCCAGGATGAACTCGGCGTCGACGAAGCGCTCGCCCCCCTCGTTAAGCAGCAGGGAGTTCACCCCATAGCGGAAGCGGAAGTTCATGCTCGAGGTCAGGAAGGCGTCCTGGAAACCGTCGGCGTTCAGATCGCCGGCGCTCAGGCCCCAGGGCCAGTAGTTCTCGGCGCCGACCTGATCCGACACTTCCGTGAAGGCGCCGCCACCACCGTTGCGGTAGAAGGCGTTGCCGTAGATGCTCAGCCCACCGCTGCGCAGCACGCTCTCGGCCCATTGCATCCGCGACTTCATCTTCTCCCGCTCGACCCCGACCTTCTCGCTCATGTCCGAGTGCATGTCGGTGATGTAGATATCCATGTGCCCGTTGTTGTCGAAGTCGAAGACCTGGATCCCCATCGAGCCCCACGGCGTGTTGGGGAAGACGTCGCGGCTCTTCTTGACGAAGTGCTCCCCACCCTGGTTCTCGAAGTACTCGTCGTGCCCCTGCATGTTGAGCGTGTAGAGATCGATCCAGCCGTCCTCGTTGACGTCGATCGGCACCGCGTCCCCGGACCAGCCGGTATCCTGCAGGCGGCACTGGGCCGTGACGTCAGCGAAGACGTTGCCGCCCTTATTCTCGAACAGCAGGCTCTTCTCGGTGCGCAGCGGCTTCAGGTGGCCGTCGAAGGCATCCTCGAAACCCACGTAGTAGCGGTAGTCGCCGGCATCCTCGTGATGGGAGAAGCCGACGATCGGCACCGCCTCCCGCCTGTGGGTGTACTGGCCGACGTTGGTCAGAAACAGGTCGAGCAGGCCGTCCCGGTTGTAGTCGAAAAACACGGCGGCAGATGAATGTCCCCGGTGCCCGAGCCCCGAGGCATCGGTAATGTCGGTGAAGCCACCCTTGCCGTCGTTCTCGAAAAGCAGGTTGCCATCGCGAACGGCGGTGACGTAGAGGTCGGCGTCGCCGTCGTTGTCGATGTCGGCGAACGAGGCGGCGACGCTGATCCGGTCGCCGACGCCGACGCCGGCTGCGGCCAACTGCTCGAAACGGCCTCCGCCCTGGTTGCGCCAGAGCTCGTTGTCGCCCACCTGGGTGATGAAGTAGACGTCTTCGCGGCCGTCGCCGTCCACATCGGCGATGGCGATGGCGTTGCCGTGGTCGTAATGGTTGGGCTTCCAGTTGCGGCCGGCGTCGTCGACGATCCGGTGCGCGAAGGTGATGCCGCTCTCTGCGACGCGGTCGACGAGGGAGAAGCCGGTAAAGGTGGCGAGCCCATCGCGGGTCGCCAGTTGCTCCCTGGCGCGCTCTTCCAGCCAGGGCGGCGCCATGATCTCTTCCGGGATGGCCAGCTGCGACCCATCGCCGGCTGCATTCGCCGGACCGGCGGTCCAGTGCAGGAGGACAACAAGAAATGCAAGGCTGGCTGCGATCATGTGATCACCGGCTCCTTCTGTGAGATCTGACTGGAAACGGGCGACGGTAGGCGCCGGCGCCAACAAACCTGCGAAACTGGAACTTAAGCCGGGATCTCTAAAAAGCCCACAGACGCCTGGCGGAACCACCAGCCCTTGGATGCGGGATCCCGGGCGAAGTTCCGCACCATGCCCGGCTCAGCCGGTAACTGACTGCTTGGCGAGGTCCTCACCGGTGTACACGCGGGCGTTCAGAACGATGCCGAAGCGCACATCCTCAGTCGGCAGGGGGCCGGCGTGCCAGGTGTAGGTAAACCGCAGGGCATGGCTGCTGTCGAAAGAGGCCAGCGACTCCGGCGGGTACCAATAGCCCATGCCGTCGGGGCGCAGCCGCGTCGACGGCCCCTCCTCCATTTTGAACAGCGTGACGAACGGGCTGAACTGATGGGAGTGACCCTCCTGGAAGTTACCCCTGAGTCCGGGCGGCACGCGAAAAACGTAGAGCTCGACCAGGGTGTAGGGACAGCCCTCCTCGTCCAGGATCTGTAGCTCACGCCGGGTGAAGTCGATCAGGGGCTCGGCCAGATCGTTGCCGAAGAAGGAGCGCACCTCATCGAAGCCTTCGCCGATCGACCAGGGCTCGCGCCGACGCCATTTCAGGAAGCAGCGCGGCTCTTCAGCGCGTCTGTCCTTCCACGCGAAGCGCTTGCCGAAGTAACCGCCCCCGCCCTCCTCCTCGGGCGGCCCCATGTAGCGGGCGACGATCTCGTACGCCCGCGGGCGCTGCTCGTCGTTCCAGATGGGCAGAGGCCGGGTCACGCGCAGCGCCCGCCACGGCTCGACGATGCGGAAGTACTGGGCGGCGGCTAGAGAGAACCAGCTTCTCCGGCTCTTAAGGCCAGTCAGGTATTTCACGGATGCCGAGGCTGCACTTGGCTCGTTTGCGTCAGGTAGTCGGGAGTCACCGCGGACGAGCCCGCTCCGGCTCAGTTGCAGCGCCCGTGCAAACCGCTAATTTGTGCTCCCCACCCCGCCGCCGTCAACGAAACCGTCAGGCATCTCCGATTGTGACCACCGCGACTCAGCTGATCGTGCTTGGCCTCTTCTTCTTTTCCGGAGCCTGCACGCTTACCTACGAGATTGTCTGGGCGCGGATGCTGGTACCAGTTTTCGGCACCGGCGTCTACGCGGTGAGCACCGTCCTCACCGCCTTCATGGCTGGCCTGGCGCTGGGCGCCTTCTACTTCGGCCGCGTCGCGGACCGCTACCGCAACAGCCTGCGGCTCTACGCGATTCTCGAACTGGGCATCGCCCTGTTCGCCCTGGTATTCCCCTACATCCTCGCCTACCTCGACGAGGTATACACGCTGATCTACCGCTTCGTTGGGGACGATCGGTATCTCTTCTCCCTGGTCCGCTTCCTGCTCTGCTTCGTCGTCCTGCTGATCCCGACGACGATGATGGGGGCAACGCTGCCGGCCCTGACCCGGTCCGCCGTGCGCGGCATCAACCAGGTGGGCTGGCGTGTCGGCGGCCTCTACGCGGTCAACACCCTAGGCGCCGCCGCCGGCTGCTTCGCCGCCGCTTTCCTCCTGCTCGAGCACCTGGGCGTGACGGCCACCACCTACGCTGCCGCTGGTGCGAACCTGCTGATCGCAGCCGTTGCCTGGTGGTTGAGCCGAACTCCCGAGGGCGCTGCTGAGGCAACAGCCCCGACTCCCGCCGCTGAATCCGCAGCCGACATCGGCGATGAAGACCGACCGGCGGTGCCCACCACGCTCGTACTGGCGGCTTTCGCTCTTTCCGGGTTCGCCGCTCTCGGCTACGAGGTGGTGTGGGCGCGGGTGATCGCCATGATCACCCGCAGCGCCACAGCGCAGAGCCTCAGCACGATCCTGGTCGCCTTTCTGCTCGGTATCGCCGGCGGCAGTGCGGTCGGAGCGCGATTGGCCGGGCGCATTCGCAACCCGCTGTCGAGTTTCGCGATCATCGAGCTGCTACTGGCGCTGTTCGGCCTTCTCTCGATCTCCGCCTTCGGTGCCATCCCGTACCTGCTCCCAACGATCTACAGCTCGGTGACCTGGGGAGAGCATGTCTTCAAGCTCTTCGCCGTCGCCTTCGGGGTTATGCTCCTGCCCACCTTCCTGATGGGCCTGCTGTTTCCCCTCGTCGGGCGCATGCACGTCACCCGCATGGGCAGTCTCGGCCGGCGGATCGGCGACGTCTACGGCTTCAACACCCTCGGCGCCATCTTCGGAGCCTTCGCCGGCGGCTTCGTCCTGATCCCGGCCCTGGGAACCCAGGCCAGCATCGTCGCCCTAGCTGCGCTCAACCTGGTGCTCGGCCTGGTGCTACTTACCGCCGACCGGACGCTCAGCTCCGTCCGCCGGCTCGTCACGTTCGGCGTGGCCGGCGTGCCGATTTTGGTCGTGGCCCTGCTGCTGCCGGCCGACTTCCTCGCCTCCCTCTTCGCCTGGTCCGAGCCGGGCAGCCGCATGCCCTACCTGCACGAGACTGCGGAAGGCACGGTCACCGTGCACGAGTACCGCGACGGCAAGCGCCTGCTCAAGGTCAACGGCGGCGGCGAGGTGCCCACCGACTACGCCTCGCTGCAGACCTTCCGCCTGCTCGGCAACCTGCCCATGCTCCTGCACGATCAACCCGACGAGGTGCTGGTGATCGCCTTCGGCGGCGGCATCTCGCTGGCATCAGCGGCCCGTCACGAGCCGCAACGACTCGACTGCGCCGAGGTCGTGCCCGGCGTAATCGGTGCCGCCGGCTTCTTCGCCGATCACAACGACCGCATCTACAACCGGCTGGACCGTCCCGGCATCGAGCTGATCGCCGAGGACGGCAGGAACCACGTGCTGCGCACCGACCGGCGCTACGACGTCATTATCGGCGACGCCACCCACCCGGGCACCGCCGACAGCTGGGTGCTCTACACCGAGGAGTTCTACCGCCTCTGCCGCAGCCGGCTCGAGGAGGGCGGCATCCTCTGCCAGTGGCTGCCCCTGCACGGCCTCTCTGCCGCGGATTTCCGGATGATCCTGCGCACCTTCAACGCGGTCTTCCCGCACGCCTCGATCTGGCTGACCCGGGAGTACACCATCCTCATGGGGACCCCAGGTCCCCTGCGCATCGACGTCGAGCGGCTGCGCGCCCGGCTGGCGAAACCGGCGATCGCGGAACCCCTGGCCCTCGTCGATCTCGGAGATCCCGTCTCGTTTCTCAGCTCGCTGGCCCTTGCAGAGGAGGCCTTAACCGCCTTCGCCGGCGCTGGCGAAGGCGCCACCAACACCGACGACCACCCCTTCATCAGCTTCACCGACCGCACCCGCGCCCGCACTGGGCGCGGCATCGTGGCGCTCGAGACCATCCAGCCCCACCTGGCCGGGCAGGCGGAGGCCGTCCTGACGAGAGCCGATCCCGGCCTGCGGCAGCGGCTCTCCCGCCGCATGCAGGCGCGCAACGAGACCGTCGCCGGCGTGATCGCGCTGGAACGAAAAGACGGACCAGGCGCCGCCGCCGCCTTCGCCCGCGCCCTCGAGACCGACCCGGACGAGCCCTGGGCCCGCCACACGCTGAGGGAGTGGAAGGCTGCCTCGCGTTGACAAATCGGGGATCGGCCCCGTTCGTCGAAACCCATGCCCACCGCCGATCGCAACCCCACCGGGACCCTACTTTCCTATTGCCTGGTCCTGATCTTCAGCGTCTTCCTGACCTTCGTCAGCATCCGCACCTACGTCCTCTACGGCAGCTACACCGGTCTCTCGGATCACTTCAACACCGTCGGCGTCATCTTCCTGATCTTCTGGCTGGTGGTGATCAGCCTGGGGCTGCGCCTGCTGAGTCCGGTGCTGAAGCTGTCCCCGACCAACTTCGCCCTCATCTACGCTGGCCTGATGGTGGTCACGGTGCTGCCGGCGATGGGCTTCGGCGGCTACTTCCTGCCGCTGCTGACCGGCGTCTATTACTTCGCCACACCCGAGAATAACTGGAGCGACCTGCTCTGGTCGCACGTGCCGGTCTGGGCGGTGCCACCCGACCTGAATGCCATCACCGACCTGTTCCAGGGCGTCGGTCCGGACACCCCGATCGACTGGAGCGTCTGGACCGGGATGCTGCTGCACTGGGGCCTTTTCATGATGGCCTTCTACATGGTCAGCGTCTCTTTCATCGCCCTGATGCACTACCAGTGGTCAAACCAGGAGCGCCTGGTTTATCCCCTGGCGGTGGTGCCGAACATGCTCCTGGAGAGCCTCGACAACCCGGTGCAGAGCATTCTCAAGAGCAGGCTGCTGTGGGCCGGCTTCTTCTTCGCCTGGGTGTTCCCGACGGTGAACGCCCTCGACCAGGTCTTCGACTTCGAGATCGTAACCTCCTTCTCCCTGCCCAGCTTCAGCATCCAGCTCACCCGCATCGGAGTCAACTTCGGCTGCAACATCGACCTGCTCGTGGTGGGTCTGAGCTACCTCGTCAATCTCAACGTCCTGCTCAGCGTCTGGCTCTTCCACCTGCTGGTCAAGCTCGAGGCCGGGATCATCAACTTCCTCGGCGTCGTCACCCCGCTGCCGGCACAGCCTCACATGGGCGACGTGCTGCTGTCGCATCAGCAGATCGGCTCCCTGATCTTCATCGTCGTATTCTCACTCTGGCTCTCCCGCGACTTCATCCGGCGGCAGTGGCGCCACATCGTCAGCGGCGAACCGGAGTCGGAAGCCAACCTGATAAGCCCGCGCTGGGCCGCTATCTTTGGACTGGTAGGGCTGGTCTACATGGCCGGCTTCATCTACGCAACCGGCCTGGGGCTGATCTGGAGCGTGCTCTTCCTCATCCTGGCGCTGCTGGTCTTCTTCGGCACCGCCCGCCTGCTGGCGCAGACCGGCATCGGCCGGCTACGGGCGGCCAGCTCGATTCCTCCCCTGTTCACCAACTTGGTCGGCACCAATCTGGTCGGGCAGCGCGGCATCGGCGCCCTCGGCCTGCACATGGTCTGGACGGCTGACATCCAGCTCTTCCTCATGGGCACACTGGCCCACGCCTTCAAGGTGTGCGAAGACGTGAAGCTGAAGATCAGCGGGCGCAAACTGATCTTCTTCCTAACCAGCGCCATGGTCGTCGGACTGGTCACTACCATGGTCTGCTACATCTATATGGGTTACCGGCACGGCCTGATAGACGGCTTCGGCTGGTACTTCGTGAGCTCGCCGCGCTACCATTGGGAGTGGGCGGCGAGCACCATAGCCAATCCCTACGCCGCCCGCCCGATCGCGGCGCTGTTCATGCTCATCGGCGCCGGGCTGGCCGCCCTGGTGGCCCTGGCCAACTACCGCTTCGCCGGCTGGCCGCTGCACCCGGTGGGACTGGCCGTCGCCCTGACCAATACCGTCAGCATCGATTGGTTCGGCATGTTTCTGGCCTGGCTGATCAAGATGATCGTGCTGCGCTACGGGGGAGTGCACGTCTACCGGAAGACCCTGCCGGTCTTCATCGGGCTGATCCTGGGGACCTGCGTGGGCATCGGCGGGGCCTCGATGCTCTACGCCTTCTACTACTACTGAAATTGACCGGCTACTAGCTTGAACCGCTCGTTCCAGGGCTCTCCACTGTCCCATGGGCATCGCGACGAGCTGGTGCCCATATGGCTGCTGACGGCGGCCTCAGTCGAACGCGGACGGACGGTAGCCAATGCCCGCGTAGCCGGGCGCCTGGGGCACGAAGCGCTCGTCGAACGCCGGGTCAGGAGCCCCGAACTGGTTCGCCTCCCGATCGATGGCGCCGCGCAGATCGACGATCGCGCCGTTCAGGAAGCAGGCCCTGACGCCGCTGCCGTCGAGAATGTCCAGCTCGTAGCGTTCTCCCTTGGCGATACCTCCAGCCTTGACGTTGTGCCAGAAGATCGAATCGACGTAGAGGCTGCCCTCACCCTTGTCGTCGGCACCGTTCCAGTTGTCCGTGAAGGTGCAGCGCCTCACCTCAACTCTTGAATCGGGAAACACCGTTAGCGCCCCGGAGCCGTGCTCGACGTTGTACTCGTAGCCGTCGCGCCGCCCAATGAAGTCGATGTCGGTGTTGGACACGTTGCCGATGAAGAGGCAGTTCTCGAGAATGGCGTAGCTGCCGGTCAGCACGTCTACCGCCGACCCGGTCACCTGGCAGCGGTTGTCGCGGAAGATGCAGTCCCGGAAGAGCACCGCCTCCTCTTTGAACCCGCGGTGCTCGATCGAGACACCGCCCCCGCAGGGACTAGTGTAGTTATCGTAAACCTCGACCCGCTCGATCGTCGGGTACGAACGCCCGAAGATCTTGATCCCGCCGCCGTCGGTGTAAAAGAACATCCCTTTCTTCCACACCACGTTGCCGGAGTGCGGCTGAATGTTGACCGGCTCGTCGGAGCGGGTGACGAAGTTATTGGCCCCGGTGATCGTGAAACCCCGCAGCACCGTCCGCCGCGAGATCCCGTCTCCCAGGTAGACCACGTGGTTGACCACCGCCGGGTAGGAGTCGGCCTCGGGATCGGCGATCTCCGGGTTGGCCGCGGTGAGCACCACCTCGCCCACCGCCTCGAGGACAATTCCGTCATGGCGCGCATTGAACCAGATCATCGCCTGGCCCGGCCGCTGCGGCCGGTAGATGCCGGCGTGCACCTTGACGGTCTTGTGCAGCGAGTCGGCCGCGGCCAGCTCCAGGGCAGCCTGAATCTGCTGCCCGGGATGGACGTGATAGGCACCGTCGGCCTCCAGCTCGATCTGGCCCGGGCTGCAACCCAGGCCGGCCAGGACACCCATCAACGCCACAACACCCTCTAGCCGAGCGCTCCCAGAACCGCCAGCGCCTCCTTTTTGACAGCGCGCGGGAAGACCCATAAGCTAATTATACAATGGCATTTACGTATCTGAACACAAAGAGTTTAGGCGCTGCGATCGCCCTGGCAAGCGCACTACTCTCCGGCTGCGCCGATCAGGACAGGATGGAGACCAGGGTCGATCGCGCCGGCCGCGACCGCCATCTCGAGCTCGGCCGAATGTACCTGGACGAGAAGCGCTACGACGACGCGGCGCGAGTCTTCGGTCTCGCCATCGAACGCGATTCGCTTCACGCCCTCTCTCATTTCTACCGGGGCCTCGCCCGGCTGCAGCGCAAGCAGTTCACCGAGGCGCAGGGCGACTTCGCCCGCTCCATCAGAATGGACTCGACCTACATCCCTGCCTACCACAACCTCGCCGTCGCCTACCTCGAGCAGGGCAAGTACCGCCAGAGCACCACCAGCCTCGAAGCCGCCATTCGCGTCGATCCCGGCTCAGTGACGGCTCACCGCTTCCTGGGATTTCTCTACCAGCAGCAGCACAAGCTCGAGAAAGCCGAGGCCAGTCTGCGCCGGGCAGTGGCCCTCGACGAGCGCGACGCCGAAACCTGGGAGTCGCTGGGAAAGCTCCACCGGCAGCAGGGACGGCACGCGGAAGCTATCCAAGCCCTTGAGCGCGCCATCGGTCTGAACCCGCAACAGACACAGGTCTACAAGGAACTCTGGAACGTCCTCCTAGAGACGCAGGAATACGACCGGGCCGAGCGGGTTCTGCGTGACGCTGTTGCAATCGACTCGACCTTTACCGAGGCCTACCGCGATCTCGGCGACCTGCTGCAGGCCGTTGGTCGGGAAGCGGAGGCGGCCGTGGCGACCAGCCGTTTCGAGTGGCTCCTCAAGCTCGAGGAAGACGTCAGCCTCTTCGAGACAGGGCTGAAGGAAAGGCCGGACAACATCGATGCCCGCTACGCGCTCGCCGTCTCCTACGAGGACCTCGGCCGCACGGCGGAGGCCATGCAGGCCTATGCAGGCGTTCTGAAGCGCGATTCCCGCCACGCCATGGCACTCGACCGCCTCAGCCGGCTCCAACTGCGGCAGGGCAACGTGGAAACGGCCGGCCGCCTGGCTCGCGAGTTGATCGCCCTGCGCAAGGGCGGCTCCTTGGACTATCGGGCCCACTTCACCCTGGGTTACGTGCTGGCGAGCGGTGGCAAGCTGGCGGAAGCCCGCCAGGCGTTCGAAGTCGGGCTGGCGGGCATTCCTGATAACTCTATGGCCCGCTTTAATTTAGGAAACATTCATCTGCAGTCCGGGAATTTTCAGGCGGCGGCGGAGGCATTCGCCGAAGTCGTGCGTCTGGATCCGACGATAGCCCTCGCCTACATGGGCCTCGGCCAGGCCGAGGAGCGGAACGGCCACGCCGCAGCAGCTAGAGCTGCCTATGAGTCTTTCCTCACCACTGATTCAGCCACTGATGCGCAGTTGGAATTCGCCCGAGTGCGGCTGGCTGAGATCGCACCATAACCTGGCACATCATCAAAGTCGTTTGTCTTGAAGTCCGTTGCGTTGCCTACGAACCAGATTTTCGGCTAAGCTAAGGCTAAGTTGAACCGTTTAAGCCGATGACAGGTTTTTTCTTGCATACCCGCGGGGGTTAGTTTAACTTCCTGTCTGAACTGTTTGAACACATTTAAAAATGCAGTGGCTTAAAATAGGCGGTGATACGCACCGCCAGGCCCCGCATTCCACACGAAGGGAGATTCACGCATGAAGAAGTTAGCTCTCCTTGCCGCCTTGGCGGTTTACGTATCGGCAGCGTCCGCGCACGTGCCCGAAGGTCAGGTCTGGAACGCCTTCCAGTGGCCGGACAGCCACGTTCCCACGCTCGACGGCAATCTTTCCGAGTGGGAAATCGTCCCTGACGACTACGAGATCACCCTCGAAGATCACCTCGACAGCAATGGTGAAGGCTCCTACAACTTCGAGAGCCTCAACATCCGCATGATCGTGGGTTACAACGCGAGCGACGACAAGATCTATTTCATGTCCGAGCGTTTCGATGACTTCTACGATCGCAACGGTGCCGAGGGTGGCGCTGGTGGCGATGACAGTTGGGAAATGCACCACGATGGCGATCACGCCGGCGACGACATGTGGGTCAGCGGCGACGATTTTCCCGATGCCGACGAGCGTTCACTCAACATGGGCCGCTTCGCTCAGGGTTACCACACTCGCTTCCCCGAGCTTCCGGGCTCGACGGGCGAGGGTGGCTCGACTTGGGCCTGGTTCTGGATGCAGTCCAACTCCGACTGGCATGACAAGCCCGAGTACATGGACTACGGCTTCACCATCGATGGCAACCTGAACGATGGCCCGGCCACGACCTACGTCGAGTTCAACCGCGTTTCCTGGGACGAGTTCCTGTGGAACGACGAGGCCGGTAGCGTCATCCACGACTTCGTCGAGGGTGAGGTGGTTGGTTTTGGTTGGATGATCGTCGATCACGGTCTCGGTGACCTGGACAGCACCGGTGAGAACAGCTCGAAGAACTGGTTCATCTCCGGCGCTTCCGATGCCTGGCGCACCACTGCTTCGGCGACTGACTTCTACCTCGCTCCGCTCGATCCGAGAGTCGACTTCGACTCCGTTCCTTCGGCTGTTGAAGAGCAGAGCTGGGGCCGCATCAAGGAAGGTTTCCTGCGCTAAAGCAGCCGTATCCGCAGTTCGAGATACGCTGGTTTTGATCGAGGGGGGTGCTTCGGCACTCCCCTCTTTCTGTTTGCTCCCTTGCTCGTAACATCATACTTCCGCTGATGCCCTACTTCTTGAAGGTCTTCTCTCTCATCCTAGTCCTCCTCAGTTGTACCGGTGAGGAGACAACGCCTCGCAGCGACCGGTCCGCCGACAACGCAGCTCGCGACGCCCACTATCAGATGGGCAACAACCATCTCGCTGCCCGACGTTATGCCGATGCCATCGCCGCCTACGAGCAGGCGATATCCGTCGATTCCAACTTCGCACCGGCGCACTCGCACCTCGGCAACGCCTACTTCAAGAGCGATCGCAAAGCCGAGGCCGTCGCGGCCTATCATGAAGCGATCAAGATCGACTCGACATTCATTCCGTCGTACCACAACCTGGCCGTGGCCTACGGTCAGGACGGGCGTTATCCCGAGGCGATCGCGCTGGTTGAACAAGCACTGCGCATCGACCCGACGGCGGTAACGACCTACCGATTCCTCGCCTTCTTCCAGAAGGAGCAGGGCCAGTACGAGCGGGCCGAGGAAACATACGAACGCGCTCTTGAGGCCGACTCCACCGATACCGCCACCCTCTTCGCGCTGGGCAGCCTCTATCGGTTGCTCGGGCGCGCACCCGAGGCAGAGGCAACACTCCTGCGCGCGGCAGCCATCGACTCGACCGACGTCAACATCCTGCGGGAGCTCGGTCTCATCTACACCAACTTCGGCCGTTATCAGGAAGCCGAGGCGGTTCTGTTTCGGGCCCTCGAGCTCAATCCGGCCTACGGCAAAGCCTATCACAACCTCGCCACCCTGTACTCCATCCAGGGCAGATACGAGGAGGCGAAGAAACTGCAGGAAAGGTCCCAGGAGCTGGCCTTCCACCGCGACCGCGCCGAGCAGCTGGAGAAGCTCGCGATTCCAGGTCCGGAGAGCGGGGGTGCCGAGTTCGAGACCGAATCCCTCTCCCAGTATTTCCAGCTGGCTCTTTCCTATGCCGAGCTGGGCCGATTCGAGGACGCGGCCGGTGCGTTCGACGAACTGCTGTCGCGTGACCCCGGCAATACATCGGCCCTGTCAGCCGCGGCCCAGCTCCACTTCAAGCGCCAGAACCTCGACCGCGCCATGGCGCTCGCCGGGCAGCTGATCTCTCTCGCCCCCGACCAGCGAGAAACAGCCGTCGCGCTCTACATCGCGGGATTCGTTCAGGCCAAGCGGGGCGACCTGGAAGCCGCGCGCATGGACCTCGGTCGAGCCGTAGAGCTGGACAGCAGTCTGGTAGACGCCTGGCTCGCACTCGGCAACGTCCACACCATGAGGCGCCGGCTGAACGCGGCGGCGCGGGCCTACCGGATGGCGCTTGAGCGCGAGCCGAGCTCCACTGCGGCGCGTTATGGCCTGGCCATGACCCACGCCCGCAGCGGCGATCTCGACGGTGCTGTCCGGGCCCTCGAGAAACTGCTCGAAGTCGATCCCGGATCCAGCCGCGCGCGAGGCGCTCTGGCCAAAATCCGCGAGCGCCAGAATCAGCGGTGATCCGTCTCACAAAATGCTGCATTTCAGCCCGGAATTTGGTAGATTATTACACTTCGCGCGGCAGCCCGGCCGGCATGCCGACCATCCGGTCCCGAGCGCGAGCGATGGGCATTCGACATAGCGCGCAGCGTGATACCGCCCAACCGCACCAGCCCAGGAAACGAT
Organism: uncultured Gemmatimonadaceae bacterium; assembly: GCA_964456165.1. Classification (GTDB taxonomy): domain Bacteria; phylum Latescibacterota; class UBA2968; order UBA8231; family UBA8231; genus CAYWBJ01. Next base: position 11,938 of record CAYWBJ010000335.1, on the reverse strand, counting down.
ACGGAGAGAACGATGCACGAAAGAACCGTGAACACTTACCTTCCCAGCCGGATCGGAGTTGTCGTAGCGGCGCTTACCCTGCTCCTGCAGGCTGCCGACGTGGGGGCCCGAACGATATACCGCGTCGGCGGCGAAGGCATGCCCGAGCCCGAGCTGAATGAGGGCGACCAGTTCGTTCCGCTCAGCTGGGCTGACGCCCTGGAGAGTCCTTTCGGACTCACCGAAGCGGTGGAGATCCAGCCCGGGTTCATCGCGCCGGAGCAGACCGACCCGAGCACGAACCTCGCGCCCAGCTACTTCGAGAACGGCTTTTCGATCCTTCGCGGCACGTGGCAGCGGCCGCAGTCGATGATGGCCTGGCAGCCCGAGCGTTTTTCGGTGCGGATGATCGACGGCGACAGCACGACCGTCTACGAATGCGAGACCTTCCGCCACGTCGGCAACCTATGCGGCGGCTTCGACTACGCTTACAAGTTCAACCTGGGGAAACAGATTTACCTGGACCGCATCCGGTTCTACGCCGAGGAGAAGTCCCGCCAGGTCATCCCCCGATTCATCATCGGCAGCAACGACGGCAACCAGCTGCTCGACGGCACGCGCGACTACCTTCCACCGGGACAGCCGTTCGCCGAGACGTTGGATTTCGATGTGCTCCACGACGGTCCGGGCGGCGAGGTCACGGAGATCCGTTTCGACCCGACACCGACCAAGCAGCTGCTCTTCCACGTATTCCGCAACCTCGACGGCGGCAATGCGCGGGTCACCCGTGAAACCTCGGGCGGGCAGCAGAATGAGGTATCCTTAGAAGACATCGACGGCGGATCGGTCAGGTCCGACTGGGAGATCGTCGAGTTCGAGTTCTTCGCCACCGGCTTCGCCCCCGTCGCCCGCTACACCTCGCCCGTTATCGACCTCGGAGAGGAAGTGAGCATCGGCCCCTTGAGCTGGTCGGGCGAACAACCTGACGAGACCCTGGTAGAGCTGCGCATGCGCAGCGGCACTGACGGCGATCCCAACATATACTGGAGAAACACCTTCCGCGGCTTCGAGCAGGTGACGTGGGCGGAGAGCGGTGCGCCGCTTACCAGGTCGGCATACGAAAAGATGGAGTTGGCGCAGATGGGTGACACCACCCACGACCTGGACAACTGGGATTCGTGGAGCGCCAGTTATGACTTCGGCGCCCTCCAGGGCCCCTCGGCTGCAGCCGGACCTCGCACTCACGCGCAGCTGGACGTGACCTTCGAATCCGCTCCTAGCGCCGGTGGCCGAATCAACTACGTGCAGTTCGCCACCTCGCCTCGGCTCGTGACCAACGTCGTAGCCGAAATCGACCCGCCAGCCGCCTCACCCGATGAGATTACCGCCTTCACGTATCTGGTGCAGCCGCAGTTGGAACCCGGCGAGCGCGGCTTCGACGGCGTGGTGGTCGATACCGATGCCCGCGTCGTGGCCGTGGATCACGTGGCGATCACGTCGCCTACAGGGACGGACACGCTCGCCCAGGACGCTGAATGGGAGATCACGCGTCTCGATGCTTCGGGGTTCGCGATCCGGCTTACCGAGCCGATCGATTCGGCCGACGAGAGCTTCAACATCGTCCAGGTCGGCTTCCGCGCGCAGATCTATGCGTACGACACCTTGTTCTCCGGATCCCTGACCCACAGCGAGATCCCCCTCGAGATTCCGCAGCCCGTGGTCGAAGGAGATGCCGACGAACTGGCCGACGGCAACACGCTCCGGGTGGCGTTGAGCACGATCCCGAAGGAGCCGATCCAGTCGATGAGCCTGTCGTCCCCCGTCTTCACCCCGAATGGCGACGGCCTCAACGATGAGGTAATGGTCGAGTACGAGCTGCTCAACCTGAGCGGCGGGACGCCGACGACCCTGGGCGTATTCGACCTATCCGGCCGCAAGGTCGGAGAAGCGTTCTCCGACGACGGCGTGATCAGCGGCCGTTCGGAGTTTGCGTGGGACGGCACGGACGGGAGGGGCTCCCTGTTGCCGCCCGGTCTGTACATCCTGCAGCTGGAAGTGGGCGCCGACGACGGTGACGACCAAGTTCAGCGCCTCGTCTCCCTGGTATACTGAAATGGGGGGGGTGCCGGCTGATACAGAGTCGAACCCGCGGGACCGTCTAGTCCTCGCTTCCTTGTTCTGCCTGGTTCTGCTCACCTCGCCGGCGGCAGCACTGACCCTGCACCGAATCGGCAGTGGTCCAGAGCCAGCGACATCCGCAGGGCTGATAGAATACGCCTGGAGCGACCTGGATCAGACCGGCCTCGGCGCCAGCAACGGGATCTCGACTACTGGCGCCGGCATCCTGCCGGTCGTCATGGCCGCCGGCGTTAACATCGCCCCCCGCCTGCTCGACGAAAAGCGGTTCCTGGTGTGGACAGGCGGGATCTGGGTACCCTCCCGGTCGGTGCACACCACCCGGGACGAGCGCTGGTCATTCTGGATGGTAGACGGTGATACGTCCACCGTCTACCAGGATACTCGGGGCCTGAAGTACCTGCTCGACCTGGGCACCCACCTGCACCTGAGTCGACTGCGCTTTTTCGTCCCGGATGGATCCAACAGCATCGTACCCGAATTCAACGTCGGCGTCGACGACGGCAACCAGCGACTGAATGGATTCCGGGATATCAGGCTTGGCGAGTTCGACTTCGACGTCGTTCACGCCAGACCGGGCGAGCGCGAGGTCGATATCGACCTACAAAGCACGCGGGTCCGGCGCCTCCTGTTCGAGATCGTGCCCAAGGACCTGCCCACCGGTGAGGTGACCGCAGGCGTGCTCGCCCGCGGGGCCTCCCGCCAGACCCTGTGGGAGATCAGTGAGCTCGAGATCTACGCCAGCGGCTTCGCCAGTCTCAGTAGCTACACCTCCGACGTCATCGACCTCGGGGCGCCGGCCAATCTGGGTCCCGCCACCTGGGCCGGTCAGGTTCCCGAGGAAACCGCCGTCGAGGTTCGCGTGCGCGGGGGCGACGACCCGGATCCCAACATCTACTGGCGCCAGACGTTCCGGGGCGTCGAGCAGGTCACCTACGACTCCGATGGGCGCACTCTGGATCGGAACGCCTACGAGGGTCTGGAGCTGACTGAGATGGGGGACATAACCCACGACCTGGCCAACTGGGATCCATGGAGCGCCCCAGCCCCGATCGCCGGAGAGCGTGACACGCAGTTCCGATCCTCCGGTCGTCCACGCCGTTACGTGCAGTTCGAGGTCTCCTTCACGTCGACGCCTTCGGCTGCGGCCAGCGTTCAGTACGTCCAACTGCCCGCCTCACCGCGTTTCGTGTCAGAGGCGATCGCCGAAGTCGATCCCCCGGCCGCACCTTCCGACCGGGAGCAGGTCTTCCGGTATCTGCTGCGCCCCCGCTGGGAGCCGGGTGACCCGGGGTTCGACGTAATCGAGCTGCACACCACGGCGCGAATGGTGGGGGTCGACGCGGTGGTAATTAACACGCCTGCCGGCGCCGACACTCTGGCCGCGGGGTCAGGCTGGCAGCTGAGCCCCCTGGACGGCACCGGATTCGCGGTGTACCTCGAGGACCCGATCGACTCCGTGGACGAGAGTCTCGAGCTGATCGAAATCATTTTTCGCGCCCAGGTGTACGCTTATGGTACGCCGTTCGAGGGTAGCCTCGGCCACCGGACATTCCCCGACGAAGTCCCGCAACCGATTGTCGACGGGAACGCCCATGAGCTGGCCGACGGCAACTCCACCCGTGTCGCTCTCAGCCGGATACCGCGGCGGCCGATCCAGCAGATGCTGGTAACGCCCAGGACATTCTCGCCGAACGGGGATGGCGTCAACGATCGCGCCCGGGTGGAGTACGAGATAGTCAACGTAGACGGGAGCGGGCCAGTGGAGCTGCACGTGTACGGGCTCGCGGGCCAGAGAGTGCGCACGTTGCGGGCAGATGGCGACCTGACCAACGGACGGGCCGAGTTGGAGTGGGACGGACGGGGCGAGGGCGGTCGGATGGTGCCCCCGGGGCTCTACGTGTTAAAGCTGCTCATGCGCGCCGACTCAGCCGACGATCACCAGCAACAAATCGTCGCCGTGGTTTATTGAAACCCTTGAATGCCTACCCGCCCTAGTATATTATATGGTGTTCTGTTACCGATGGAGGTACCGGCACAATGACCATGCGCTTTCTGGCGCTCTTGCTGCTGATCGCAGGCTCGGCTTCAGCCCAGCTCTTCCGTGAAGACGCGAGTAACAACCGCCTGGTGATGGACAGCGGGCACCTGCAGGAATGGGACTTCCCAGTCGGTACCCTCGATTTCGAAGGGGGCACCGTCCGTCCCAATTTCGTCAGCAAGAACATCGACGCGACCCGCGACATCCTTAAGCATCTCCTCCGCACCCCCCCCGATCCCAAAAAGACCCCGACCTTGCGGGACGCCGTCGAAGCCGGCAGCAACAGGAACGGCGTCGTCGCCATGATCGACCCGGAGATAGGCGGTGACTGGAAACCGCGGGTCACCGACCCCCTGCGCGACTGGTGGTTCCAGATTGATCTGGGCCGCATGGTCTCTGCCAGGAAGATTGTCCTGAGGTTTCCTGAAGAGGAAATCGGCGACCCGTTCCTCCAGTTTGCCGTGCTCACCTCCGACGGATCCGCCGCCTTCTCCTTCCGCGGCGGCTTCACGATGAATTTCAGGCAGGTCTTCCGGACCCAAAAAGACAACAAGGACCAGCGGGTGTTCGAGATCGACCTGGATCCCGCCTCGCTGAACGGGGTCGGCTACGAAGACGACATGATCCGCTTCGTCCAGGTGATCGTAACCGAGACCGACAGCACCCGGGCAGCGCAGATCAGCGCTACCGAGTACGAAGCGCTGGCCGCCAGTGACAAAGGTGTCGTCGACTACTTCAAGAGGGTGGCCGGCGGCGACTCGGTGCGAATCAGCCAGGCGGCTTGGGAGGCGGTCGATCCGGCGTTGCGCGCCGGTCCCGGCCACTTCCGCCGGGAGCGCCCGAGCCTCGACGCCATCGAGGTCTGGGCCGAAGGCGAGAACATCACCCTCGGTATCCGGGAGCGCGATGGCCAGGCGCTGACCTACAACCTCAGGTCGCTCTTCAACGCCCTCGACGGCGACTTCAACACCGTGCAGCTGGTGCAGATGGGCGAGCCCGGCGAGCGCCGGGTGCTGCTGATGGACCTCAACGCCGGCTACTGGATCGACACTTTCCTCACCTTCTACGACACCCAGCACCAGATCCTGCACAACTACGAAGTACAGACCTGGGACGGCAGTCTCGAAGCCGACGGCACGCGGGCCTGGAGGACGCAGGGTCGACGGCTGGCCAACGAAGGGGTGAGCAAGAGCCCCTACGATCTCCAGCGGTTCGCCCCGGTCAAGGCGAAGGCTGTCCAGGTCGAATACTGGCACGCGACACATGGCAGGACATACTCGACGGCGCGCGAAATTGGCCTGTTCGGCCAGGGTTTCCAGCCCGAAGTCACCCTAGAAACGCCGCTCCCGATCACCCTGGATGGGTCCAGCAACCTCGTGTCGATCGAGTGGGACGCCGAAACGCCTCCGGGCACCGCCCTGCAGATTCAGACCCGCACCGGCAACGAGCTCGCCGAGGAGTACCACTACTTCCACAAGAACGGCACCTACCTCGGCTTCGGCGAAGATGGCCTCAAGGCCTGGGACAAGGCCGGCTACTTCGGCAAGGGCGACGTCGACACCGTGCTCGTTACCGGCACCGACTGGAGCGCCTGGAGCCGGCCCTATACCGTGTCGGGAGAGGCCATTACGTCGCCCAGCCCGCGCCGGTCGCTGATGCTCCGGGCCCAGCTCACTTCCGCCGCTCCCGACCTGGCCGCCTCCCTTTCCGAAATCCGGCTCAACTTCGTGGACCCGCTGGCCTCGCGCTTCATGGGCGAAATATTCCCGACCGTCGTCGAAGAGCTCGGCGTGGAAGCCCCCATTTCGGTCTTCATCGTGCCGCAGGGGCAGACGCGGGATATCGACGAATTGCTCGTAACCACGACCACGGGCATGCCCCTGGAGTTCGTCGAGCTGCTCATCGGTGACGAGAGCGCCTGGGCCGACAGCAGCGTGGCACCGGCACCGCACCCCGAGCTCATAGCGGCATCACCCGATTCGCTCTGGCTCAGGCTCGCCGAGCCGATCAGCCGCGGCGACGCCGAGCTGATAGAAATCAGGTTTGCGGCGACACTCTTCGCGCCTGGGGTCTCGTTCAGCGCCCAGGTCGGCAACTCCAAGCTGGCCGACTCTTGGCAGCGGGTCGACGGACTCGACGACACCGGCCTGCCCGCCGACGCCACATCCGTCGCCGACGGTCGCGGTATGGTGCTGCTGGGCAACCTCGGCAACCAGCGGGTGCTCAGTGACGTCCGCGTCGATCCCCCGGTGGTCACCCCGAACGGCGACGGTGCCAACGACCACATGACTTTCGCCTTCAACGTCAACACCCTCACCGGCCCGCAGCCGGTGGAAGTCCGCATCTTCGACCTCACCGGCCGGCCGGTTCGCCAACTCACGGAGCATCGCAACGAGATCAGCGGGCGTTACGCAATCGAGTGGGGCGGCGAAGGTGAGGACGGTCACATCGTTCCCCCCGGAATTTACCTGGCGTCCATCGACGCCAAGGCCGACTCCGAAAAGGATGTAGATGGTGCGATCGAACACCGCGTCATACAGGTAGCCTACTAGCATGCTCATGAAGACCTTGATCCTCGCCGCAGGCTGCGGCCTCCTGCTCGGGCAACCGGCACGAGCCGAAGACATTACGAACACGATCGGAGGCGCCGCCGGCGCCGACTGGCGCGATGGCGGCGGCCAGATCACTGCCATCTACAAGACCGGCACCGAGGAAACCGCCACCGGCAACCGACCGGGTAACGTCCTCGAGTTCGACCCGGTCTTCGAGGAGTTCCCCGACGGCCGCACTGGCTGGATGTTTCCCCAGCGCATCGAGGAGGGCATCAACATCGCTGAAGCGGTGCCCGAGCAACGGGGCAGCGTCAGCTCCAGCAACGTGCTTACCGGCGGCATCGAAGGCGAGCTCGCGCTCATGGTCGACGGCGACCCGGAAACAGCGCTCGAGCGCAAGGATGTCACCGTGATCCAGGGAATGATCATGGACATCGACCTCGGCGCCCGCTTCGGGGTAAGCGGCGTCGAGTTCTTTCCACGCAACGCCCACCCCGATTTCCCGACGCCCGAGCACCCGTTCCAGGGCGATTTCATCAAGGCTTACGAGATCCTCTTCAACGACGGCACCGAAGAGACCCAGGTCGAAGGGCGGCCGGCGCTCGAGTCTTTTCTTCTCCGGGCCCCGAACGACGAGTCGCTCGTGCAGCTGGCAATCCCGCCGCAGTACGTCCGCTTCGTCCGCCTGCTGTCCCGCACCGGCGTCGAGTTCGAGATCGCCGAGTTCCGGGTTTTCGGCACCGGCTACGTACCCAATGCCGAGTACATCTCCAACATCTACGACATGGGCGACAACCTGGCCCTGTGGGGCAATATCCGCTGGCTCCAGGAAAGCGTCGGTCTCGACCAGTTCTCCGATGTCCGGGTGCGCACGCGCAGCGGCGTCGACGAAACCCCGCTCGTGTTCAACCGCAGCGAGCAGGTATTCGCCGACAAGTTCACGGTGCCCTGGAAGGTAGGAGCCATCGTCTCGACGCCGCAGGGCGACGCCAACCTCGACGAGATGCTAGTCGCCGGCGAAACCAAAGAGGCCTTCGACATCTACGGCGATCTAACGTTCGAGGAGCGCAACGAGCTGGCGATCACCCGTGACGAGTACAACGATCTGGGACCGGTGAAAGGTCCGATCGTCGACGACCTGGAGGGATGGAGTCAATGGTCGGCCGCCTACGACATCTCCGCTGCCGGCGTCACGGCCGACAACATCGAAGACGCCCAGGTTGGCGTGCGCATCGTCTCGCCGGGACCGCGGCGCTACATCCAGTTCCGCATCGAGTTCTGGAGCGACGACCTGGAGTCGGCCACAGGCATCGGGCCGTTGTCCTTCACCTTCTCGACACCCCCGCCTGCCGCTGAGATCATCTCCGAGATCTACCCGCGCTTTGTCGCCGAGCTCGGCGGCTCCGAGACTTTCACCTACGCGGTGATGCCGACCAACATCAGACCAGGTGTCGATCCCGGGTTCGATCATTTCGAGATAGAGACCCCTGTCCGCGTCGAGGGCATCGAGAGCGTCGAGGTGGTTTTCCCCGACAGCAGCTCGCAGTCGGCCGACTTCTCCGGAATCGACCTAAAAGGACTAACTGAACCGATTGCGGACGCGTCCGGCGATTTCGCCATCGAGCTCGTCGAGGATCGCCGCTTCCGGGTACGCCATCCGACCATCACCGAGAGCGTATTCGCCGACGAGGTGGTGTCGCGGCTCAACATCCGGTTCCGCGCGCGGGTATTGCGATTCGGCACGAAGTTCACCGGCTTCGCCATTTCCGGTGAGTCGATCGGCCAGGAAGTGCTGCCCGGAAACGTCGGCCTGCTCGGCGATGACGACGACGACATCGTCGACGTAGGCACGACCACCCAGCGCGGTCTTTCGGTCGACGTGCCGATCTCCGGAGCCTCGAACAAGCTGCTCATAAACGTGCGCGCCGAGCCAAATCCATTCAGCCCCAATCGCGACGGTGCGAACGATCAGGCCATGGTCCGTTACGACCTAGCTCGCATGTTCAGTCCTTCACCGGTCTCGGTCTCGATTCACGAGTTGTCCGGCCGCCACGTCCGGGAGCTGTTCGCCGGCGAGCAGGGCGGCGGCAGCTACGCGATTCCGTGGGATGGAACCAACGATGCCGGCCAGATCGTTCCGCCCGGCATCTACATCGTGCGCATCGATCTCGACAGCGACTCCAACGACGCGCGCGTCGCAATGTCTGTAGCACTGGCATACTGAACACGAACCCTCGCGATCCGTGTTCTCCGCGGCTTCGAGGTTCTTTTGGGAGGGAAGCAATGAGCAAAGCGACTACTGGACGGGGCCTCTGGGCGCGAGCGTGCACCCGCGCGCGCTACCTCTTCCTCGTCTCGCTGATTTGTGCCGGCGCCGGCTACGCCCAGGAGGGTGACGATCGCCTGGGCCACAACTGGGGTGGCGAGATTACCTACGCACCCCGCGGCTCCGGCGTGCTGTTCGACGCCCTCGACCCAGCCCTGCGTAAGTGGTACGTCCCACAGGAACTGTTCGTCGACTACGGCTACATGCCGTATCAGTATACCAACTACAGCCGTCAAACGTACGAGCGTTACGTCAACACGTTCATCGAGGGTGAGCCGTTCTACGATCTCTACGGTAACTACCTTACCCGCGGCTGGCTTATCTACGACTGGAGCCAGAGCCAGCCCGTGCAGTTTGGCTCGTCCATCTACAAGGATGCGAAGTTCAACGAGTGGTTCAGCGCCCTTACTATCAACTCCGATTCGCAGGGTCAGTACTTCTACTCGATCACCATCGGCGATCAAATCCGCACTTCGCTGACCCCGATGACCTTCCAGAAGCCGCGCTTCAACGGCGTGCAGATGGATGTCGCCAGCGACAAGTACCAGGGAACCCTGCTGTTCTCTCGCGTCAGCCTGCCCATTTCCGGAAGCACCCCGAACAACGACCCGAGCGAGACCACCAACTCGACCAATCTGGTAGCCGGCCGCGGCGTCGCCTCTGTAGGTGACTTCGTCAAGGTCGGAGCCACCCTGGTCAACGCCCACAACTCACGCACCCTGGTCGAGGCTTTCGAGAGCAACCCGTTCGTCGGCACGCTGGGTACCAACCAGGGAGCCCTGCCGCTGACCGGCATCGCGCTGGTGCTCACCGACGACAGTCCCGAAGACGGCACCGGCGGCGCCACCCTGTTCGTCAACGACATCATCATCACCGCCGAAGACGCCAACGGCATCCGCAGCGAGCGCCGCACCCGCGACGTGACTGCCGATCCGGCGGCCTGGCCAGCCATCACTGGCGGCGTCCAGCGCGGCGGCGCCCTGGCGGCTGACGGCAACGAGGTGATCGTCGTCAACTATGACTTCAACGACATCAACTACACCGGTCCCCGACCCACCGAGATCATCGACATATCCTTCGACCTGGTGGTCGCCAACGACTACAGAATCCAGGTCTGGTCCGATCGCCAGACCGGCCGCGTCAACCTGCTGCCCAGCCTGCCGATGACGGGCGACGACATCGAACTGCTGCAGCCGGCCCTGCTGGAAGTGGCCAGGGCGGACGGCAACGTCCAGGACAACTCGAACCAGACCCGCATCCTCTTCGACTACGGTCTGCCCACGTCGCGCCTGGTCTACGGCTTCGACGTCGAGGTCACCGACGCCTGGGGCTTCGACGTCTACGGCGAAGTCGACGTGAGCCGCGAATACACGATGTACCCAAACCAGGATCGCCTTCTCGAGAACGAGTCGCTCGAAACCCACTCGCATGACGCGCACGCCTGGATGCTCAACGTCTCGAAACGGGAGTATCCGTATTTCTTCTACGGCGAGGCCTTCTCGCTCGATCCCGACTACTCGACCACCGCCTACGTCACCGACACGGTGGGCGACATCAGGTACGACGATTCGCGCCAGTATTTCTACGAGTTCGTCACCGACAACGACGACCTGGACCGGACCCCGGACTGGTTCCGCCGCGACACCGGCGCCACCGACAACATCAACTTCCCCGGCTGGGACGAGAACAACGACTTCGTCTCCGACTTCAACCAGAACGACAACCGCGCCCTCAGCAACGTCACGCCCGACTACGAGGAACCGTTCTACCGATATGCTTCGGACCGCCCCGAGTTCCTCTTCGGCGTCGATCTGAACAACAACAACTGGATCGACCGCTTCGAGAATGACGACCTGCCCGACTATCCGTACAAAATCGACCACCGGGGCTTCAACGTTTACGGCGGTCGCTTCCTCGGGCCCGAGACGCGCCTTACCCTAGGTCGCCTGCAGGAAGAAAACATCGCCTCCGACCGCCGCAATCACGCCACGTACGGCATGTTCACCTTCGAGCGGGACTACCCGCGCGGCCGCATCCGGGCCTTCGAGATGGTCAAGCGGGTGAAGGACAACATCCCCGACGATCGCTTCGAAGTCACCCAGCACCTCGACGTCCGCGCCCTATCGATAGAGCGGGATATCCTGCCCGCCCGCGACACCTGGATCACCTCGTCCTACCTGCAGGTCGACTACCAGCCGACCGAGGGTCTGAACCTCATCAACAAGGTGAAGCTGGACATCTACGAGCAGCAGGGGAGCGCCTACAAGAGCCGCGTCCAGGGACCGATCCTCGAGGAGAACACCCGCCTGTTCGGGATCATCAACAAGGTTGACTACCTCTACCAGCTTGGCAGCCTGAGTCTCCACCCCAAGTTCAAGAGCCAGTTACTCGAGCAGACGGCCTTCACCACGCGCGAGGAAGGCCGCAAGGAGTGGTCCGGTACCAGCATCCTGCTGCTGCAGCACCCGGTGCTGCGCAACTCGCGCGTCGAGGCTGGCGCCGAATTCCAGCTCTTCCGCGAGCTCAATCTCGACGAGGACGAGGTGCTGGGCAAAAAAGATCCTCTTAAGGCAGGTCCCCTGCAGTCCACCGGCGACCTGCAGAGCCTGGTCCTCGCCCTGCAGTGGACCAACTCGGGTCCCTACATGGGCTACCAGCTCAACACCCAGTTCGGACTCAGCTACCAGCGCACCTGGGAGGAGCGCATCGTCCAGGGGCCCGACCTCCTCGAGCGTGTGAACGATGTGAGCGCCATAACCACCTGCTTCATCACCATGTACGCTGGTCTGCAATGAGCAACCGCGACCGCAACAGCGCCCGGCCGACGGCCGGTTGCTCGATCAGTCGTGGCTGGTTAAGCATCGGCTGGCTAAGCGTCTGCATCGCGCTTACGTCGGGATCGGC
>CAYWBJ010000334.1:0-9640 GCA_964456165.1 uncultured Gemmatimonadaceae bacterium | reverse complement strand
CGGCGACGTTTACCGAGCGAACTTTCTCGTAGCCCGTCAGGGAAAACACGTAATCGATCAGGGCGTCGGCCACCAGACCTACGTTAAGGGTGTTGGTCAGGGCGAGGGGGTTCTCGACGTTGCCGAGTTCCATGACCTGGGTCGAGCCGAAAAGCTTCCCGAATGCGTTGCCGACCAATACCACGGCCGGAACCTTCTCCTGGAACAGATTACCTTCGTGGGGCAGGATGATGGTGGCGCCGGTTCGCAGTGAGTCGCCGGCCATCAGGGTTGTGTGGCCGACCGTGGCCGACCGCGACGTTCGCGATGGCGTTGAGTGCGCCCGGAGGCAGCTCGTCCAGGACGAGGCCGAGGTCGCCTGCACGTGGCCTTTGGCGGTGGATGATGGCAGTCGCTCTAGTTAAGTAAGTACGCGCGACCGAATCTAAGGCCTGGCCCGCTAAGCATCAGACAGGATGGGCAGGATGTCGGCGGGCGGTTCGTCCCCGACGCCGGGCGCGATTCGGTCAAGAAGTGGGCGAGCCCGGTTCGCCCCCTGCCCTGTTCCGGCGGGTTACGGTCTCGTCGAGGAAGCCGCTGGAAGATGGCGAGGTTTTGCTCTGTGAAATGGCGGAAGACGAAGAAACGGCCTTCGACACGGACGCGGACATCGGTGGCGTCGGTTATCCGGCGCAGGTCCTCGAGCGTGGCGGTGTATGCAATCTCTTCGCGGCACGGCGTCCTCCGAGGGTCTTTCCAGGCTCCTCGGCTTGCCGGCCTCGTTGTTTCCAGAGCCGATCGAGGTGAATGCCATCTGCTCAGACGCCGGCCCGGGTCAACATGCCCTCCACCATGTTCATGGCAGACGCCAGACAGGTTTCGCCATAGGCGACGGTGGCATCGCGCGGGTCCTCGCCCGACACGCCCTGGGGCCAGACCGTGCGGTCGGTATCCAACTGGTCCAGGTCAACAAGATCCGGGCGCACGCCCATGACCAGGGAGGTCTCGTTGCGGGCGGCGTGGTCGACCTGGCTTTGCCACTCCTCGCCGTCGAGGCCGGCGCCGGCGCCCAGTAGCTTCAGTCCGAACCGGGCCTCCCGCGCCGGTACGCCCGCCATCCAGGAGCCTCGGGAGGGACCGTGGCCGTCGGCGAAACCCGCCTCGAAGCCGGCTCGCCCCAACTGCTCGAGGATGGCGACGATCCGCACCATGAACAGCCAGTCGGATACCCAGTAGCAGCTGCCGTCTAGCTGTCGATGGGGGCGGGTCACGTCGGCGGCATAGTCCATGCCCTGGAGCATTCGTCCGTCACTGCCGGGCTTGGTGCGGTCGGGACCGAGATGAATTGCGGGCATCACGATGCCGCCGAAGGCGCGGGCGCAGCGGACCATGAGACCCTCGCTGATGATACCGTCGGAGCCCAGGGGCAGTTGCTCGCCGTGCCACTCCAGCGTGCCGAGCGGCAGGTAGGCAATCGGGCGCTCCGCCAGGCGGCTGCGGAACTCGTGGGGCAGCAATTCGGTGTAGTGAACCTTGGCTTCGGGCATCGATCACTCCTCGCGAAACGCCGGCATCATCAGGCTCTGGACGTCGGTTGCCTGGCCTGCACCGTCGCTGCGGGCCGATTCGTAACAGGCCATGATCACGGCCAGGGTGTGCAGTCCGGCGTCGATGCTGAGGGCAGGTGGGCCACCCTGCTCACTTGCGCCGACCGTCTCCAGGTTTCCGGGAACCGGGTCGGCGATCGCGACGACGTCGACGCGGTTGGCCAGCGCTCGGAAGCCCCGCCCGTGGCCGGCCTGGACGACGCGTCCACAGCCTATGATCGCCGCACTCTGCTGCGTCACCGCGTCGGGCTCCGGCGAGCTGGCCCCGACGGATCTCTAGTCTCGGTCCTTCTTCCAGGCCTCAAACTCACCTCGGGCGTCGTCCGACAGCGGGTAGTAGCGCCGCAGGTCGCCGCCCTCGGCCAGCTTGCCCCGGCTGAATTCCTCCCACTCGGCATGCTCGTTGGCCACCTGCGCCAGCTCTTCGGCCAGGCGGATCGGCACGACGACGGCGCCGTCGTCGTCTGCGATCATGATGTCGCCGGGTACCACCACGGTGCCGCCGCAGGCGATGGGCACGTTGACTGCGTAAGGGAAGATGCCGGTCTGGGTGTGGAAGTTGGGGGTGACCCCGCGTAGCCAGAGACCGAGCCCCAGGTGCTCTACCTTGGGAAAGTCGCGGATGCAGCCATCGACGACGACGCCGAGTCCGCCGCGTCCTTTGAAGTAGGTGAGCATCATGTCGCCGAAGACGCCGCTGGCCATGTCGGCGCGGGCGTCGACGACGACGATGTCCCCTGGCTGGGTGTGATAGAGGGCGTGCCGGTGCAGCTGCTTCTCCGGATCGGCGTACTCGTCGACGTTGTAGAGATCTTCCCGCCGGGGCATGAACTGCAGCGTCAGGGCCGGCCCGACGACGCACTTGCCGGCCATGCGCGGGGTCAGGCCGCGCAGGTGCGGGTTAGTGATGCCCAGCTTGTAGAGCTCGCCGCTGGCAGTGGCACTGCCAACTTCGGCGAGGGCGGCGATGAGTTCGGCTGATGGGCGCGTGATGTCGGGGGTTTCGATCACCGCAGTCTCCTAGATGTGGAGGGGCTCGCGGCGTCAAAAGTAGGGGGTGCCTCGGGTCTGGCCAATGGCCTATACTTTGCCGACTTGGATCGGGCACGGAAAACGTGGGTTCGCCTTGCCTTGAGTCATGACAACTGGCTATAACTTGAGAACCGAGACATGGCGACGCTGATCACCGGTGGTACCGGCTTCATCGGGGCGGAGATGGCGCGGATTCTGCTTCGGGAGGGAGAATCGGATGTCACGCTGTTCGACATCGACGATTCCAGGAGGAGACTCGATGATATCGCGGATAAAGTGAAGGTGGTGCGGGGTGATGTGGGGAACTTCTCGCATGTACTGGACGTGGTGCGGGAGAGCGGGGCGGAGGTGGTCTTTCACATGGGAAGCATGTTGTCGGTGCCGTCGGATGCGGATCCGCAGGCGGCCTTTCGGACGAACGCCATGGGGACGTTTCACGTGCTCGAGGCCTGCCGGCTGTTCGGGGTGCGCCAGCTCTGCTTCGCCAGCAGCATCGGGACCTACGGCGACGGGATCGTCGGGGAACAGATCGATGATCTGACGCTGCAGCGGCCCCGGTTGTTCTACGGGGCCTGCAAGCTGCTCGGCGAGAACATGGGGTCCTTCTACCGGAGGAAATACGGGTTGGACTACCGCGGGTTGCGATATCCGCCGATTGTCGGACCGGGGGTGCGGAGCCCGGGTGTAACTCAGTACATCTCCTGGGCGATCGAGGAGTCGTTCAAGGGGCGGCCATTCACGATCTGGGTGGAGCCGCGGACCGTGGCGCCCGGGTTGTACTTCAAGGATGCGGCGCGGGCGATGGTGATGTTGTCGCGGGCACCGGCCGCGGCGATCGAGACAGTGAATTATCTTCTGGCAGGAGCCGATCCGACCCCTTCGGCGGGGGAACTGGCCCAGCTTGTGCGGGACCGGGTGCTAGGAGCCGAGATCGACTTCGTGGTCGACGAAGCAACCCAGGCCATCCTCGATGTCATCAAGCCGCTCGACGATGGCAACGCCCGCCGCGAATGGGGCTGGTCGCACGCCTTCGGACTCGAAGCGATGGTGGAGGACTTCCTCGCGGAGTTGCGCGACCACCCACAGCGTTACGACTTGTCCTGACGGGCCTCCCAGGCCTCCATGACCTGGCGGGTACGCTGCAGTAGTTGCTCATCCTTGTCGCTGCGCACCGTCACCGGGTCCTTTCCCGACCAGTCGTAATACCCCTTCCCCGATCCCAGGCCGGTTTCGCCGCGGGCGACCATGTCCTGCAGGTACTTCAGGGCCTCATCCGTACCCGACAGGTGCTGCCAGAGATGGGTCGCCACCTGGGAGTGCATTGTCAGGCCGTTGATGTCCCGCTGCTCGAGGGGGCCGGCGGTGGTGAAGCGGGGGGCCAGGCCCAGCTGCACGGCCAGGTCGATGGAGCGCACGTCGGCAACCCCGGAGGCGAGCAGCGCTACCGCCTCGCGGATGACGGCATGTTGCAGGCGGTTTATGAGGAAGCCGGGAATATCCTTGTTGCAGCGCACCGGCATCCGCCCCAGCTGCTCCCAGACCTGGCAGTTGCGGTCCATCGCTGCATCGGAGGTGTCGGGCGTGCGGATGACTTCGACGACGGGCACGATGTGGCCGGGCTGCACGAAATGGGCTCCGGCGACGCGGTCCTTGTGGCGCACGCGCGCCGACAGCTGGCCGATGGGCAGTCCGGAGGTGTTGCTCGCCAGCACTGCCTCGCGCGGCGCCAGTGCGTCCATGCGCTCGAAGAGATCCTGCTTGGCTTCGAGGATCTCCGAGATCGACTCGACCACGTAGTCAACGTCGCTCACTGCCTCTTCCAGGTCGCTCGTCGTTTGGATCCGCGCGATAACGGCTTCGGGGGTTTCGCCACCCAACAGGTCGTGCCGGTGCAGGTCGCCGGCGTAGCGCCGGATGTTCTCAACGGCCGCGTCGAGGCTCTCCTGGCGGCGGCTGAGCAGGAAGGTCTTCCTGCTGCCCATCGCGAGGACCAGGCCGATCTGACTACCCATCAGGCCGGCGCCGATGACGGCCGATTTCTCGAGAAACAGTTCTGTCATCTTTCGCTCCTACAGTGTAACGGATGGTCGCACTGCCTCGAGGGCGACGGCGGTGGCGGCCAGCGTGCGTTCGATGTCCTCGTCGGTATGGGCAAGGGAGACGTAAAATTTCCCGCCCGGGGTGTGGAAGATTTCCTGGCGCAGCAGTTCGACGCCGAATGCCCGCGCCCGTGCGCCGTCGGCTTTGAGGCTGTCGGCGTAGTTGCGGACCGGCTCGCGCGTGAAAAAGGGCTGCAGAACCGGTCCGTCGCCGACTACCTGCAGGGGGATGTCCAGATCCTCAGCCTGGCTTTCCATCCCCTGCTTAAGGCGCTCGGATGCCCGGTACAGCCGGTCGTAGCTACCCGGCTCTTCCAGCACGGCGAGAGTGGCCAGGCCGGCGGTGCAACTCACCGGATTGCCGTTGGTGGTGCCGCTGACGAACACGTATTGCGGCTCGCCGCGCCGACGGGGATCGGCGCAGCTCATCAGGTCCGCCCGCCCACAAACGCCGGCCAGCGCGTAGCCGCCGCTGATGGTCTTGCCGTAGACCGCCAGGTCGGGCACGCAGCCATAGGCTTCCTGGGCTCCGCCCCAGGCCAGGCGGAAACCGGTGACCACCTCGTCGAAGATCAGGAGGGCGCCGTGATCCCTGCAGGCGCTCCGCAGCGCATCGAGGAAGCCCGGCTCCGGCGGGATCGCGCGCTGGAGCGGCTCGACGATGACCGCAGCCAGGTCAGCCGCGTTGGCGGCGATCAGATCAGCAGCCATGTCAGCGTCGTTGAACGGGCTCACGAGGACGCTGCCGGAGGCCCCGCTCGGAATGCCGCCGGAGTCGATCGTCGGAGTGGGATATGGGGAGGGTGCACTGTTGGAGGCGCTCAGCTGGGCGTAGTCATGGCCGCCGTGCCAGCCGCCCTCGAACTTGAGGACTTTCTCGCGGCCGGTATAGGCGCGGGCGATGCGCAGGGCGGCGAACGTGGCCTCGGTCCCCGAGGAGGTGAAGCGGATCTGTTCGCCGCAGGGACTGGCCTCGACCACCTTCCCGGCCAGGCGAATGGCCGGCTCGTTGAGGCCGTAGAAGGTGGAGCCCATTCCGACCTGCTCCTGGACCGCGGCGACGACGGCCGGATGGGAATGACCGAGAATCATCGGCCCGGAGCCCATTACGAAGTCAATGAAATCGCGTCCCTCGACATCGTAGATGTGTCCGCCTTCGCCGCGGGCGAAGACGGTGGCCGACTCATCGGGCAGACGAAACATGCCCAGACAGCCGCCCACCAGGTAGCGATCTGCTGCCGTGAGCAGGCCTTCTCGCGTCGAAGTCATTTTCCGCCTCAGCTGATCATTCGGTCCTCGCTTGTGCGCGAAGGTCCGATTAATATGGGAAAAACCCCCGGATAAGGGGTCGGCGCAACCCCAGCACCGCCCGCGTCACGCGTGCGAGACGTTGAGCTCCCGGTTGCAGGGGCCAGATCGAGCCGGTGCCGTCCTTCTGCAGGGGGGGGATCCGGCGTGGTCGCCTATGTCGCTGGCTCGGCTCCGGGTGGCCCCGTATACTTACCGGCGTTCCGGGTCACAGCGTCAACAGGAGCAACCGCATGTGCGCAGATTACACCGATTTCGAAGTCGTCGTCGAGAAACGGGCCCTGGTCGGTGAGGGCTCTATCTGGGATGCCGAAAAGGGGGTCCTTTACTGGGTCGACATTCTCAGTCACCACCTCTACGTATTCGATCCGCCCAGCGGTGAGAACCGCACGATTGATACCCTGCAGGCGGTCGGCACCGTGGTGCCACGAGCCGGAGGAGGCGTGATCGTGGCACTGCACAACGGCTTCGCCCACCTCGATCTGGACACCGAGAAGATTACCTTCATCGCCGATCCGGAGCGGGACATACCGAAGAACCGCTTCAACGACGGCAAGTGCGACCCGGCTGGTCGCCTGTGGGCCGGAACGATGGAGTTCGGTGGCGAGCCGGAGCAGGGAGCTCTCTACTGCCTGGACCTGGACCGCACCGTCACCAGGAAGGTGAGTCCGGTGACGATCTCCAACGGAATCGTCTGGACTGCCGACAACAGGACGATGTACTACATCGACACGCACCGGAACGACGTGCGCGCCTACGACTACGATCTCGCTACCGGCGACATCAGCAACGAGCGGGTCGCCGTGGAGCACCAGGGAGCCGGCCACTTCGATGGCATGTCCATCGACGAAGAGGGCATGTTGTGGATCGCGCTGTTCGGCGGCGGGGGCGTGAGCCGCTACAACCCGCTCGACGGCTCGCTTTTGCAGGAGATCAAGGTTCCGGCCGAGCAGACGACCTCCTGCGCTTTCGGCGGCGAAAACCTGGACGAGCTCTACATCACTTCGGCGGCGACCGGCCTGAGCGAGCAGCAGTTCGAGGAGCAGCCTATGGCTGGGTCGCTGTTGCGGGTGAAGGTCGACGTGCGCGGCGTTCTGGCGACACCCTTCGCCGGCTGATTCAGGCCCGGCTGCGTTCCCGCAGCGCCGCGATTACCGCTCCGGCTAGCTGCTCCGGTGGCCGGGTGGCGTCCAGCACGAGTTCGGCGCACTCCAGGTATACCGGCTCGCGCAGCGCCAGGAATTCGCGAACCTCTGCGATGCCGCCGCCAGCCAACGGCGGGCGCGTGGTGGCGCTCTTGGGGTCGGAGTCGATGCGGCGCCACAGCTCCTCGACTGAGGCCTGCAGGTAGACTACCAGCGCGTCGCGGCAAGCGGCCCGCTGATTCTCCTCTTTCATCAACGAGCCGGCGCCGAAGGAGATTACGGTCTCGTCGTACCGGCACATTTCTAGCACCACTTCCGTCTCCATGTCGCGGAAGGCGATCGGATCGATCCGGTAGAAGTCGGTCAGGGTCGTGCCGCAGCGCGTCTCGATGCCGCGGTCGATGTCGAGGCAGGGCCAGCCAAGCCGGTCAGCGACGAACGCCCCGAGGGTCGACTTGCCGGAGGCGCGGTAGCCGCAGAGCACGATCTTCATGCGGGGGCGACGGCGCTGCCCTTTTCTCCGGCCTGGGCCGTGAAGTCGGCGCAGGCTTTCTCGAGCAGTTCCCCGGCGTCGTCGTCGGACTGGCCCCAGGCGACCACGTCGACCGGCAGCCGCTGGCCCTCCGCCGTCTTTTCGCTCAACGCCACGAACGCCTTCAGATAGGTGTTGGGGTTGAGCTCCATCACGCTCTGCAGGATCGGTCCGCACTCCGACTCGGGCAGGTTCACAATCAGGCGGCGGGAGAGCCTGGCGCCGCGGTAGACATCGGCGATCGCTCCCTCCACCGATTGTCGGAAGAGGGCCTCGACCTCGCGCGGTGGGCCGGGCAGGTTGAAGAGCGTCGTTGCCCCGATCCGGGACTCGACGCAGGGAGCCACGCCGGCCGGGTTGGGATGGGCGGTCGATCCCACCGGAATGGTGGCCATCTTCAGGAGTCCGGGGCTGACCTCGTCGCGGCTGGCGATGTTCCGCGCCCCCATGAAGCGGGCGACGAGCTCCTCATCGGTGTGCAGATCGACGTCCAGGATGCGGGCGACCGCCTCAACAGTCATGTCGTCCGGTGTGGGTCCCAGGCCGCCGGAGGTGATGATCAGGCGGGCGCCGCGCCGGCAGGCATCCTCCAGGCTCGACGCCAGCTCGTCCATATCGTCGTCGAGGATGGCGATGCGCCGCACGTAGCCGCCCAGAGCCGATATCTGTTGAGCCATCCAGAAGGAGTTGGAATCCTGGATCTGGCCGTTGAGCAGCTCGGTGCCGATCGAGTAGATTTCGACGGCGGGAAGGTGGTCCATTGGATCTCCTGCGGAAGTTGGATGGCGGGCTGGGAAGGCGTGAAAATAGGGACCGTGGCAAATGTGCTCAAGCTGCCAGCAGCGGCTTGCCGTGCCGAAAGGCGGGACTATATTAGGCAACAGACATAAAAGGATTCCGTTAGGGGTGGCCTCTTGCAGGCCTGAGAATCATACCCTCCGAACCTGACCTGGATCATGCCAGCGTAGGGAAAACGGGAATAGTGGCAGCATGTATCTGATGAGCCGCTTTCTCTTAGCTGAGAGAGCGGCTCTTTCATTTGGAGGCATTCTGGCGATGAGGATTCTTGTATCAAGGTACGTCTCTGCCTTCCGGGCCGGCGCGCTGCTGGTGGCGCTTGCGTTGGCGGCCCCGCTCCAGGCGTTGCAGGGCACGGTGCGGGACGCGGCGTCAGGCGCAGCGGTCGAGGGCGCCTACGTTACGGCCGGTACGGCCAGCGTCACCACTGCGGGCGACGGGGCGTTCGAGTTCGACGCTGCCGGCGACTCGGTCACGGTATCGCACGTCGGCTACCTGGCGCAGCGTCTGCCGGTCGGTGACGAGCGGCTGCAGGTCTGGCTGGTGCCGGCGGTCATCCCGGCCGGCGAGATCGTAGTCAGCGGCCTGCGTGACGCCGCACTGCGGGAGGCGGCAGCCAGCGCGACTGTCTTCGATCAGCGGCGTCTCGGAGCGGCGGACAACCACCACTTCCAGGACCTGGCGTCGGGCATCCCGAACCTGAACTGGGCCGGCGGCACATCGCGGCCCAGGTACTTCCAGATCCGGGGCGTCGGTGAGCGCAGTCAGTTCGCCGGCGCGGGGGCTCCTAACTACTCCGTCGGTTTTCTGATGGACGACGTGGACCTGAGTGGCCTCGGCTCGGCCGGCGTGCTCTTCGACCTGGATCAACTAGAAGTCTTCAAGGGCTCGCAGTCGACCGTGTTCGGGCCCAACTCCATGGCCGGCCAGATCAACGTCCGCTCCGCCGATCCAGATGACGAATTCGGGGAAGCGGTGCAGCTGACCGTTGGTTCGGATGCGCTCCAGCGCCTTTCTGGAGCGGTAAACGTCCCGCTCGCGGAGAGTTTGTCCGCTCGCGTCGGGATGTTGTCGGCGCGTTCCAACGGCTTCCGGGAGAATCGCTTTCTCGACATTGAGGATAGCAATCGGCGTCGGGAG
>CAYWBJ010000333.1:0-20551 GCA_964456165.1 uncultured Gemmatimonadaceae bacterium | reverse complement strand
TATCCTGGTGATCCAGCAGAACTACCCAGCCGATATCGCCGGCAAGGTGGGGTTGGCCGGCGGCAACATGGCCACGGCACTGCAGGTGCTCGGATGTGTCGGCATGGTATCCAACGGACCGTCGCGCGATTTGGACGAGATCCGGGCGCTGAAGTGGCAGATGCTGCTCTCCGGCGCCACGCCCGGCCACGGCACCTCGGCGGTGCACGCTGTCAACGTGCCCGTCTCGGTGGGTGGCATGGACGTGAGTCCGGGCGAGATCGTGCACATGGATGAGAGCGGGGCGTGCAAGTTTCCGCCTGAGCACATGGAAACAGTGGCCAAGAACGTCAGGCAGCTCTTGTCCGACGAGGCGGACAAGCAGGCGCTGATGCGCAAGGCGAAGTCATCGGCCGACATCCGCGCGATCTTCGCCGGTGGCGACTACACCGGCAAGGAAGATAAGAAGAGGGCGGGCAGCGGTAAGAAGCGGACCAAGAAATAGGTTCGCGCCAGGACAACATCAGGTCGGCTTCGTAGCCCCTGGCTGCGGCCGCCGGCCTCGTGCCCCGCCGCCGCCGGGCCCGGTTCCGGTGGCGGTTGTAGACCTCGGGCGTGGCCTCGCCGCCATCTACTCGCACTCGGGCGCCCCCTCCCCCGGTCTTGGTCGGGGCGCTCGTAGTTGGCCGGTCCTGACTGGCAGTGGCCTGGAACAACCCCCAGACATCCGATCTCGCGGTCCGCAGCGTCCAGGTGCCACCCGCGTCGTGAGCGGCGTTGCCGGAATCGAGCTCGCCGTTGTCCAGGTGCCAGGCGGCGGTGTCGGTGTTGCCCCGCAGCTTGCGGTCTTGCTATTGGAAATCACCGGCGCTACTGTGGATCAGACGCGACGCGGTCAAACCGCGGTCACCGCAACGAGGACGGAGAGTTCCCGATGGGAGAGGAAGTGACGGTCTGGTACGACGGCACTCTGTCACCGGCGAGTGCGGCGACCATGCCGGTCAGCTGGATGGGCCCGCGGCTGTCGACCGCGGTTTTTGACGGTATTCGCGCCTATTGGGGTCCGGATACGGACGGGCTCAACGTCTTCCGCCTCGATGATCACATGCAGCGCTTTGCCCGGGCCCGCCGATTTCAGCGCATGGATGCACCCTGGTCGGACGAGGAGCTGACCGCGGCGGTGCTCGAGGTGCTGCGGGCAAACGACTTTGGCGAGGACGCCTACGTGGCACCGAACGCCTTCTTCGGCATCGACGCTACCGCCGCCGGCGGAGGCAGCATGGGCCGGGAATGCCACGTCGCCATCGTCGCGCGCCGGTGGCCGTCGAATCTGGCGTCGCCGCAGGCGATCGACTGCGGCGTCAGTTCCTGGGTCCGCATTGCCGACAATTCGATGCCGGCCCGCATCAAGTGCATCGCCAACTACCACAACTATCGCCTGGCCACCCTGGAGGTGCAGGACCGGGGCTGCGACCACTTTTTCGCGGCGATCATGCTCAACCAGCAGGGCAAGGTTTCGGAGGCCGCCATGGCGAGTCTGTTCGTTCTGCGCGATGGCGCGATGGTGACTTCGCCGGTGAGTGCGGATATCCTGGAGGGGGTGACGCGGGCGACGGTGATGAAACTGTGCGGGTGTCTCGGGGTCGAGGTGGTGGAGCGGGCGATCGATCGAACGGAGTTGTACGAGGCGGAGGAGGTGTTTCAGTGCGGGACGGGGTCGGAGATAACGCCGGTGGGGTCGGTGGATGGGGTTCCTGTTGGGGGTGGGGGAGTAGGCGAGGTTACGGGGAGGGTGATTGAGTTGTACGAGCGGGTGGTGCGTGGGCGAGAGGAGTGGTGTCGGGGTTGGTTGACGGCGGTTTGAGCTTCTATATCGTGCCAGTCAGGTCGGCGCCACGGACTTCCGTTTGCTCGTTCGCCCGGGCCATCCATGGCTCCCTGGTCGAGGCAGAGTGCCAGGTCGCCTCCTGCGACCTGGCTGACGTGTGCTGAATAGCGGCCCGCAGTGAGCGCTGCGGTTGCCGTCTTCTGTGCCGATTCCCTATTGAACCGTTGTCCCGGTCGTCCGCCGGGGCGGCTAATCCACCTTCACTCTGTATGACGAGCGTTCGATGATCTCGTGGTCGGAGGAGCGGGCGTGGCTCAGGGCGTAGTCGGTCAGGGGGAGGTAGTAGTGGGTTTCGGAGGTGTCGCGGATGAAGGCTTCGGCGTAGGGGACGTGGCCGGCCATGCCGAAGGCACCGTCGTTGGTCTCGATGCGCTTGCGGGCGTAGGCGCCGCCGTAGCCCTGGCTTTCGAGGCAGTCGAGGGAGGCCAGCTTGAGCTCGACGACGTCGGTGATGTCGATGAAGACTTCGTTGTAGTAGCCGCCCTGGGCGGCCCAGACGTTGGCGGGTAGCGGGGCGCCGCCGGTGCCGAAGAAGAAAGTCTGGGCGACGCGGTGGGGTGGGGACACGTCACCGGGGTCCACGCCGGTGGCCAGCTGGATGGCGCTTATGGCGATCTGGCCGGCGATGGCGTGCGGGTTGGTGGTGAACTCGCCCTCGCGGGGGAAGTGGGTGAGGACGATGTCGGGCCTGAGCTCGCGGATGAGGCGGGCGAGGCGGCTGACGTTTTCCTCGGTGCGGATGAGGGCGCGGTCGTCTTCGCCGAAGAAGTGGATGTTCTCGAAGCCGAGGATGCGGCAGGCCCGGCGGACCTCATCCTTCTTCACCTCCGCTCGCTCTTCCATCATGCGGGTGAGCGCGTCGGCTTCGGGTACCGTGTCGCTCTTGAACAGGTCGTTGCTGATGACCTTGTCGTGGACGCGGGCGCCGTGGGTGAGGACGACGCAGCCGATCCAGTCGCCGCGTTTGGCGTGGTGGGCCATGGTGCCTCCGGACTGGTCGAAGATGTCGGCGGGGTGGGCGCCTATGGAGAGGAGTCTAAGTTGTTGGTCTCTCATTGCGCGTGTTGTCCCTGGTGGATTCTAGGTGTGGTGGAAGGTGTCGGCGCAGCGCTACGCTAGCTCTGGGGGGAGATCGAGGCTGAACTGCTCCGCGGCCGCGAAGATCTTCTCCACCGTACCTACTGGTAGCGGGATGCCGTTGGTGAGGCGGTCTTTTTCGGTGGCCTTTTCCGGGTCGCCCGGGACCATGATCTCTTTTGCTTCGTCCTGCCGCGGCAGGCCCTTGATGCCGGCGATGGTGTCGTCGACGTCTTTCTTGTACTGCTCGGGGTCGGTGAAGGTGGCGATGTCGATGGCGGCGACAACGCTGTTCTGGGAGTACATGCTGGGACGGTCTTCGTGTTCGTGGGTCCAAGGGCTCAGGAGGGGGCGGCCCATCATGAGGCTGGAGAGGGTCTCGAACATCAGAGCCATGCCGTAGCCCTTGTAGCCGCCGAAGGGGCGGACGTATTTGGCGAGGTCGGGGTCGGTGGTGGGGTCGCCGTTCTCGTCGAGGGCCCACTCTTCGGGGATGGAGATGCGCTTGTCCTGAGCGACGCGGATCTTGCCGCCGGCGGCGACGGAGGTGGCGATGTCGTACAACATCGAGCCGTCGCCAGTGGGTACGCCGATGGCCAGGGGGCTATTGTGGACGCCGGCTTTGCGGGCGCCGGTGGGGGCCATGTTGGGGGGGTTGCAGACGAAGGCTATGCCGGCCATGTCCCGCCTGGCGGCCAGCTCGGTGTAATAAGCCATGGCGCCCTGATGGGTGAGGTTGCGGATCAGACCCCAGCCGATGCCGGTCTGCTTGGCCTTTTCCATCAGGCGGTTCATGGTGAAGACGGTAACCGGCGGGCCGAAGGAGCGGTCGGCCTCCACGAGCATGGTCGCGGCGCTCTCCTGCACGACCTCGACGTCGGGCCGGCAGTTCATGGTGCCATGCTCGACGTTGGCGATGTACATCGACAGCAGCTGCACACCGTGGGAGTCGACGCCGCGGACGTTTGCCCAGATCAGCACGTCGGCCTCGATGCCGGCGTCTTCTTTGTTCATGCCCATCGCGATGAACAGATCGCGGGTAAAGGTCCACAGCCCGTCGCGGGCGACGCGGGTGTGGTCGTCGGTGTTGTAGTAGTCGTCAGCCATTCTCTTGCTCTCTCCGTTGTCCCTCTAGTTGGGCGGCAGGGTGCGGATGAAGCCCTCGCAGGGCTCCAGCTCCTTCTCGGACTGGTCTGGACCGACCCGGGCGATGAGCACCTCGTCTTCGACGACGCACATGTGGCCGGCGACCATGAAACGGAGGCCGCCGAAGCCGGCGCGGATCCTCCCGGTTACCAGCTCGCTGGAGGCCACGCCCTTACGTCCTGTTCGCCCCCAACAGCTGGTGCAGGTAATCGGCCTCGCGCCGGATCTTCTCCTCCTCGTCGCCGGGGCCGAACTCCTCTAGCGAGAGGTAGCCCTCATAGCCGACGTCCTGCAGGTCCCGGATGATTTGCGGGATATCGGCCACCCCCTCGCGCAGCTCGCAGAAGTCCCACTTCCACTGCTGCTGCCCGTTTTCGTCGCGGTCGTCGGTGACGAGGATGCCGTTGCCGATGTGGCAGTGGGCCAGGTAGGGCCGGATCAGCTCCAGGCCCATGCGGGTGTCCTCCAGCCCCACCCGCACCATGTTTGGCACGTCGTAGATGGCGCCGATGTGTTCCGGATTCAGGTCGGCGAGCAGTTCGCGGGTCCGCGAGGCGGTGACGGCGACGGTGCCGACATGGATCTCGTAAAGGAGCTTCACGCCCATGTGGCGAGCGATCTCTACCAGGGTTTCAAAGCTGGTGCGGGCCTGGTCGAACTGCGGCATGTAGGGCCGGGTGCGGTCGTGCTTGGCGGCGCCGATGCGGACCATGGGCGGCCGCTCCGGGTCGATGGCGATGGCGGCCTCGAAGAGCCGGCGGGCCAGGTCGGTCTCATGAACGAGGCACCGGGGCGCGAAGGCGACGACCTGCAGGCCACATCGGGCGGCGGCGGCGCGGATGGCAGCGGCCTTGTCGAAAATGTTGGTCGGGCTCACGTCGGCGATGTGGCGGCCCCAGAAAGATGGTTCGGAGGTGGCGTCCGGGTTGTCGCGCACCCTGAGTTCGACTCCTTGGTACCCGTGGGCGGCCAGCTTGTCGAAGGTCTCGTCCAGCGTCCAGCTGGGCAGCATGACCGAAGTGCAGCTAAGTCTCATGGCTGTTACGCCCGCCTACTTGGCTTCCAGAATGCCGTCGCTGGCGAGAAAAACCAGCAGGAAGGCGAACGCGCCCCCCTGTGCTGCGTCCGCGACTTCTGGCAGGTCAGCTGGGCGGAGAGAATGAGAATACGTTGGGGCAAGCTGATCTGATAATGTCGTGAAGGGGTTACGGAACGCCTCGATATTGCGAAATTGAACCTATCGAAAAACCTGGTGGTGGAGCAACTCGATGAAGTGGAGGATTCTCGCTGCCCTGGCGCTGGCCGAGCTGCTCGGCCTGAGTCTGTGGTTCTCCGCCTCGGCGGTGACGCCGGCGCTGGCCGCGGAGTGGGAGCTGTCGGCCGCGGCGCAGGCCTGGCTGACCATGTCGGTGCAGATCGGCTTCGTCTGCGGCGCCCTGGTCAGCGCCCTGCTCAACATCCCCGACCTGTTCAATGCCCGCCGCGTCTTCGCCGTCTCCGCGCTGGGCGGGGCCGCCTGCAATGGGGCGATTCCCGCCTGGGTCGACGAGCCGGCCGGCGCCCTGGTCCTGCGTTTCTTCACCGGGTTTTTCCTCGCCGGCGTCTACCCGCCGGGGATGAAGATCGTGGCCACCTGGTTCCGCGAGGGACGGGGCTTGGCGATCGGCACCGTAGTCGGCGCGCTCACCCTTGGCTCAGCCTCGCCGCATCTGCTCAAAGTGCTCGGTAGCCCGGACTGGCGACAGCTGATGTACACCGCGTCGGCCGCATCGGTGGGAGCAGCGCTGATCTGCGCCGCCATGGTGCGCGACGGCCCGCACGCGGCCACCGGCGCCCGCTTCAACTGGCGGTACGCCGGTCAGGCGTTCGGGAATCGGGGCGTGCGCCTGACCAACTTCGGCTACCTGGGTCACCAGTGGGAGCTGTACGCCATGTGGACCTGGCTGCCGGCTTTCCTGCTGGCCAGCTTTGCAGCGGCCGGGCTGCCGGCGGCGGAAACCTGGGCGGCGGTCGTCGCCTTCGCCTGCATCGGTGTCGGTGGCGCCAGCTGCGTCATCGCCGGCTCGCTGGCCGACCGCTACGGCCGCACGACGATCGCCATCATATCGATGGTGGCCAGTGGCATCTGTTGCCTGGTGGTCGGTCCGCTCTTCGGCATGAACCCGCTGCTGGTGACAGCGGCCTGCCTAGTGTGGGGTTTCGCCATCATCGCCGACTCGGCGCAATTCTCGGCGTCGGTGACCGAGTTGTCCGACCCGGAGTACCTGGGAACGGCATTGACCTTGCAGGTGTGCGTCGGCTTTGCCTTGACCCTGCTGACCATCCGCGCGCTGCCGCTGCTGGTGGAGGCGGTGACGTGGAAGTGGGCGTTTGCGCCGCTGGCCCTGGGTCCGGCCCTGGGTTCCTGGGCCATGTATCGCCTGCGCCGGTCACCTGCGGCCGTCAGGCTCGGTGGCGAGGGTGGGCCCGGGGCCAGCGGCGCTTCCTGACTCTGCCGCCGCCGGCATCGGGGTTGAGGGCGTTTCGGCCCGGCTGAGGGGCCTCAGCCAGGCCGGCTCAGAAGCATGGCTCAGGTGCTCAGTCCATTTCCGGTCCGATGCGGATCGAGTGGGTCTTGATCAGACAGTAGACCGTTTCTCCCACCTGCAGCCCGAGCTCGTCGAAGGCGTCCGCGGTGATCTTCGCCGCCAGGCGCCGGCCGACGTCGATGTAGAGTAGCTCCATTCCCGCGACGTGGGATATGCCGGTGATCTGACCGCGCAACGCGTTGCGCACGCTCATGCCCCGGGGCAGCTGGCGGCTGAGGACGACGTCGTCGGCGCGGATACCGATGAACAGCCTGCTGCCGGCCGGGCGCTGGCAGTAGGGGATCGTCAGCGGCTGGTCGCTGCCTACTACGCGCACGCCGGAGACGCCGCGCCGGCCGCCCCCATCGCTCTCGAGCACCTCCACTGGCAACACGTTCTCGAAGCCGTGCTGCTCCACCAGGGGTAACACCCCCGGGTGGGTGGCAATCCGGAAGAAGTCGCCGTGCGCCACGACCTGACCCTGCCGCAGGACGATGACTTGGCCGGTGAGCTCGAGGATCTCGGCCACCGAGTGGGAGACGTAGAGGATGGGGATCTGCAGGTCGGTGCGGATGTGCCGCAGGTAGGGGATGATGCGGCTCTTGAGGCCCTGGTCCAGCGAGGCGAGCGGCTCATCCATCAGCAGCAGCCGGGGCGAGGTAAGCAGCGCCCGCCCGAGGGCGACGCGCTGGCGCTCGCCTCCAGACAGGCTCGGGGTCCGGCGCTGCAGGAGCGGTCCGAGCTCGAGCAGGTCGGCGATGTGGTCGAAGCGAAAGCGGCGCTGGGCGGACGGCAGCAGCTGGTAGCCGTAACGCAGGTTGGCTTCGACGGGCAGGTGGGGGAACAGCAGGTTGTCCTGGAAGACGTAGCCGATGCCGCGGCGCTCCGGCGGCAGGTCGATGCCGGCCGCCGACGAGAACAGGACTTCACCGTCGATCGCGATCTCGCCTTCATCAGGACGGTCGACCCCGGCGATGGTGTTCAAGAGCGTCGACTTGCCCGCGCCGGATGGTCCGAAGATGGCGGTCACCGCGTACCGGCACTCGAGATTGACGTCGAGCGTGAACGGCGTGAGCCGCCGTTTCAGTCGTAGGGTCAGCACGGGGTGGTTGCCCACGGCGGTCAGCGGCTGCGCCGGGCCGCCCACTCGCTGGCCACCAAGGCGGCGAAAGAGAGGCAGATCGAGAAAACGACGAGCCGGGCCGCCGCATCCTCGCCCCCCGGCTGGTTCAGCAGGGTGTAGATGGCCAGCGGCAGCGTTCGGGTCTGGTCGGCGATGTTGGATACGAAGGTGATGGTGGCACCGAACTCGCCCAGGCTGCGGGCGAACGCCAGCAGGGCGCCCACCAGCAGGCCCGGGACAGCCAGCCGCAAGGTGACGGTGACGAAGGCCCGCGTGCGGGAGGCGCCGAGGGTGCGGGCGACGCGCTCCAGCCGGGGATCGACCGCTTCGCTGCCGCGGCGCACGGCGCGCAACACCAGGGGGAAGGCGCCCACGGCCGCGGCCGCCACCGCCCCTTTCCAGTCGAAGGCCAGCTCAATCCCTAGGTAGGCGAGGGCGGGTCCGAAGAGGCCGCGCCGCCCGAACAGCAGCAGCAGCAGGTAGCCGGTGACCACCGGCGGCAGCACCAGCGGCAGGTGGAAGAGGCCGTCGAGCAACAGCTTGCCGGGGAACTGGTGGCGCGCCAGGAGCCAGCCCACCAGCAAGGCGGGCGGCAGGCTGACCAGGACGCAGCAGACACCCACCCGCAGGGAGAGGGCGATGACCGACCACTCAGCGGCGGACATGGGGCGGGGCTGTCGCCAGGGTGTCGGCCACCGCAGACAGCGGCACGAAGCCGTGATGCCGGAAGAGGTCGGCGGCGGTCGGTGACCGCAGCTGCTCGAGCAAGGCCAACACGTCAGCGCTCAGACGCCCGGCGACTGCCGCTGCCGGATAACGGATGCGCTGGTGCAGCGAGTCGGGCACGGCTGCTACCGTGCGCACGCCGGCGCTTGTCGTCGCGTCGGTGGCATAGACGATGCCGGCCGGACAGTGGCCGCGCTCCACCCAGGCCAGGGCCGCGCGCACGTGCGGTGCCGGCGCCAGCCGCGGTGCCAATGCCGGCCACCAGCCCAAAGCCTGCAGCGCCTGTCGGGCATAGACGCCGGCGGGGGCGTGGTCGGGATCGGCCATCGCCAGGCGGCCGTGCAGCAGGTCTGCGGGGAAGGCCGAAGCATTGAAGCTGAAGGTTTGCCACCGCTCGTGCTCCCCTGCTGCTGCGACCAAAACGAGCCGGTTGCCTACCAGGTCCAGCCGCGTTCCCGGTGCGATGAGGGCGGCGTCCTCCAGGTAGTCCATCCACTCGGCGCTGGCCGAGATGAAGACATCGGCCGGGGCGCCGGACTCGATCTGGCGCGCCAGGACCGACGATGCGGCGAAGGAGAGCTGGAGCTCGGGGGCCAGAGCCGCGGCGAACGCCTCCATGGCCGACGTGAGGCTGGCGGCGGCGTAGACGGTCTGGGCGACGGCGGGGGCGGCCAGCAGGAGCACGAGGGCAAATGCGGGGAAAACGGTTCGGCGTGGGGAATGGGATGCGCCTGCCATAGTCGGAAGATCGCGCCGCCGAGAACGGGACGCAACGCGCTGGGTTGCCGGCTCGATCCCGCCTCGCAGCAGTGCCGGCCACGCGTTGCTCGGGCTGCCGCACTGGGCTATTCTCGACCGGGCCGATAGGGCGCACCCGACGGTGCCGAACGGAGACGAAAGGCCACCCATGACCCGACCCCGAATCTTCTTCGAGAACGACTCGCGCCACACCCTCATCTACATGTACGAGCCGCCGATCCAGGCCGAGGAGGAGATGTCGGCCGTCGACGAGATCGTCGGCACGCCGGTGGAGGCCCTGGTCTTCAATCTAGGCTACGGCAACGCCTTCCTGCATGGGACCGACGTGGCCGACCGCTGGGGACCGGCGGCGGCGGCGACAGAGCAGTTTCGCCCCGACGGTGGCGCGAGGTGGAATCACATGGTCTTCCAGCGGGCCTACCGCAACGCCGCCAAGCTGATCGCCGAGGGCAACGATCCACTGCGGCTGATCTGCGACCGCGCCCACGAGAAGGGCCTGCTGGTCTACCCGTCGCTGCAGCTGCCTATCGCCCTGCACCGGGACCAGGACCGGGTCCTCACCATCGGTGCGGCCGGCGCCGCCCCCGACGAGGCCTCCGGCCAGGCCGACTACGCCCAGCGCGCAGTGCGCGACCAGCGGCTGGCCATCATCGCCGAAGCGGTAGCCAACTACCCGCTCGACGGCTTCGAGCTCAACTTCAGCTTCTACGGCCGCTCCCACTTCTTCCACCCGGACCAGGTCGAGATCGGCCGCGGCATCATGACCGACTGGCTAGCCGCCGTG
Source organism: uncultured Gemmatimonadaceae bacterium (assembly GCA_964456165.1). GTDB lineage: Bacteria > Latescibacterota > UBA2968 > UBA8231 > UBA8231 > CAYWBJ01. The sequence continues at coordinate 10,502 of CAYWBJ010000333.1, read as the reverse complement.
CGGGACGTCGTGAAGAAGGGCAACCCGGACCGGGAGCTGGCGGTGCGTCTCGGCACCAGCATCGACGGTGCGCTGACCGCTGGCCTGGATCCTGCCGCGTGGATGCAGCAGGGGCTCGTCGACGTGGTGACGGCAGAGAACTTCGCGCTGATGTCGCAGATCGACGTCACCGCCGACTTCCGCCCGCTGGTGGAGGCGGCCAGCGGCAGCGGCTGCCGGGTGATCGCCGGGCTGCGCAACCAAGTCGATTCGGATCGCCTGAGCCACGCGCCCGTGGAGATGGTGCGGGCGGCGGCGACCAACTACTGGGAGCAGGGCGTCGACGGCATCAGCCTCATCCACTGGTACGGCAACTGGCCCTACGATAGCGCCTTCTACGAGCAGCTGCGCGAGCTGCCGCACCCGGAAATCATGGCGGCCAAGGACAAGTTCTACTTCGTGCCTACTCCCGGGGGACACATGGCCGACGAGGCTCCGATCGATCGGGGCCTTTCCTGGCAGCTGCCGGTCGAGCTGCCCCTTGGCGAGCCGGCGTCACTCCGACTCCCCATCAGCGACGACCTGGACCGCTGGCACCGGGTGGGGCGGGTGCATGAAGTGGTGCTGCGCCTGCGGCTCCACGCCGCCTCGGACCGGGATCGCTACACCTTTGAGCTCAACGGCAGCGAGCTGCCGGCCGCCATCACCCGCACCATCAGCCATGTCTACATGCTCAACGCGCCACGCTGCCGCTCCCATCCCAGCTACTGGTTCATCTTCAAGCTCGGGCCGGAACTGTGGCCGCGGCGGGGCGCAAACGTCGTGGAGGTCACCCTCCTGGAGCGCGACGAGGAAGCGGCGCCGCCGGTGGCGGTGCGCGACGTGGAGCTCGAGATCAAGTACCTGCGCGGCAAAAGCTACTTCCGCGGGGCGCTCTACACCGACCCGGATCTGGGTCCGTATCAGCAGCCGCTGCGGTAGGCGCGCACTCGTGCGGGCGACTAAGTCTTGTGCAGGAAGTGGATGATGTCGCCGTCGCTGACGACGTAGTCGCGGCCCCGGGTCTGCAGGCGACCGGCCTCCTTGGCCTGGCTCTCGGAGCCCAGCTCGGCGAGGTCGCCGTAACTCATTATCTCGGCGCGGATGAATCCCTTCTCGATATCGCTGTGGATGGCGCCGCCGGCCACCGGCGCCGGCGAGTCGCGGCGGATGGTCCAGGCCCGGACCTCGTCCTCGCCGACGGTGAAGAACGAGATGTAACCCAGGGCGCGATAGCAGACCTGGGTCAGACGGTCGAGGGCGGAGGCACCCACGCCGAGGTCGTCGAGGAAGGTTTGGCGCTCCTCGGATTCCAGCTCGGCCAGCTCCTCCTCGATCTTGGCGGAGACGGCAACTGTTTCGATACCGGCCGCCGCGTCAAAGCCGTCAGGGGCGGCAGCCAGGGCCGCCTCGTCGACGTTGTGGATTAGCACCATGGTCTTGCGGGTTAGGAAGGGGTAGCTGGCGATCGTCTTCGCCTCGCTTTCCTCCAGGCCGAAGCCGCTGAGCCGTTGGCCCGCCTCCAGGTGCGCCTGCATGCGGGTGAGCAGGTCGTTTTCCCGCTGGCGCTGGGCCGCCCCCTCTTTCTGAGCGCGCTCGCGGTGCAGGCGATCTAGCCGTTTCTCGATGAACAGCAGGTCGTTGAGCACCAGCTCGGCGGCAACAGCCTCGATGTCCCGCTCGGCGTCGACCGCGCCGGACAGGTGGAAGACGGCGTCGTCGGCGAAGCCGCGGACGACGTGGCCGATTACGTCGACCTGTTCGAGGCCGCGGAAGGTGTCGGCATCCCGCTCAGCGTCATTCTCCAGATCCGGTAGCAGAAGGAAGTCCATCAGCGCCGGCGTGACCTTGGCCGGCGAGTACATCTGCACCAGGTGGTCGAAGCGGGCGTCGCGGACCCTGGCCACGCCCATGGTGCCGTTGGCGCCGTCGCTGCCGACGGCCTGGCCGGTCAAAAGTCGGAAGAGGGTGCGCTTGCCGACCTGGGGAAATCCTAGCAGTCCGATCTTCACGCTGTTGCCGATGGTTGCGGTTGAGGAAGCAGGGGAAGAACGGAGCGATGTGGAAAATCGGCAATCCCCTCGGCCGGGGGGCGCCGGCGCCCCCCAGGCGGCGACTCGGCGTCGGCGTCCAGAGGGTTGCGCGCTGTGCTCAGTCGCTGGCTCGCGCGTAACCGTCCCCGTTGCTGCGCCAGTCGGGGATGTAACGGCCGCGACCGCCACCGTCGCCGGCGCAGTAGCCGCGCGAGGGCCCGATCTGCTGCGGCGTCGACCAGGGCCAGCCCTGACCGCCCAAGACCCGGAAATTATCCCCCTTGCCGCACAGCCAGTAGTACATGTGCGCGGTGTAGATGGCCTGGTGGTGGCCGCCAAAATAGGCGGTGCGGGTGTCGAAGTCCGCTTCGACAATCCAGTCCCGCTGCGGCGGAACGGTGCGCCAGTAGTTGTACTTGAGCATGTGGCGGATTCCAGTGGCGGTGGAGCGGCCGCGGCGGTGGAGGATGCTCTGGTGATGGATGCCCAGCGTGCCGGCCGGTCCGTCGGCCAAGACGCCGGCCTCCTCCTGGCCGCGTTCGGTCAGGCGGATGTGGGTGCCTGGGCCCAGCTCGGTCGGGCCCAGCTCCACCGGCGTGTCCTGCGGGAAGTAGAAGACCTCGACGAACTCCAGCTCCGGCCCGAAGACGGCGTCGGCGTCGTGGTGCCAGCCCTGCGGATCGTTCGGGCACCGGGAGCGGTGATGGCTGGCCAGCACCGGCAGCCCGACCTGCCGTCCCAGCAGTGAGCGCATGGCGCCGGTCACCGCCGGGTTGAGCAGCACGTGCTCGTGGAACCACTCTTCCAGGAAGATGACGCTGGGCTCGTGGGAGCCGCGGATGCGGTCGTACTCGGCCTCGGTCATGCCCGCGGGCATGTACATCGGATTGGCCTCGACCTTGCCGTCGAGGTAGTCGCAGGTCCGCTGGTTGATCTCGTCCGGAACGACCCCAGGCAGCAAGAGATAGCCGTTGACGCAAAAGTCGATTACCTGCGAGTCGTCGAGGGTGGGGTCGCAGTCGAAGGTGCGGGCAGCGGGATCATAGCTCATGGGCCAGTCTCCAGTCTGAGTTTGGTGCGGCAATATGGCCGCTGTCCAGCACCTCGGCAAGCACTCCGTGCGGCGTCGGCGGCGGCAGTGGCGCCGGCCTTTTCCCGAACGAAGTCGCGGCCTGGTCGTGCGGCGGCTGACCGCGGCCCTCAACCGTTCCCGGTCGCCAGGAGCGCCTCCACCTCCTCACGTCGCGGCATGGAGTCCTGCACGCCAGGTCGCGTCACCGCCAATGCGCCGGCGGCGGCGCCGAAACGCACCGCCTCGGCCAGCGGCGTTCGCTCTGCCAGCGCCACGGCCAGGGCGCCGTGGAAGGCGTCGCCGGCCGATGTGGTGTCGACCGCCACAGCCGCAAACGGCGCCACGTGGCCGCTCCCGTCCGCGGTGGCGTAGAAGGCCCCCAGCTCGGCCATCTTGACAATCGCCACCCCCACCCCGCGCTCCAGCAGAATAGCGGCCGCCCGCCGCGCCGATGCGACATCGTCCACGACCACGCCGGTGTGGATCTCGACCTCGGTCTGGTTGGGGGCGACGATGTCCAGATGGGGGTAGGCCGAAGCCGGGATCGGAAAGGCCGGCGCCGGGTCGAGTATCACCCGCACCTCACGTTCGCGGGCAGCGGTCGCCGCCCGCAGCGAGAGCTCGAAGGGTACCTCCATCTGCAGCATCAGCACGTCGGCGAAGTCGAGGCGTCGCTCGATCGCCTGCAGTTGTGCCTCGTCGCACTGCAGGTTGGCGCCGTAGACGGCGACGATGTGGTTCTGGCCGCTGCCGTCGACGACGATGACACCGGCGCCGGTGGCGTGGTCGGCATCCACGGCGACGTCGCTCACGTCTATCTGATCGCGGCGCAGGGCGTCGAGCAAGGCGGGGCCGAAGAGGTCGTCGCCGACGCGGCCCACCATGGCGACCTGGGCGCCGAGGCGAGCGGCGGCGACGGCCTGGGTCGCGCCTTTGCCTCCGGAGGAGTGGTAGAAGCGGTTGCCGCAGAGGGTTTCGCCGGGTTTGGGGAGGCGTTCGGCGCGGGCGATGAGGCCCATGTTCAGGCCGCCGAGGACAAGGATGTTGGGAGGTTTGTTCATTTACCGACCTTTGCGTGGTTCGTTAACCGAAGTGGGAGTGTCCGTCAGGGGGTGCGACGTGAAATCCCATGCCGTGCCACCGTCTGGCCGGCGCTGCGCGCCGGAACCCGGCCGCCACACCGCGCCTCCAGGGAGGTCCAGCCTCTCGCGATGAGCAGGCTCCAAACCCTTGCTAATCGAGTAGGAACTGTGATAGGTAGCGGAAGCGGGTGTGGAGGAAGTCGTCCTTTTCGGGCAATTCGCTTGACCTCTCGCCGCGCATGGAGAAGAAGAGCTCTAAGCTGGTGTAGCCTAGTTGTTGTGCCAGCGCCAGGTCGGCCGAGGTCTTGTTACAGATGAAGCCTAGTTGCACGCTTCCTTCCTCCGCACGCCAAAGGGTGAGAGCGTGAAGACCCCGGGCGCCTCACGGTGGGGTCATCCCTTGCAGGAACTGGTCTGTGATGCGCTTGCCCAAGACAAAGGTCTTGCGGTCGGCGTACCAGAATACTCTCTCGCCATCGCGTTCGGTGAGGCTGGCGTACATGGCGAGCCAGTCGAGTTGCTGGAGGCCGGCTTTCACGCGCTGGGTGTCCATGAGGAGCCTGGGCTGGCTGAACCAGAGGGGTTGGCGGGCGTCGGGACGGTATTGGCCGACGGCGATCCAGATGGGTCTTCTAGCGGCCATGTCCCACGGGCCGGTATCGCCCTGGTCGAAGCCGTCGCGGTTGGAGTAGAAGAGGAGATAGCGGCCGTCCTCGAGGCGGTAGATGGGTTCCGGGGACTTGGGGTGGAGCACCTCGGCGCCGTCGTCGAAGTAGCGCAGGGCCTCCGGTGGGCGCCAGCTGTGGCCGTGGTCGTCGGAGACGGTGTACCAGAGCCGACCAGTGACGGTGCGCATGTTCATCCAAAGGCGACCGTCGGGCAGGGTGGTGATAGCTGGTTCTTCAGCGAGGCTGTAGCCGCGGGTGGCGTCGGGCTCAATGCCGCAGGAGACGCGGATAGTGCCTTCCTCGTCGGGGAGGAAGGTGACCTTGATATCGGCAGGGTCCGGGCCCTCGTCGATGTTGTCGAAGCGCATCAGCTCGCACTGTGAATCGGCGTGGTTGCGGTTCCCACCCAGGGGCCTTGGGTAGACCATCTGACTCGACCAGCGGCTGAAGCCGACGATCCAGCGACCCTGGCCGTCGCGCAGGGGTTGCTGCCAGACGATGCAGGTGGGATCGATTTTCGGGTCGGGATGGTCGTAGCGGGTACGGCGAAACGGGATGTCGACGCCGCTATCGACCCAGGTGTGGCCGTCGTCGTCGGAGTACTTGACGTGCATCGGACCGGTCCAGACCTGGCTCTCGCCGACGCCGGAGTGCGGCATGTACAGGCAGTATATGCGGCCGGCGCGGCTCACGATGGGGAATCCCTGGGCCGTGCACAGGTTGGGCGCTGGCGGTGTCGCCATGTCCTGGCACTGACTCCAGGTCAGGCCGCCGTCCGCGGAGCGCGCGTAGACGGTGCGCATGTCCGGCGCACTCTCGTAGGTGCCTTGGGTCCAGATGGTCATCAGGTCGCCGCCGGGGGTGGAGAAGGTGTGGATGTGGTCGGCGTACTCGTCGTCCTGGCCCGGCTTTTCGGGGAGATGGACGACGTAGTCTGGCTCGGTGCGCTGCCAGTCGTCGGTGTAGCAGCTGGGGGGCATCGGCTCTACTCCAGGACCAGGGCCAGGCCGCAGGGGTGGTTGTACCGTTCCACTAGCGTGCGGTGCCCGCTGCCGTCGAGGCTGGCGCGGTAGATGGAGTTGGCGCCGACGCCGGTCCAGTACATCAGCCCGCGTTCGACGTCGAGGCAGATGCAGCGCGGGCCGCCGCCGTCGGTAACCACATCCCGCACGTCAGACCCGTCTAGGGTAGAGGATTGGACCTTGTCGGTATCCGAGTCGGCCCAGTACATCCGGTCGCGGTCCACATCGAGGGCGATGCCGACCTGGATTCCAAGGCCCGTGGACAGAGCCGCGATAGCGGAGCCATCCAGGTTGGCTCTCAGGTTGCGCTTGCCGACGAAGGGATCGGCCCAGTACATCATCCCGCCATCCAGATCGAGGGCGATGCCGGCACCGGGGATTCCCGTCACCAGATCGACCAGCTCGCTGCCATCCAGGTTGGCGCGCTGGACCTTGTTGGCGGTGGAGTCGGTCCAGTAGACGTGGCCGGCTCCCAGGTCCAGGGCCATGTGGCGGGGCTGTGGAAGGTCGCCGGCCAGGTCCTCGATGTCGTTGCCGGCGAGATCGACGCGGTGGACCTTGTGGGTGCCCATATCGGTGAAGTAGATCCTCCCCCCTGCCGCGTCGACGGCGATGCCGAGGGGATCCTGCAGGCCGGTGACGACCTCGGTGATGTCGCCGCCGTCTAGGTCACAGCTGGAGATCGTGCCGGCTCCCGTGTCGGTCCAGTAGAGCCTTCCGCTCATTTCCACCTCCCTTGCATCTTACAGGTCGAAGATCTCGACCGCATCGTCGGTGTACTGATCGAGGTAACGCTGGACGTACTGGCGCGTGATCGGGGGCATCCGATCCATGTGTCCGGCGGTCAGCAGGGCCGCGCGCTGGCCGTGCTCGTGTTTCATGACCGGGTAGTCGGCGGTCCAGAAGGCGGCGTGCATGGTCCAGCGCTTCCGGCCGGTCGGGTTCCAGCCACGGTGCCAGAGATTGGCATTGTAATAGACGATGTCGCCCGGCTCGAGCATGACGATGAGGGCGCCGGGCATTCCGGTGGCGCCGCTCTTGTCGGCTGCGGCTTCGAGCTCGGCTGCGGTCGAGGCGCGCAGGTGGCTGTTGGGAACAATCTGCAGGTAGTGATCGCCCGGCTGCAGTGGGGCGTTGAACTGGACCAGCTTGCCGTGATGACGCTGGAGGAACGCGCCCTCGTCGTCGCCGCCGGCTCGGCCCAGGTCCCGGTGCCAGCGCTGCTTGTACTCCTGGCCGGCGCCGCCGGCGAGCATGTTGAAGAGGCTGTGGCGGACCTTGCCGCCGGCGACCAGGTGGTGCAGGTGGGGGGCCAGGTCCTGGTCCAGCCATTCGGCAAAGGCCGGGTCGTAGAGGTCGGGGTTGAGTAGATGGCCGGTGCGGCCGATCGCCCGCTGTGCGCGATCGATCCAACCGATCTCCACCTCGCCGGCGATGGCCCGGTCCATGATCCGCTCGACCGCTGCGGCCAGGGCCGAGATCCTGTTCGGCGTGAACGCCTCGCGCACGATCAGGTAGCCCTCGTTCTGGTAAAATTCTAGGTCGACGTGGGTGATGGGAACGCTGGGGCCGTGGGCGCTGGAGTCGCGTCGGGACACAGTGGCGGCGGTTGCTACTTGAGCAGCAGGAGCCGGCGGCTCTGGGCCAACACCTCTGGCGCGATCAGGGACAGGGCGGCCAGTGTTGCGGCGATCTTTCTCATCTCATGTCGTACCCTTGGGTGCGGTGGCAGACAGCGGTCCGTGTCCGAGCAGCTGTCGCAAAGTCGGCGTCGCGCGCGCCACCACCTCCTCGCCGACGAGGCGGAGGTGATCCTGTTGCGGCTTGAGGAAGGCGCGGCAGAAGAAGCCGAGCAAAGCGACGCGGTCGCCAGCAGAGGTGTTGGCGCCCGAGCGATGCCAGATCGAGCCGTTCATGATCATGACCGAGCCGCGCGGCCCCAGGGCCTGCACCGCGTCGTCGTACTCGACGCCGGCATCCGGCACGTCGACCAGGCGTTTGTGACTGCCGGGCACGACCCAGGTGGCGCCGTTGGTGGCGGTGAAGTCGTCGAGGAACCACATGCTGTTGGCGCTGAAGGGCCAGCTGGCGCGGGGCACGGGCACGTCGGAGAGCGGCCGGTCGAGGTGGTAGTCGGTGGCATCGGCACCCGGCGAGATGATGTTGACGGTGAAGGAGGAAAGGGTGACGGTGTCGCCCAGGAGGTGGCGCATGAAGCCCAGGATCTCCGGTCGCTGAATCGCCTGCTCGAAGATCTCGCCCTTGTTCACCAGGTTCCAGACCCGCTGGCCGTGGCCGTCGATATAGACGAAGCCGTTGTCGGCGGCCCGCTCCGCGTCGGCCACCGCCATCGCCCGCTCGCGCAGGGCGTCGGTTTCATCGGAAGTCAGCATGTTCTCGAGCAGGACGAAACCCTTCTCATCCAGCTCCTGGATCTCTGCTTCGGTGAGGGTGTATTCGGTCTGTATGGTCATCGCTTATTCAACACGCGCGCCGCCGCGGGCGCGAAATAGGTGAGGATCATGTCGGCGCCGGCCCGCCGGATCGCCGTCAGCGACTCCATCATCGCTCGCTCCCGATCGATCCAGCCCTTCTCGGCCGCGGCCATCACCATGCCGTATTCGCCAGACACGTTGTAGGCGGCGATGGGTACGTCGAAAATCTCCCGCGCCCGCGCAATCACGTCCAGGTACGGCAGCGCCGGCTTGATCATGACCACGTCAGCCCCCTCCTCGATATCGAGGCCAATCTCCACCATCGCCTCGCGGACGTTGGGCGGGTCCATCTGATAGGATTTCTTGTCTCCCTTCTTGGGCGCCGACTTGAGCGCGTCGCGGAATGGGCCGTAGAAGCAGGAGGCGTACTTGGCCGAGTAGGCGAGGATGCCGACCTGGTCGTGGCCGGCATCGTCGAGTGCACCCCGGATGGCGCCGACGCGGCCATCCATCATGTCGGAGGGGGCGACCCAGTCGACGCCGGCGGCAGCGTGGGAAACGGCCATGCGGCACAACACCTCGACGCTCTCGTCGTTAACGACCTCGCCGTCGACCACCAGGCCGTCGTGACCGTGCTCGGTGAAGGGGTCCAGCGCCACGTCGGTCTGCACGCAGAGCTCGGGCCACTGCTTCTTCAGCGCCGCGATAGCCCGCTGGATCAGTCCTTCCGGGTTGTAGGCCTGGGTTGCTTGATCGTCCTTCTCGGCGCAGTAGCCGAACAGGTTTACCGCAGCGACGCCGAGTTCCTGGAGCCGGCCGCACTCGGCGACGAGCTCATCGATGGAGAGGCGGTACTGGCCGGGTATGGCATCGATCGGCTCGCGCCCGCCGTCGCTGTCGATGACGAACATCGGGTAGATCAGATGGTGGGGCTGCAGCTCGGTCTCACGGACGAGGCCGCGGACGGATTCGGAACGGCGCAGACGTCGGGGGCGGTAGGTCAGGTGCATATGCGGGGGCGCGGTGTCGGGTTCGGCGTCAGGCGAAAATATACCAATATCCGTAGAGGTACGTCAGGGCGATCGTCGCCCACAGAAGCTGGCGGGCCCAGTGGGGGAACAGGCGGATGCCCATGGAGGCCAGGGTGCACATGAAGGGCAGGGCGACCAGTCCCAGCGCGGGGTGGCCAAGCGGGCTCAGGTAGAGGGTGGTGGGGACCAGAAAGCCGGACAGCAGGAGGCCGTGGCGGGTGTTGCGGCGCCAGTCGCGGCTGGCCCAGATGCCGCCGGCCAGGAGCAGGGCGAACAGACCGGCCCCCACCAGACCTGTCGGCCGCGAGACGCCGGAAGCCAGGGCCGAAAAGTCCCGCATCGCGCCGCTCCAGTCGGAGTCCGCCAGCCGCAGGAGGTGCGCGCCGAGGTCGGTACCGAAGATGACCAGGAAGAATCCGGCGATTGGGACCTGCGCTAGCCACCAGTACACCCGGCGACTGTGGACGCGGTCGCGGTAGGCGACCATGTAGAGCCACTTGATCGGAACCAGATAGGCCAGTCCGGCGTGCACGCCCCAGGATAGCAGCGTACTCACCATCCAGACCACCAGCCAGGTGTGGTTGCCGGTCCGGACGTACTCGACGAAACAGGCCAGCGCTGCCGTGGCGGTGACCAGACCGAGAACCGCAGGCGACAGGGTCTGCCCCTGCTCGATGAGAACCGGCGCGCCGGCCAGCAGCAGCAGGGCGCCGGGCGCGGCGTGGTTGCCGCCGCTCTGGCGCACGACCCGGTTGCTCAACAGCAGGGCCAGGACCGCGCCGACTAGGTTGGGAAAACGCAGCCAGAACGGATTCTCGAACCAGGTGCTCCAGCCCTTGAGCAACAGCAGGTAGAGGGGGGCGGGGAGGTCGGCGAAACTCGCGCCGGCGCGGGTCAGGTAGGGCTGCTCGGCCGGATCCAGGCCGCTGCCCAAGTAGCAGAAGCCGAGAATCAGGAGGATAGGGACGGCGAGGGTGGCGCCGCGCAGGGGGGCGGCCTGTTCTTTCATCGGGGTGTGTAAATGGTTAGGGGAGCGGAAAATAGGGTGGGTGGGTGGGGGAGTCAATCAATTGCCTCGCCGCGCGGCGGAGAGTACACTCTTGTGTGACCAATTGTTGTGCATGGCGGGTCCCCGGACCCT
>CAYWBJ010000332.1:0-1594 GCA_964456165.1 uncultured Gemmatimonadaceae bacterium | reverse complement strand
AGGAGCATCTCCGGGTGGGTCCAGCGCAGAAAGTCGCCGCTTGTGCCGCGGCCGACGAAGCGCCGCTTCGGCGTGATGCGCGGTCGCAGGAACGCCACCCAGCTCCCGCTGCCCGGGTTCCGGTAGGGCTGCAGGCAGTTGGCGTCCGTGATCTCCTCGAACCCCATCACCAGGATCGGCTCCTCCGGCCACTCCAGGCCGTCAGGGGAGAAGCTCACCGTCACCCCGGTGCCACCTCCTTCCGGGAGGCCGGCCGCGGCGCGGGTCGTATGCTGGTAACCCAGGGCTTTGTACCGTCGCTGCGGATCCGGGTCGTCCGGATCTTCGACGATGTTGTGGAAGACCGTATCCCCGGCGTCGACTTCCCGGATGATGTTATTCTCCAGGCTTCCGGCAAAGGACAGCCGCCGGAGAGCAGGCCGGTCCCAGGTTCGGCCGTCATCGCTTTCCGCATAACAGAGAAAGTGGCGCTCTGGCCCGTCGCTCTCGCCGGCAGGCCGGTCTGCGCCGCCGATGGAAGCGCGGTACCAGAGTCTGAAGCGACCGGAGGCCTGGTCGCGGAGCACCGCGTGGAAGGCGGAGCTGCCGGCGGTCTCCCACGGCATCTGCGGTTCCAGAATCGGGTTCGGCTCCTTTTTCGGGGAGCCGCGCACCCTGCGGACGCCGGCGGTCCGGTCGATGGCGTCGTCGTCGAAGAGTAGCTCCATGGCGCATTCCCAATAGGGTCTCTCCCCCGGTCCCTCGGGGGCTTCGGGCGCAAGGGCACGAACCGCAGGGCGCAAGACCAATGGTCGGGCAGAATACACAGAGACGGTCCGTTGCCGCAAGTCGGCAACATGGGCTGCCTCGTCGCGATCAAGCTTCCGTTAGCGAATAGCCGGCAAGGTGGGCAATGACGTCCTTTGGGGCCGACTCAGGCGACGATGGCGTTGTTCTATTTGCACATCCGGATAGTTCGATGAGGGGAGCCGGATCCCGTTGTCGACCACATTGCACATACTTGCCGAATCTCCGGGAAGAGGCATTGAAGTACGCGGGCCTCGTGGATCTCGATCAGGATCTATCCAGCCAGGGTAAGTCGTGAAGCGTGGAAGCGACATTGCAACTGAGGAGAGCGACTTTTCGATGTCGACAATGATACCTTCTCTTGCCAGTAAGACTGCCGCGGTAACCGGAGCCGGTCAGCGTTTTCGTTGACAGAGTGAAACTCGGGCTGAACGAAGTTGAACATCTGACTGAGAACTTAGGAGGTGTTGGTCGTGATTCACTCAGGCGTGTTGCACGCGTTGAGCTCGATCGTTTCTGGTCGCAACTATGTCGCGATCGCGACCCAGTCGCAGCGGAAGAGGAAGTGCTCGAGTACGTCTTTCACCCTGGGTATGGTGAACTTCCGGATTGGCTGTTGAGACCGTCGAGGTATATCTCGCCGGCGTTCATTCTCTTCCAACAATGCGGGGTGCGCGTGTCACTAGCGGCTGCGGCGCTCAACGCCGGGCATGGTGCGAAGCAGCAGGTGGCCGATACGTCACTGCCAGATGGGGTGTCTCGAGGCGCTCGCCGCCCTGCCCCTTGGACCTGAGACAGGCCTCCTGGA
>CAYWBJ010000331.1:0-1682 GCA_964456165.1 uncultured Gemmatimonadaceae bacterium | reverse complement strand
GAGAGGCGCGACGAGCCCGCGGGCAACCGCAGGAGGCAGCCCGGCGCGACAAGCGTGGTGGGCGGTTCCCCTACTGCTCTCGGTGCTGGCCATGCCGGCCTGCCAGCCCAGGATGCCGCAGGTGCCGAGCACCAACTGGACGCTGCGGATACCGGTGGCGGACAGCACCTTCACCATTGCGAGTGTGGCCGAGGATGCCGGTTACCTGGAGATCGGCGACGACCAGAGCATGGGGCTGCGGATCTCCCAACCCATGGGCCAGCGCGAAACATTGGGCGATCGGCTGAGCGTCAAGCCGGTGCGACCGACGCCGGTGGAGACACAACTGGGGGCGATCACCATTCCGGGGGAGACCGTCGACGTGCCGCCGATCGCCATGGCGGATCTGATAGGCCAGGAGATTCCGGACACGGGCATCGCCCTGCCTTTCCCGGCAACTGGCATCGAAAGCGACGTGGAGCTCGATCTTTCCAACCGCATCCAGGAGCTGGAGATCATCGAGGGCGGTATCGTAGTGACGATTACCAACGGCCTGCCCGTGCCGCTGATCGTGGAGTTGGAACTGTTCGACAACTCCATCGGCGGCGTGGTGGCGTCCATCGACTTCGGCCGGATCGAGTCCGGGTCGGCTCCTCTGAGCGACACCTTCGACCTCGACGGAGCGAGCATGTCGGGAGATCTGGCCATCCGGGTGGTGGGGACCACCGTGGATGTCGGCGATGTGTTAGTGGAAGGGAATCCGGCACTGCAGATACAGGCCGAGATCCTCGAGCTGAAGGTGAGCCGCGCGGTGGCAAAGATCCCACAGCAGGATCTGCCCGAGTCGAGGCTGGACATCGATTTCCCGGACGACCGCATCCAGGTCACCAGCGCCGAAATCCGTCAGGGCGGACTGAGCCTGAGCGTGCGCAACGACATTCCCATCATCGTCAGCGTGACCCTGACGCTAGCCGACTTCCAGGATGAGGGGGGCAACAAGCTGGCGCTTACCATCGATGGCCTGAAGCCGGGCGAGACGCAGGAGAAGCGCTTTGTCCTCGACGGCTTCATGTTCCTGCCGGAGAACCCACTACAGCTCCGGGTGTTGTACTCGGCGAAGACCGATTCCACTAACGATTTCAAGACTATCGCGTCGGATGCCCAGATCGTGGTGAATGCAGAGACCGAAGCCCTGCTCTTCGGCGAGGTCCAGGGCATTCTGAACAACCTCCAGTTAGATCAGGATCCGGTGGTGCAGACATTAGACATCCCGGAGGGCCTGGACAACCTGGCTATCGCCACCACATCACTGGAAGCCTGGGTCACATCCGGAGTCGGTTTCGGCAGCAGTATCGAGCTGCTTATCGAAGGCACCAACAACGCTGGGAAATCGCTCGGCTTTACGATCGCCAAGGATTTCGAGGCTGGCGATCCCGACCAGCCAAGGGTTATCCGCATAGCGCCGGAGTCGGAGCAGCTCACCGACTTCCTCAACCTGCTGCCCAGCGAGATCACGGTGACGCCGACGATCAAGGTGGGCGATGGGGAATCGACCGAGCGCATCGCCCCGGAGCACTGGGTACAGGTCGACAGTGTCGTCTTCGAGTCGGAAGCGCGGTTCGAGATCAAAGAGAACGACCGCATCGAGCTCGAGCCGCAGTTTCAATCATTCGAGGACGAAGAGGCGCGAACCCGCATCACCA
>CAYWBJ010000330.1:0-3779 GCA_964456165.1 uncultured Gemmatimonadaceae bacterium | reverse complement strand
CCGCTGGTCTTCTTCGTGACCTGGCTGAAGAGCATGCTCTTCGCCGCTCGGGCGCTCTTGCGGTCGACGACGCGGCGCCACAGAGTTCGGTCGTCTTCCCAGCCGTCGGGCGCCGAATCGGTCCGCGCCAGCAGGAAGGCGGTCAGATCCTGGTCGTCGAACACTGCGGCGGCCAGGTCGGCGAAGGGCACCAGGGCAGCGTCGGTGGCGAAGGCGCCAGACAGGGCCCCCGCGGGCAGTGCCGGCGGGGTAAGATTGCCCTGAGGCGGCGGCGAAACCTGGGCGAGCAGCCCGGATCCGCGCGCGGCGCTGTTGGCGAAGCGGGTCAACGATTCGTGGTGATGGACGTACTCGCCCAGGACCAGGAGGTAGCGCTCGCCGGAACCGGGGTCGGCAACTGCTGCCGCGGCTGCATCGGGGACGATTTCGACGTCCACATCCAGTTTTTGCGCCAGCCGGCTAAGCGTCGGAGACTCGCCGCCGCCGGTCAGGATCAGGATGCGTTCCACCCCAGTACGGGCGAGGCTTCGGACACCGCGCTCGAACAGCGACAGTCCGGCGACGCGCCTGTGCATGGACGTGGCGGTCGGAGAAAAAGCCAGGACCGCGGTGCGGATCAAGAAGCTACTCTCCGCTCATCGACCATTGACGCGAGGCTCGAAGCAACGGGCGAAGCTGGCGCCAGGGCCGTTGCCCAGCTGCGGGCGGCTTCCAGGTCGGCGAGCGTATCGACGTCGATGCAGGGCAGGGAGGTGTGGCGGTACGCGACCCTGTGGCCGGCGTCGCTGAGGCGTTGGATGGTGTGGGGGAAACTGTGCGACAGCGCTCTCCGTTCGGACACTGCGCTCTCGAGCATGCTCCGCATCAGTCCGGCACCGGCACCGGAGAATCGCATGACTCCGAGCGACGCGGCATCGGTGGAGGTGGCCGGAATGTGCTTTCCGATCCGGATGATCCGGTCGCCCTCGATCTGCACTCGCATGTGATCGTTGTTATAGATCGGTTTGCTCGCCACGGTCAGGCAGATCGGCTCCTGGCTGGTCAGCATGGGCCGCAGGATGCCGGCGTCGAAGACGTTGTCGCCGTTGAGGAGCAGGAAGTCGCCGTCCATCTCGGAGCGCGCAGCCCAGAGGGAGATCAGGTTATCGGACACTGCGTAGAAAGGGTTGTACAGAACCTTCAGATCGATTCCGATTCCGGCGGCACAACGCTCGATCGCATTCCTGACCATGTCGGCCCCGAAGCCGCAGACAAAGACGATGCGCTGTAGGCCGGCCTTACGAAGGTTTCCGACCTGGTGCTCGAGAATTGTCTCGGCAGTAGATTCCGCGCCCAGTTGGAGCAGGCATTTTGGGGAATCGGCGGTCAGGGGCCAGAGCCGGCTACCGCGCCCGGCGGCGAGAATGATGGCCTTCATGCGGGGGTGATCTCCATGCGGGAGCACGTAGGGCGCAATGTCGAAGGAACTTTTCCAATTATAGTCATTTTGTCGATTTTCGTCAACGAAACGGGAGCTGGTCCTAATCTACTAAGGCCAAAACTAACAAGGAGTTATGGCTGTTGGCGGTGGGCGCGTGGGAGAGTGCGAAGATCGGTGACCGATTTTGCTTACGTCCGTTTTCCCGTTATCTTTCCAACAGAAGTTGTCAACGTTGCGGTTGCGGCATACTCGGGCCGTATTCCCCCGTCCGCGCCTGGCCCGCAGACCTCTCTCCCGGTCTCGGCGGCGACGCTCCTTTCATTGGTCCCACCTCTGCAGACCGGGATTGCCATGCGAGCCATAATATTAGCTGCCGGAGCCGGCACCCGCTTGAGCCCCTTGACCAACGGATGTCCCAAGTGCCTCGTGCGGGTCGGTGAACGGCCCTTGATCGACTATCAGATCGAGGCGCTGCGCGCCGTCGGCGTGAGCGAGTTCGTCGTGGTCGTCGGCTATGAAGCGGATCAGGTTCGCGCCCACTGCGGTCCGCAAACCCTCTACATCGACAATCCGGACTTTCCGACCACCAACAGCATCTATTCGCTTTATTTGGCGCGCGAGGAGATGAACTGCGACCTGTTCCTGTTCAACTGCGACGTGCTGTTCGACGGTGCTGTGCTGCAGCGGATGCTCGACGGAGGGCGGCCCAACGTGGTCGCCGTCGACTCGGCAGCGCCGTTGGTGAGCGGTGAGATGAACGTCGTATTCGACGCCGAGGGACGCGTCGACGAGATCAGCAAGCAGGTCCCGCCGGACCGGGCAAATGCCATGAGCATCCAGCTGGTCAAGTTCGACGCGACCGGAGCGCGGGTGGTGGCGGCGGCGGTCGAGGAGCTGATCGCCGAGGGGCGCAAGGAGGTGTTTCCGACCACGGCCTATGCTCCCTTGATCGCCGCGGGCAGCCTCTTCGCCGCCGAGGGAGGTGACCTACCCTGGGCCGAGATTGACTCCCTGGAAGACTACGACCACGCGGTGACCCACGTCCTTCCACGCCTCCGGAGAGGCTGAGCGGTGTCGAGTGCGGCGGCGTTCCAACTCTGGATCGATGCCACGCGGCCTGCTTCCGGGTGGTGTCTGTGGGGCATGAGCCTAGTGGAGAGGCAGGTGCGTGAGGCGGGCCGGCGTGGACTGCGGCGCGCTCAGGTATGGGTGTCACCGGTCAGCGAGGCGTCAGTGCGCCGGCTGCGACCGGACCTCCACCGGCTGTACGACCTGGAGATCAAATTTGGCGCTGGCGCCCTGGCGGATGCAACGGATCCGGCGCTCGTGCTCGAAGGCGACGTCGTGTACGACGAGCGCATCATCGACCACCTGCTCTCAGGCGGTCCGGGACGGGTTTTTCGCGGTGCCGACGGCGAATGTGCGGCGCTGATCGACGCGGCTGGCCTGCGTCAGCTGGGGAGGCTGGCTTCTGGCGATGATGTCGGCCTCGCCGCGCTGATCGCGCGGCACGGAGACGAGCTGGGACTGACGGCCGTCGATATGGGCCAGATCGAGGATTATATCTCCTCTCTGCGGCTGACCATGCCGCCTTACATGATCCGCCTCGCGTCGCCCGAGCGACTGCCGGAAGTTGATCGCCTGATGTACCGGCGGACTTTCAAGGGGGTGATCGATGCGGTAGCCCTTTATGGTTACTACCATCTGGTGCGTTGGATCACGCGTCACATTAGTCGAACCCGGCTCTCGCCCAATTTCCTTACCGTCCTGTCGATCCTCGCGATCTGGGCAGCGGTGCCCCTATTCCTGCTGGATTGGCACGGATGGGCGATCGTCGCTGCTTGGATCGGAGTGATCCTCGATTCCGTCGACGGCAAGCTCGCCCGCCTGCGGTTGCACCTGAGTGAGGCGATGGGGCATTTCGAGCACCTGGCGGCGATGCCCGGGCTTGGGTTGTGGTACCTGAGTATCGGCTGGAGCCTCAGCGGGGGGGGGCTCGGTGGTGGGGTGACGGCTGTGGCTACATGGATCCTGCTGGCCAGCTACCTGTTGGACAAGGGACTGAGCGGGGGTTTCAAGGCTCTCTACGGGTGTGAGCTGTTCGACTACCGTCCCGTCGATGCGGTCTTCCATCTGGTGGCCTGCCGGCGCAACATCGGACTGCTCATTTATACGATCGGGCTACTGGCTGGGGTGGGTAGGGAATCGCTCTACGCGATTGCCGCCTGGATGGTGGTGACGACCGCATTTCACGCTCTGCGCTTCGGCTGGATCGCGGGGGGCGGCAGGGGGGGGAGATGAAGGGCGGGAGGCGGGGTGAGGGGGGTGGGGGAAGGGTATTGAAGTAGGCGAAGGAGTT
>CAYWBJ010000329.1:0-1567 GCA_964456165.1 uncultured Gemmatimonadaceae bacterium | reverse complement strand
CGCCGAGGCCCGCCAACGGCGGGACGAATGGAGGCACAACCTGACCAGCAACATGACGATGCTGGGACAGATGTCGGGCGGCGGCAACACCCGGATAAACGAGATGCGCAACGTCGGCTGCAAGGGCGAGCAGGGCAGCATCCTGGGAACGCTCGCATCCATCCGCCAGCACTCCGGCAACATCACCTGGACCAACGGCTTGTACGGCGAGGAGGGCGAGAACGTGGATCTGACCGCCCTCTGGCGGGACCCGGCTCGACATCCCCACACCGGGCCGGCCAGCCGGCTCCCCGACTCCTACGCCGGCATGGGGCTGGGCCACGAAGGCAGCCACCGGTTTCTAGCCGACGAGTTCGTGCGCGCCGTCGCTGCCGATGCTCGGCCACACAATCACGTCTGGATCGCCGCCAGGTACTGCGCCCCCGGGATCGTCGCATATGATTCTTTTTCTAAAGGCTCCGAGTGGCTGGAGGTGCCCGATTTCGGCTCGCCCGTCGATCGCCGGAAGGAATTGGGCTGCTGAGATAAGCGCTGAGAGACCCGGGCTCACGCGATAGCGAGGCCATAGTATGCGGCAATGGTCCTGCGAGCCGGCAGCCTCTACGCGCTGCCCCCGGGCAGGCCCGGCTGCTGCCTGGTAGGCCCTGTCCCCAACGGGGAGGAATACCAGCGCGACCAGTGCCTGCCCCAGACCATGCCGCTGCGCCGTCGGCGCCCTCGAGTCGACTTATGCGGTGATCTGTCAAGCAATCTGGCAAGTTGGTATTATTCATCTTGGTGTTATAGAACCGAACTTGCCCCAAAGGAGCCTTGCATGCCTCGAAGAGGTTGGGAAATACCCCAGCGTGGACCCACCTTGGAAGAGGCCTCACTACCCGCCGCCCTTCTCCGATAGGATTGGGTCCTTGGTCCAGCGCTTCTGGTTCTGCCGCCTGCTGATCCTGCTTGCCTGCCTCCTGATGGGACGTCCATCCGGCGCTGGATGGATTGAGGATGGCGACGGGAAGACCGTTATCCACCTCGAAGTCTGGGCACTCCCGGATCCCAACAACCCCGACACCCACACGCGGGCGCAGGTTGCCGGCGTGCGGCTTTTCAAGCAGCGCTTCCCCGGGATCTTTGCCGACCGCTACCGGGCCCTCTATGAAGCCGATCCCGCCAAATACGGCCGCCACGACTGGAGCCACGTGGAGATTGAGCTGCACCAGTCGACCGGCATTCGGGTGGAGGGCGTAGAGACCGATCTGCTGCAGATCGCCGGCGACCTGGCTCCCGACATTCTGTACATCAACTTCCGCAAATCCGACAACTACATCCGCGCCGGTTTTCTCTATCCGCTGGACAGGGCGGAGGACGGCTACGTCGGCGACCTTGCCGGGGCCGTGGTCGACGATGCCGGCATTCGACGTCCCGAGATGGCCCCGGGCTACCGCGGGATGACCGACCCAGAGCTCAACTTCCGCGTGCATCCAAAGATCTGGCCGGTGATCCGTCGGCACGGACCCGACGGATCGCTGCAGGTGTGGTCCTTTCCATTCGACGGTGCCCTCGGCAAGGTGCTGGCCTA
>CAYWBJ010000328.1:0-10849 GCA_964456165.1 uncultured Gemmatimonadaceae bacterium | reverse complement strand
GGGCTGGAAAAGGATGTATTGAGCGAGGAAAACATCATGCAGAACAAGACCTTGAACCAAGTCATGGACGAGAGCTTCGAGCGTCACGCCGAGCGCACCGCAATCCGTCTCCTCGAGGCAGGAGATGATGGCAAGCTGGCCTACCAACCGGTTTCCTACGCCGCGCTGAGGCAGCGGCGGGACGCCGCCTCAGCCGGGTTCGTGCAGCTGGGGATGTTCAAAGGGCGGAGGATCGGCATCCTCACCGACGGCGGCGTCGCTCCGCTGGTCACCTTCCTGGCCGGGGACGCAATCGGCGTTTCGGTAGTCCCGCTCTGCCTGAAGTCGACGCCGGAGGTCATCGCGCACAGCATCAACCACTCCGGCGTCGAGCTGCTGGTGGTCGATCGACGCGGCTTCGAGAGCCTCCTGCCGGTGGCCGTCGAGCTGGAGCGGCCGCCCCGGCTGATAGCCACCGAGCCGGTGGATGTCGAGAGCTACGGCAACGACTGCCTGAGCTGGGAGGAGTTGCTGGAAGCCGGACATGGGCGTCCCGCTCCCCAGGTTGCCATCGAACCCGGTGACGAGTGCAAGATTCTTTACACCTCCGGTTCCTCCGGCATGCCAAAAGGTGTCATGCAGACCCACGGGAATCTCGTGGCGAACCTCGAGGTGGCGTGGGACGTGTTCACTGAGCGTGAGGTCATGCGCATGTTCAAGTCTGCACCCGATTATCACTCCTTGGGGGTGATCAACATCTACCTTCCCCTGGCCAAGGGCTGGATCCTTGACATGGCCCGCTCGCCCGACCGGGTCCTTACCGACATTCGTTACTCGCAGCCGGAGGGATTCCTGACCGTTCCGCTGATTCTCGACAAGGTCTATGGCAACGTGCGCAGGGAGATCGAAGCGGGCGGGCTCAAGGGACACCTGATCGCCACCGTGGTCGCGGCCAAGCAGCGCCTTGCCCGCGGCGGCGCCTCGCCAGCTGACAAGCTGGTGCAGGTGACCATCGGCAGGCGGATCATCGGCAAGATCAAAGCGGCACTGGCGGCCAAGGTGGGTGAAAACCTGCGGGTGCTCATCGTTGGCTCCGCCAAGGCCGATCCCGAGGCCCTGGATTTCTTCCAGGACGTGCTGGACATCGTCACGTTCGAGGGATACGGGGCCACCGAGTGCGCGCCGCTGATCGCTTCTAACCACCTGCGCGGACGTCGCAGCGGCACCGTTGGCCGCCCCCTCTTCGAGGTAGCCCTGTGGGACGAGGCGGGCAACCGGGTGGGGCATGCCGATCCCGACCGCGGCGTTCTCGAGGCCGGAGAGGAAGTTGGGGAGCTCTGGGTCAACGGACCCAATGTGATGAGGGGTTACCTGGACGACGTCGAGCAGACGGCCAAAGCGCTGGTACAAGCCGACGGCAAGACCTGGTATCGCACCGGCGACCTGTTCAGCCTCGACGCGGAGGGATTTCTCACCTTCCGCGGGCGCCTAGGGCGCCAGTTCAAGCTTCGCAATGGCGAGTTCGTCAATCCGGAGCTGCTGGAGCGGATCTTCGCCCGCGCTCCGCTCGTGGACCAGGTTCTGGTCTACGGCGATCAGGCGCGTAGTTTCCCGCTGCCACTGGTGTCGGTCGACGTGGAGGAAGCCGCCAAGCTGCCCGAGCTGCAACACCTGTCGGCGGCGGACGAGGGGGCGATTCGCTCTGACGCGGTTGTCGGCGAACTGGTGCGCGCGCAGATGCTGGCTGAGGCGGACGCGGCCGGACTGCCGCCCCACGAACGGCCGCAAAAGGTGTTTCTCATGCCCGAGCCCCCGACTGAGGAGCAGGGAACGCTGACCCGAGGTCTCAAGAAGATCGTCCCGCGTGCCGTGGTCGAGCGCTACGGTGACGGAATTGCCGCCGCCTATGAAGCTTAGGTCGGCCAATCCTTGATACAGACTGCGGAAGTTGCTATCTTTTCTCGAGTTAGGGATTCTCAGCAGCTGCGTCGAACAGGCTTGAGCGACTGATCGGAGCAGCATCCAGATCCACTCCTGCTCGCTCGGTCCGCGCCGGCCTCGACGTGCGTACACGACTCGCGATCGGAATCACACCGACCAAGGTTTCCCCCGCCAATGAACATTCGCCTCGACTACGGACAGGAGGGCCTGGAGTTCGCGCTACCGGAAGGCGCCCGGGTGCTGCAGATGGCCGCGACCCCGGGACTGGACCGGATCGAGGAGCGGCTCGACCGGGCTCTCGCCGAGCCACTGGGATGCCCTCCGCTGGCCGATCTGGCGCGGGGGCGCCGGGACGCCTGCATCGTCATTTCCGACATCACCCGGCCGGTGCCCAATGCTGCGATCCTCCCGCCGATCCTGAGGATTCTCGAGGCGGAGGGCATCCCGCGCGACCGGATAACGATCCTCATTGGCACCGGGCTGCACCGGCCCAATGAAGGCGCGGAGTTGATAACCCTCGTCGGCGAGGAAATCGCGACCGGCTATCGTATAGTCAATCACCGCGCTCGGGCCCAGGAGACCCTGAGCTTCCTCGGCACGACCTCGATAGGAGCTCCGGTCTGGATCGACACCCTCTATCTGGAGGCGGATCTGAAGATCGCCACCTCGCTGATCGAGCCGCACCTGATGGCTGGATACTCGGGCGGTCGAAAGGCGATCTGCCCCGGACTGATGGGGGTGGAGACGATGCGGGTGCTGCACGGACCCGAGTTGCTGGGCCATCCCAACGCCGCCGAGGGTATCATCGACGGGAACCCGTTCCACCAGCAGGCTCTGGAAGTGGCTCGCATGGCCGAGGTGGATCTGACGCTAAACGTGGCGATGAATGCTGAGCGCCAGGTCACGGGAATCTTCTGCGGTGATCTGGAGGAGGCCCACGCTGCCGGCGTGCGCTTCGTGGAGACCAGCGCCGGCGCCACTGTCGACGCACCGGTGGACATCGCCGTGACCACGGCAGCCGGCTTTCCCCTTGACCTTACCTACTACCAGGCCGTCAAGGGACTCACGGCGATCATGCCGATCATCAAGCAAGGCGGAACCATCATCATTGCCGCTCGCTGCGCGGAAGGCATTGGCAGCCCGGAGTTTTCCGAGCTGCTGCTGAGTACGCCCGACGTGCCGGCATTCCGGGATCGGTTGGCCGACCCCGAGCGTTTCACTATCGACCAGTGGCAGCTGCAGGAGCTCTGCAAGGTGCTCGACAAGGCCGAAGTGCTGCTCTATTCCGAGGGAATCGCGGCGGCGGACCGGGAGCGCCTGCTAGTCAAGGTCGTCGGCTCGGTGCAGGAGGGCGTCGAGCAGGCGCTGCGGCGGCATGGGCTGGATGCCAGCATCGCGGTCGTTCCGAAAGGCCCCTACGTACTCACCCGACTGAGAGGAGCGGCCTGACGATGAACCTCAAGTTGACGGCCATGCTGTTGGCGCTCGCCTGTTTGCCCGGCTGTGCCCAGTTGGCTGAGACGCCCATCTTGATGGGCGGGAAGGAGTACTTAGGGGAAGCTGACAGCACGGCGACGGCCGGTGCCTCTCCTACTACTGGGGTTGCGCCACGACCGGCTCCCGCGGGGGTGGACACTGCCGATGTCCTCGCTCAGCGCGTCCTTTTCCTACCGTTCAAGGACGAGTCGAAATTCAACGGTCCCTGGGACATTCCGTTTGAACTGGCCAACGGTCTGGCCGACACGCTGGCCGGCCACGGGTTTCTCAAGATTGTCCCGATCGACTCGGTCATGGTTCGTCTCGACAAGAAGGAGCGGGCGGGGAACGTAACGCCTGAGAAGGCCCTGAAGTTCGGAAGAGAGCTGGGGGTCGACTACGTGATTCTGGGGGAGATCGAGGAGTTCGTGATGAAGCGGTTTCAGGCGACCATCCCGCTGGGCGGCTACCGCAGCTACCAGGGGCTGGTGACGATCAACCTCAAGCCGTTTAAAGTGATTGACGGCCGGGCCACGGACCAGGTCAAGGGTTACGGCGAGACCGACGAGAAGCGCTACGGTGTCACCAACCCGGCAGCCTACATAAAGCTGGAAAAGGAATATCACCTGCTCGGGGACATCGCCTGGGGCAGTGATGGGTTTCGCGAAACTCTGCTCGGTCAGGCGACCGGGAACTGCCTGCACGATCTGGCCGCCAACCTCACCGAGTTCATAAGCCCCCCGCCGGAGCTGACGGTCTCCGAACCGAAAATCGTTCTAGTTGACGATGGCCAGGTGTATATTAATGTAGGAAGCGAGAACGGCGTTCAGAACGGCGACAAATACGGGGTCTGGGACTACGGTGAGGAATTGATCGACTCCGGTTCGGGGATCTACCTGGGCAAGGCGCTGCCGCGGCGCATCGGTGCCATTCAGGTGGAGCAGGTGCTGAACGACAAGCTGTCGCTGGCGCGCATTCTCCAGGGACGGGACAAAATTCTGAAGGACTACCAGATCCGTGCCGAATAGGTACGGGGAGACTAACTGCCAGGGAAAATTGATGATGTGCTGTTTAGCCCGGATCATGGTCGGGGCGATGTTATGTCTGCTGCCGGCAACGGCCTGGTCCACTGAGCCTAAAGCCGCGGACGACCAGCCGCGTATCTATTATCTGTTCACGGCCGAACGGGCCGAGCATCTCGATCTGGTTGCCGAGCTGCTAGCTGCTAATGCCACCTGGCAGGGAAACCTGCGGCTGATCGGCGTAGCCCGCGTTCGCGCGGCGAGCGACCTGGTCGCGGTGGTCGACCCGGCGGAAGAGTTCATCGCGCGCGACGAGGATTTAGCCGCCGCCGATCTTCCGACGGCGCTGGTTGACGCGGTCGGCGAAAGCGAGCGCTTCATGCTGTTCGCGGCTGCCTGGCCCGAAGGGCGCCTGGTCACCGCGCCGGGTGATTTGGTCGAGGCGTTGTCTGGGGTCGTAGACCGTTCCACGGACATCCAGGAGAATACCTGGGGCAAGATCAAGGTCTTCTTCAACTGACGTCCCGTTCCGACGACCGACCGCAAGGGGGCTTTCCTCGGAAGGCCCCCTTTCTCTTGCCGAAAACTGATGGAAAGCTGATGAGTGAGGTCGAAGCGGGCAGGCCGATGCTGAAGCGCATCGGCTGGCTCACGAAACTGGTTACCGGGGCCGCCGCCACGGCCTTGCTCTACCATCGCATGCGCATCGAAGGAGGCGAGAATCTACCCGCTTCCGGCCCGGCTCTGCTGCTGCCGAAGCATCGCGCCTATCGCGACATCCTTGTGGAAGGAGTAGTATTGAATCGGCTGCTCGGACGGCACGGCAACTTCGTGATGAAAGTCGGCCTCTATGGGGTCCTGGAATGGGTGGGTGGCGTCAAGATCGTCCGGCCGAAGGATATTCGCAGGATCAAGAGCCGACAGGCTCGACGCGCCCATATCGAATGGGCTCGACAGCGGAATCGGGAAACACTGGACTACCTGTCCTGGCTTTACGAGCGCGGTGAGTTGGTCGTCTCCCACCCGGAGGGGCAGCGTTATCAGGATACGATGGGTGTGTTGCAACGCGAGGTGATCGATCACCTGCTCGCGAGCGAGCAACAGCTGGGGATCGAGATCCCGGTCGTACCCATCGGCTTCGAGTATGCGAGCCTGTCCAGGCCGCGAGCAGAGCTGCACGTTAGGGTAGGCGAGCCCTTGTACGCCTCTTCCTTCGACGGCGTGGAGGCGCTGATGGAGCAGCTCGATTCCACCATCCGAAGCCTCAGTGGATTCGTCGAGGAGCGCGCGGACGGGCCGTCTGCCAACCCGAAGGTCTGACACTTAGGAGGTATTGATGCTGCTTCGCCACGCCGCAGGTCTTCTTCTGGTGGCTCTCGTCACCGGTTGCGGAATCAACGAAGTGACCGTCGAGATACGTGGAGGAGATGGGCGCCTGCTGCGGCTCGATGCCGACGATCTCGAGTTCAAGCACAACCGGCTCGTCGAGGCTGGAACCCACGTCTTCAAAGAAGGTCTCAAGAGCGGGACCTATCGCGCCAGCATCGTGGCTGGATCCTATCTCGAGACCAAGGAGATTGAACTGGACCCGGCGCCGATCACGGGCGTGGACAGTTACTCCATCGTTTTCGAGATACCGCCGGGCCAGAACAGCGGTTTCGAGCGGACGGGTACGATCGTCTACGCTTCCACCAGGTCGAGTCCGCGAAACTGGGACCTCTTCGCTGTCAACGCGGATGGCACGGATCGGCGGCAGGTGACCGACACCGCCGAGAACGAGCAGCACCCGGAGTGGTCCCCGGACGGCAGGCGCATCGTTTTCACACGCGGCGACGTGATGACCAACTTTGACATCTATGTCTGCGATGAGAGCGGGGGCGATGAGATTCGCCTGACTGATCACAAAGCACGCGACGAGCGTCCCGTCTGGTCACCCGACGGCAATACCCTGGCATTCGTCAGCCAGCGCGAAGGCGACGTCTCGATCTGGCTGATGGACGCCGACGGCAGCAACCAGCGCAAGCTGGCATTGGGGCGCGAGCCGGCCTTCTCTTCAGACGGCGGCAAAATCGCGTTCGTATCCAGCGACTATGACGACAACGACGAGATCTACCTCGTCGATGCCGATGGCGGCAACCGGACACGACTGACCGACCAGAAGAAGTTCGACTGGTTTCCCGCCTGGTCGCCAGGCGGCGACCGCATCCTCTACAACTCCGAGCAGTACGGCGGCCAGGAGCTGATGATGATGACGGCGAGTGGGACCAAGAAGACCCGTTTGACCACGGCCGAAAAGACCTACGAGGAGGAGCCGGTCTTCTCGCCGGACGGCAAGGGCGTGGCCTACCATGGCAAGATGGGGCAGGATTATGAGATCTACCTGCTCGACACCGCCGGCTTCGATCTCGACGAGGTGGAGACACCGCCCGTCATGCCGGTCAATCTCACGAACGATCCCGACCGCGAGGATCGCTCGCCCAGCTGGCGGGCGTTCTGAGGAGCCGGCGCAGTTGGGAACAAAATGCGCGTGCCAAGCATAGGCAGGATGGCATCGGCAAATGGCAGAAGAGGGAGCTATGAGAATGGA
The DNA here is from genome assembly GCA_964456165.1 of uncultured Gemmatimonadaceae bacterium. GTDB lineage: Bacteria > Latescibacterota > UBA2968 > UBA8231 > UBA8231 > CAYWBJ01. The sequence continues at coordinate 3,844 of CAYWBJ010000328.1, read as the reverse complement.
AAAGAAGACGCGCCACAGGACGCAGATCTGGGTACTGGCCGCAGCAACGTTTCTCATGGGATGTGCGGCCACCACACAGGTGGATCTGCCGCCGTCCATACCCGAAGGCAAGGGGCAGCTGCTGCTCGAAGCCGGCGGCATCATGGAACTGAACTGGTCGGTCATCGACCAGGAGACCCAGGAAGTGGTCTACTCGACCTCGCCGCGCCCCTCACCGCTGTCGCCGAGCGCTTTTCAGCGGCAGCTGCGCGAGTCCCAGTTGCAGGTATACCTAGATCCGGGTATCTACACGGTGGTCGTCAATACCGATTTCGAGAGTGACATCATTGAGGTGTCCGACGTCGAGGTGGTTCAGGGCGAAGTCAAGTGGGTGCCGATCCAGATCGGTCGCTTCATGGTCCTTGCCACCCGTGATAACGTGCCCGAGCAGGTGCGCTTCGTAGTCTACGACTACAACATGCGAGCGATTCTCGGGCAGGGCATGACATCGACTCAGGTACGCCACTTCGTGGCGCGACCGGGCATCTACAAGCTCCGCATCGAGAATCTGGCGATGCAGACCGACGTAATCCGGGAGTTCCCGGTTAGGATGGGCACGGTGTACCCGGTCCGTGTCGAAATGGCGCCGTCCACGCAGGATGAAGGAGAGCAGCAGGGGGGAGGATCCTGACCTGATTGGAGGTCCGACAGCTAACGGAGGATGCACGTGATGGCAATATACATACGACAACGACTCCGGCGTTTGGCTCCCATCGTTTCCGGTATGGCCCTGGGGGGGCTGGTCGCGTCTGCGACGGCGGCCTGGTCGCAGGCAAACATCAAGGCGACGCTGATCGATCGTCGCGGCAACTTCTACAACGTCAGCAAATTTGCCTTTCAGGATCGCAACGACATCGAGTACTACGTAGGTAACCTGCGCCGGGTGAAGCCGTTGGCCAAGGTAGAGCGGCTCCTTTTCGGGGGCGAGCGCAACGACGAGGAGAAGCCCATCACCGTCTATCTGCGCGATGGGGAGGTGGAGAACGGTAGCATCCTCACTGGTGGCAGGATGTCGCCGCGGGGATCGGATGCCTACTATGGTGGTACCACCGACATATCCTTCACTGGTGTCAGCGACTACGGTCCGTTCATCATGCGGCTAAACGAGGTCCGGGAGGTCAGGTTCCGCCACGTCAACAAGGTCGCCCAGGCCAAGCCGGAATCGCTCAACGTCGTCCTAGTCACCGACGTGGGCAAGCGCTTCGACCTGGTGGAACTGAGGTGTCTCGGAAAACGCAGCCTCACGTTCTCTCAGGGGGGCGTGAGGCGTTCCATCGCGATGGACAAGATCGATCGGATCGACTTCGCCGTCTCTCAGGCCATCGAAGCGCAGCGCCCGGTAATTATCAAGTTGCGCTCCGGGATCACGCTGCAGGGAACCGTGACGGTCAGCACGGTGCGGCTGCCCGGAGAAACCGACAAGAACTATTTCACCCGGCAGAATGAGGTGTTCACGGGCACGTCCAAGAGCCTCGGACGTTTCGCCATCGGGCTCCAGGAAGTCAAGCACATCCGCTTCCAGCGCACGGCCCTCGATTCTGCTTCAGGCGCAAAAGGTGACGCCGACAAGATGTGAGATTATCCGTCTGCCCTTGAAGACTACTTTCCCCTTGCCGGATCCTTTACGCCCTGGCTACATTTGAGTTGTGCACAGCAATATGTGAGTCCTGTCATCCGGCGAGTCTCGAAGTGCATCCAGCGGGTCTCAAAATGTGGTAGGGGCGGCGATTGATCGGGAATATCGGGCCGCGAGCGGTTGACAATCCACTCGGCACTGGTCCAGCGACGGCACGAACCGGGAGGCCACGCACAACGGAATCGTCGCCTGACAGGCGGTTCGTCTGGGGTGTTCTTGTGCTTCTGGCACTTGCTGTGCCGGCGATGGCCCATCTGCCCGAGGGCGACGTTGTCGCGGCGTTCCAGTTTTCCGAACTGCTGGTGCCCACCATAGACGGCGATCTTTCCGATTGGGAAGTGTTCCCCGATGAATACGTGCTGCAGACTGACAATTTCGTCGACCTGGTGAACGACGCTTCGGTCGATCCGGCTGACCTTTCCGTTCGCCTGATGGTCGGATGGAATCGATTGCGGAACAAAATTTACATTGCGGCACGCGTCGTCGACGACATCCATCAGGTCGACCGACCGGCCGGCACCGCCAACTCGCGAATCTTCCAGGACGATGACTTGGAGGTTTTCGTCGATGCCGACCACTCGGGCGGGCAATACGCCAACTTTGCTGAGTTGAGCCCGGAGGAGCAACTGCGGGTCAACGGTGCCACCGCCAACCACTTTGTCCTCGCTGGTCCGTCCCCTGACGAGGATTTCATTGTCAACTTCTCGGCGGCGGCATGGTACGCGCAGCCGGACGGCAATCACACGGCCGCAGCGATTGGTTTCACGGACGACGGTAAAACCACCGTCACGACCTACGAGTTGATGTTGACGCCGTTCGACGTGATCGATATGAAGGCGGCTATTCTCAGTAGTGAGCATCAACTGGTAGAAGAGGAGGTTATAGGCTTCAACGCCGAGTTTGGCGATTTCGATGCGAACTCCCTGTTGCTCGACGCTAAGTGGTCCCTCTCGGGTGGACAGAATGCCTTTCGCACGGCTGACCGATTTAATGATTTGGTGCTCAGGCCGCTCGAGGGATTCTTCGAGCCGACGGGGATTGAGGCGCGCAGCTGGGGGCGGATCAAGGCCTCACTGGGTAGTTGAGCACTGATCGTGAAAAAAAATTCCTCTCGGAATATGTTTGTCAACCTATTGTTTTTTATCTATTTATTGTAATTTTCGTTATCCGGCGGTCCACTTCGTGGCCACTTTGTTGGCCACGGGGCACAAATTAACTGGCGTACGTTGTGGATGATTCATTATTTTCTGTCAGCTTATTGGGGATCCGAAAGCGGGGCTCACGAGTGGGTCCCGAATGCAAGTCTGAATTGAGAGTCCAATTTTCAGGGCAATCCACAGGAGACGGAGCGATGAAGAGCAGACAATGGCTTGTCGCACTCGCGGCGATCGCCGGCCTAGGCCTTGCCAGCATGGCCGACGCGGTGGTCAACATTCAGAACACCGGCGCTGGTGCGCGCTCGATGGCGATGGGTAACAGCTTCGTGGCGATAGCCGACGACGGCGACGCGGTGTTCGCCAACCCGGCCGGCGTCAAGGGCATCGAGCAGCGCCAGGTGACCTACACGAACGTGTCGCTGCTCTACAGCGGCATCGAAGGGGACAACCTGGGTCAGCAAGTGGTCTCGTACGTGCAGCCTTTGGGTGGCCTGGGCCTGGGTCTGGGTTTCGAGCGCATCGGCTCGGATCTGATGGCCGAGAACGGGGCGTTTCTGTCGCTGGCTCTGGGGCTTGGCAAGAGCTTGAGCCTGGGTGTGAACGCCAAGTATCTGTTCTGGAAGGTGGGCGACATTCCCGATGACAACGGTGTCCCAGACCCGTTGTCGGGTGCCAGTTCCAGTGGGCTTGGCATCGACCTGGGTCTGCTGTGGCAGAGCCCGATCGAGGGGGCGAAGGTGGGGCTGATGCTGAAGAATCTGAACGAGCCGAGCGTGTCCAAGGGCACCGTGAAGGACGCAGAGGGGAAGGACGATCCCGACGCGGGCAAGCTGCCGATGGATCTGCACTTGGGCGTGGGTTACCAGATGAATCCGAACTCGCTGGTATCAGTTCAGTTGGTGATGCGAGATATGACGGCCGAGTCGGTCGATGTGCAGACGGGCGAGATGGAAGAGGACGGGGTGACGCCGAAGATGTCGGAGGAGACCAGCCGGACGACGAAGCTGGTGGT
>CAYWBJ010000327.1:0-5771 GCA_964456165.1 uncultured Gemmatimonadaceae bacterium | reverse complement strand
CGCAAAGAGCAGCTCTACACCCGGGACGGCTCCTTCGACTTTGACGCCACCGGGAAATTATTCGATGAGGGAACCGGAATGGTGGTGCAGGGTAACCTGGCCAACGCCGACGGCAGCTTCAGGTCGGAGGTCGAGGACATCACCATCCCCCTCGATCGGGAGTCTGAGGCCAAGGCCACTACCCAGATCAGTCTTTCCGGCAACCTCGACGCCAAGGGCAACGGAACGGGCGAGCGGGTCTGGAGCTCGACCACCGAGTTCGGCAGGCCGGCCCGGTTGGTGAGCGGCCCCAACCCGGTGTTCCCGCTCGATCTCTCCGTGCTGACCTCGGGTGGCCTGAAGGTGAGTGTAGACGAGGCGGGGACGCTGCACGAGAGCACGCTAAGCATTCCCACCAAGACCTACAATGACCGGCTTGAGCTGATCTCAGAGCTCAACTCGCTCATCAACTCCAACGGTACACTCAAGAATCGAGTTTTGTTCAAGAGCAACGATCTGGGGGAGGTGATCCTGCGCACCGTCAACGGCGGGCAGGACATCTCGGTGTCGGTCGACAACTCGGATCCCAACTCCAACGTGGTCGCCACACTCGGCTTCGTGGCCAACAGCGCGCAGCAGGGACAGCAGGCGGTCGAAACGACCCTGATCAACAATCTGGCGAACGTGGGTGAGGATCTCTCTGACGGCGATGTGCTGCGCTTCTACGGCGTCAAGTCCAACGGCGAGCGCTTCGATGGCACCTTCAGCCACATTGTGGGCGTTCACGACACCGTCGGGGATCTGTTCGACGTGGTGGAGGCTGTCTACGGTGGTGTCTCGGCCGGTCTCGACGAAGACACTGGAGAACTGATCCTCACCGAAACCGGCTCCGGTGCCCGCGTGGGCGGCTTCGACATCAATTTCGAGCTGCTCGACCACGGCGACGGCTCGGGCCTGTTTGGGGACGAACCGCCCTTCGAGTTCAGCACCAATACCCAAATCTTCGACGAGAAGGGCAACACCCACTCGCTGACGGTCGCCTTTACCAAGAGCGTGATCGAGAACGAGTGGAACTGGGTGGCCACGGTTGACGGCATCACTCCTGGTACCGGCAACAACGGCAAGGCGGTCTTCAACGAGGACGGCACGCTGCGCAGTTTCGAGGCGGCCGACAAGAACAATATCTCGTTCGTGCCTAGTTCGGGAACTCCGCCGTTGAGCATCGAGATCGTTGCGTCGGACGAGGATCGGCTGGGGGGACTGACCCAGTTTGTGTCGTCCTCCTCGGTATCGGTCCGCGAGCAGAACGGTCGGCCAGCCGGCTCCCTGGTTTCGACCAGCATCGAGTCGAACGGCAGCATCGTTGGCCTGTTCAGCAACGGCAACTCCGAGACCCTGGCGCGCGTTAGTCTAGCCTCCTTCAGAAACGCCGGTGGGCTCAAGCGCCAGGCCGGTAACTTTTTCTCGCAGACCGAGTCTTCCGGGCAGCCGATGGTGGGCATCGCCGAGTCGACGGTCCAGGCCAGCGTCCGGTCCGGGACGATCGAGCAGTCCAACGTCAACCTGGCCCAGGAGTTCACCAATATGATCGTCACCCAGCGTGGGTTCCAGGCCAGCGCGAGGAGCATCACGACCGCCGACGAGCTGCTCTCAGAGTTGGTGAATCTCAAGAGGTAAAGCTATATTTCGGGTTAGCGGATAGGGTGTCGCAAAGGAGCGTCCCCCGGCCCTAATCATCAGCTAATAAAGGAACTTGGGATGATTAAACTTACCAGATTGAACGACACTCAGCTGGTTATTAACGCCGAGATGATCGAGTTCGTCGAGGCAATTCCCGACACGATCGTGAGCCTCGTATCAGGCAAGAAGATCATGGTCTCCGAGAGTGTGGACGCGGTAATCGAAGAGGTCATCGAATACAAGCGGAACTGCAGCCAGCCGCTCTATAGCAGCGTGCGGTAGCCTGCGGTACGGCCGCGAGCCGCCGTACCGTAAGGGCAAGGGCTTCTGGGTACGGTGCAAAAAGGAGTTAGAGTGTGGATATAGCAACCATCATAGGCATCATCGCCGCGTTCACCAGCCTGATGGTGGGCATCGGTTCGAACATCTCGTTCATGATCGACGTGCCGTCGGTCATCATCGTTGTGGGTGGCACGATTGCTTGCCTTCTGATCGCCAACCCGTTGCCGGAGGTGATCAGCGTCGTCGGTATCTACAAGAACGCGATCTTCAACAACGCGACTGTGCCTTCCGAGCTGATCGAGAAGATCGTCGGTTTCGCAGAGACCGCCCGGCGCGAGGGCATTCTCGCTCTCGAGCAGGCAGTCGAGGAGGCGGGCGATCCGTTCCTCAGCCAGGGCGTGCGGCTTGCCGTCGACGGTACCGAGCCCGACCTGATCAACGACATCCTCGAGACCGAGCTGCAGTTCATCGAGGAGCGGCACAAGGCCGGTCAGGATATGATCGCGAACATGGCCGATTCGGCTCCTGCGTTCGGCATGATCGGCACTCTCATCGGATTGGTCATCATGCTCAAGAACATGGATGACCCCGCCGCGATTGGCCCGGGCATGGCAATCGCGTTGCTGACCACCATGTACGGCGCAATCATCGCGAATATCCTGCTCGGTCCCATCGCCAAGAAGCTCAAGTCGATCTCGTCTAAGGAGTTGCTGTCCAAGCGTATGATCATCGAGGGTATTATGGCCATCCAGTCCGGCGACAACCCGCGCATCGTCGAGCACAAGCTCTCGGTCTTTCTGTCGCCGAAGTTCCGCCCCGCGGGAGAGGATGAAGACAGCGGCGGCGAGTAGGCCGTGCTGCCCTGAGTTGAGCGATGCCCAAAAAACAGAAATGCCCGGAATGCGTCGGAGCTCCGGCGTGGCTGACCACGTTCGGCGACCTGATGGCCCTGTTACTGACTTTCTTCGTCCTGCTACTCTCCTTTTCGACGACGAAGCAGTCGGACTTCCAAAAGGCCATCGGCTCGCTTCAGGGTTCGCTTGGCGTGCTGGACGGGGAGCCACTTCTAACCGCGCCGATCGAGTTGTACGTGCCGGTTGTCAAGGGCGTCATCAAGCAGTCGCGACCGACGCTGAAGGAGGCCGTGGCGGATATCGAAAAGGAAATCGAATCGGAGGAGATGCAGGAGAGTGTGGAGATCATTCAGGGGGTGGAGGGCATCGTCATCCGCATTCGCGATCAGGCGCTCTTCGACTCGGGGAAGGCGGATGTCAAGGAGGAGATCAAGCCTCTCCTGAACCGGATGGGCGGTGTGCTCGCGCGGATGCGCAACAACATCGAGGTAGAGGGGCACACCGACAGCCGACCTATCAGCAACGAGGAGTTTCGCAACAATCACTGGCTGTCCAACGCCCGTGCTCTAAGTGTTCTCGACATCATGGTCGAGGAGGTCGGTATCGAGCCGGGGCGGCTCTCGGCCGTGGGTTTCGGCGAGCACAAGCCGCTGGACCCCGAAGCCAACAACAGCCTGCCTGAGAATCAGGCCAAGAACCGCCGGGTCGAGATCAAGGTGCGCTACCAGGAAGGCGCAGAAGAGATGGATACGGCGGGGGTGAAGAGGCTGCTGCAGGAGGCCGACCTCAGCGCCCAGGAAGACTTGCAGGGGATCGACTAATGATAGCCGGAACGTTCAGAAACGCAGGGAGTTAGTCCAATGGCTGAAGAAGAAGAAGGCGGCGAGGCTGGTGGAAGCGTACTGAAGAAATACGGGCCCCTGGCCGCGGTCGTGCTGCTCGTCCAGGTCGTCTTGGCGTGGGTCATGATCAAGGTGGCTCTGCCGGATGGCGGCGCCGAAGGCGACGAGGAAGAGCGACTGGAAACCGTCTACGTCCAGGTGGAGCAGCAGGACGCAGAGGACAACAGCTTGCCTTACCAGTACCAGCCGGAAGCCCTGCTCAACATCACGGCCAACCCGGCCGGTACGAACATGGAGCGGTACATCGTGATCGACGCGGCCCTGGGGCTGACCGGCAGCAATGAAGAAAACGAGAAGCTCGGCGCCGAGGCTATGGTCGCGGCTGTCACCAAGGTCGACGATAGCATGCCGCTGATCAAACAGGTGATCACCAGCATCATCAGTCGTCAGACCGTTGATCAACTCGAAGGGGAGGCTTTCGAGGAGGTTAGGAAAGCCATCCGCAAGAGGCTGAACGAGGAAATCTTCAATAGCCTCTTCACCATGGGTCAGGACAAGATGGTGATCGAGGTCCAGGACTTCATCGTCAGCAGGAAAGTCGTTCAGTAGGCGGGATGGATAGACGGAAAGAGGATTAGCAAATGGCTGACATACTTTCCCAGGACGAGGTAGATGCCCTCCTTTCCGCGACGGAAGGGGACGAACTCGATTCCGGCGGCGCCGATCTCGACGGTGCTGATGGGGTGGACGAGGGCGCCTCGAAGAGCATCATCAGCGGTTACGATTTCAAGCACCCGGCACGGGTTAACAAGGACCAGCTGCGGACGCTGGAGAACCTCCACGACAACTTCGCCCGCATGCTGAACTCCACCTTCTCGGGCCAGATGCGCGCGGTAGTCGACGTCGACACGGTATTCGTCGACCAGATGACCTACGCCGAGTTCATCATGTCGCTCTCCAACCCGTCATGCTCCTACCAGTTCACGCTGGGACCGACCAATGGTCAGGCGATCATCGATTTTGCCATGCCGGTGGTGTTCGCCTTCGTCGACCGCATCTTCGGCGGCAAGGGCTCTTCTCAGGGGGTTGAGGCGCGGCAGTTGACGCCGATCGAGATCGGCGTCGTCAACCGCATTGTCAAGCGGGTCGTGGAAGACCTCGAGGCTACCTGGGAGCCGATCCTGAGAGTCGAGATCTCCGACATCGAGCTTGAGACCAACCCGGAGTTCATGCAGATCACGGCGGCCAGTGAAATCGTCATCCTGGTGGCGTTTGAGGTCAATTCCACCAACGCGTCGGGACTGGTAAGCCTCTGTTATCCCTTTTTTACGCTAGAGTCGATCCTACCGCGGCTGGGTCAGCAGACCTACGTCCGGCAGAACCGCCTCAACAAGGAGGAGCTCTACAGCCAGAACTTCTCGAGGCTGCAGAAAACCTACGTGCCGGTACGGGCGGAGCTCGCCCGCGGCCAAGCGACGTTCCGTGAGCTCCAGGAGCTGGAGGTGGGTGACCTGCTCAAGCTCAACACGCCGATCAAGCACGACAGCATCGTCTACATCAACGAAGAACCCAAGTTCCTCGGGCGTCCGGGGCGGATTGGCCGCAAGTATGGCGTGCAGATCATCGAGTCGATTACCGACGACAACGAGGAGATCTACAAGAACGAGGACAAGCCGGTCCCCGACTTCGCCCGCACCAAGTGACGCGACGGCACCTCACAAGGAAGGAAGCCAATGGCTGAAGAAGAAGATGCCCAAGAAGGCCTCGATGCCGGTGGCGACGGCGATGAACTGGAGCCCCTCGCCGAGGAAATGCTCAAGATGATGGAGGAGGAGGGAGACGAAGAGGACGGTTCCCAGGAGGACGTCGACGAAGAGGACGGCTCCTCGGAGTACGCCGATTCCATGATGCTCAAGGCCCTGGAAGGGGAGGGCACTGTAGGTGGCGACCTGGCGGCCGGCGGCGCGGTTTCACCTTCGGTCGAACGGCTCATGGACGTGCCCCTGCTGGTGACGATCGAGCTGGGTGGCGCTGACAGGACGCTGGAAGAGGTAATGGAGCTGGGTGAGCAGTCACTGATTGAGCTGAACAAGACGCACGGAGACCCCGTAGACGTCAAGGTAAACGGGCAGCT
>CAYWBJ010000326.1:0-1807 GCA_964456165.1 uncultured Gemmatimonadaceae bacterium | reverse complement strand
TCTTCCAGGGCGGTGAGCTGTGACTCTGTGAGCATTGCGAATCTCGTGGCGCCGTGGGCGGCGCGCTTCCGCAGGAATGGCGAAAATCGACACTGCGGAAAGAATCGACAAGCGGCGCGCGGGATCCTGACAGCGCTGGCTGTGACGTACCGTTCGCGGCGAAGGTGGTTGGTTGCCGCCGGGCAGGCAGCACGGAGCGGAGTCAGGCTCGAGCCTGGTCCCCGACGTATGCGGCCACGTCCGCCGCCGTATCGATCCATAGACCGTTGCCGGGATCGCTGGCGAACTCGCAGACGAACCGCAGGGTGTCGCTGTCCACCGACATGGGGCCGGGTGCTCCTACTTCGTGCCCGGCCAGGATCAGCCAACCGCCTTCGGAGATGGTTCTCTCCATCCACGCCCGCGCCGTCGAAATGGTCGTGCCGTCGAAGTGCATCCCGAAGGCCTGGGCCAGGTCCCCGTGCACCGGACTGAAAGGTGCCTCCGACCGATAGACGCGGCCCATGGTGAAGTGCCTGGCCACCAGCGGCACGTAGCTCTGCACCCGATCGCCGCGACCTACGAAGGTCTGGCCGCAGGGATAGGCGAAGGTGGTTGGACGGACACTGAGCTCACGCTCGATGAACTCGGTGGCGCCGGTGAGCTCTCGTTCCATGGCGTCGAGCGTGTAGTCTTCCAGGGGCCGGCTCCTGGCGAATCCGAAGTTGCCGCTGCAGGGATGATTCAGGGTGTGGTTGCCGATCTCGTGACCGTCGGCGACCGCCTGCTTCCAGGCCTCGTGCCGCTCGAGCATCCCGGCGGGCGAAACGTAGAAGGTGGCCTTGACCTGGTGCTGGTTCAGAACTGGGAGCCCGCGATCGACCTGAGACACACGGGCGTCGTCGAAGGTAAGGCTAAGGGCGGCGCGCTTGCCGACGGGCCAGGCGAAGCTCTCGCTGTTCATAGGATACGCGGTCGGTTGGAGGGCCAAAAGCAGGGTCTCCCCCGCAGCAAAAAGATCATCAGCGGTACACGGCCTGTATCAGTGCCCGCATGTAGCCAACGACCAGGGCGAGGCCGACGAATCGGGCATCCGGCTGCTGCAGGCCAGGCGTGTGGTCCATCATAAACGGCCCCGCGAAGCCAACGTCGCGGTAAGTCTGCATGGCAAGGAGCATATCGTGGTCGCCCTCGTCGATGAAGACCTCCTCGAAGCGCCGGGAGCTGCCCCGGATATTGCGAAAGTGCACGGTGCCGATCTTGCCGTGGGCGGCGATACGCCGGATCGCGGTGGGGATGTCTTGGTCCATCTCGGCGACACAGCCCTGGCAGAACAGCATGGCGTTGCTGGGACTGGGCACGGCGTCAAATAGGTGCTCGAAATCGTCGAGGGTCGACAGCACGCGGGCGGCGCCGGCCAGGGGTTCAGGACGAGGTGGGTCATCCGGATGCATGGTGAGAACGACGCCGGCCTCCTCGGCGACCGGAACGATGGCCTCGACGAAGTAGCGCAGATTCTCCCGCAGCTTCTCCTCGCCGATCTGGAGATCCGGATGGCTTGGCGGGTCGGCCTGGAACTCGCCGTAGTCGAAAGTGCTGTAGCGGGCGTCTCCGCGGCCGACAGCCGATTCGGTGCGGAAATTCCCGATACCCCTGAAGTTGTAGCCCAGCGTTGGGATGCCGGCCGCGCCCATGTTGCGGATGAGGTTGCGCCAGCCTTCGACGTGTAGATCTCGATCGTCGCCGTATAATAAAAAAAAAAAAAAGGGGAGCAGGACGATGTTGTACAGCTTCATCCGGAGGGACTGAACCTATCTCTGCGAACGGT
>CAYWBJ010000325.1:0-19190 GCA_964456165.1 uncultured Gemmatimonadaceae bacterium | reverse complement strand
GGCGGGGACGCCCCAGAGAGCATGGCGATTAGGCGCCTAAACGGCGATCGGTAGAGGGCGGCGTCGTAAAGAGGCCTAAACGGACCCTGCCACACAGCAGTAATCAGTAACCGGACCCGCTCCCGAGGTTCGGTCCCCGCGCGGGGCGAGGATATCGGGGTTGATCGCCTGTATCAAGAAGTCAACAGGCATGCAGTATACCGGTAGCAGAGAAAGACGCCTATCGGCCAGGGGCAGCGAACTCTACCAGCGGGAAGATCGTGGGCGGCAACCGGCGCTGGGAAGTTCCTGGCGGATGATGACGAAGCCTTGGTGACGGCTCTCCGAAACTGAGTGCTCTGATTCCCGAATCGGCCCCCATGGGGGCTGGCCAGGGAATCAGTGCGCCTGGATCAAGATCCGAAACTGAGCAAGAAAGACACCATGGTACAATGCGAAGAGTTGGATTCGAAAGAATGGAAAGCGAAGCGACTAGAAGCGCTAGAGCGTGCAGCAAACCGCTGCGTAATCTGTAATCGCAAGCAGCGGCTGAGGGTACACCACCGGGCATACAACAAGATTAAGCATCTGGACGTTCGGGACCTGACGGTACTGTGTGGACGCTGTTACGAACGCCAGGTCGAATCCAGGATTGAGCGCCGCTCATCTACTCGTCGGTCGCAAGCACGAGCTCGCGGGAAAGCGGACGAATGGAGTGACCTGTCGTTAGAAGATGCGTTCCTCCGCGTTGTCGCAGAACGGTCGCGGCGTAAGGGGATGGCGCCGACGGTGGTACTGGCTCAAAAACTAATGAGCCAGGAGACCTGGCCGCCGGCCATGACGCGCAACGGGTGGTCTGCTGTCAGGGCGTACGCACGGAAATGTGGTTACTGGTCCAAGTCGGAACGGGCGGCCCTATCTAGCCTGTGGGATACGGCTAACCGCCGAATCCAGCGGTCTCGTCTGCAAGCGACACCTCCCGATTATACTACATCCCCTTGAGATAGAGAGACGTTGTAATGGCTCATTCAAGAAATCAGCTGCAAGCGGACTTCGGTCCCAAACCGGGCCCAATGGAGTACAAACCGGAGGTATCACTATCATTCGAAGATTGGGAAGCCGACCTCACCGGATTCCTCATTCGGCAAAACAGCCTGCCGTGGAAGCTCGGGGCCTGCTTGGCTTACGGTGAAGAGCATTTCGGCGAGCAGTTCTCTCAGGCACTGCCCGAGGAAGGCTACGCACTCAAATCGCTCAAGAACTACATCTGGGTGCACGAGAGAGTTCCTCTGCATGTGCGACGACCCGAACTCTCATGGAGTCACCACCAGGTCATCGCCAAGTGCGACCAGGCCTTACAGGTGCAGTGGCTCGAACGTTGCGTTAAAGGGGGCTGGAGCCTAAAGGAGTTTCGACAGCAGGTGAAGGGGCAAGCCAAGGTGAAAGCCGCGGTACCGCCTCCAGAGCCGCAGCCCAACTTGAATGAGGCTATCGAGTGGAGCGCCGACCGGATCGGTCAGGTGTGGCGGTGCGAGGATCAGACTAAGCTCCGCAGCCTGCTGAAGCCCAACTGGCGCGAATGGAACTAACCGTGACGACTACCGCCCGACAGCTAAAGTCGGTTTCCCCGCTAGGGCCAAGGAAGTTGCTGGGAACTACAGGATGGCGCTCACGACGATTCACTCGACCGCTTGGTGCAGGCCTGCCGTTAACGAATCCGACGCCGTCTGCGGCGATTTTCCGAGCACCGAAGCGAATCCAAGCAACAGGCCCACTCCACCAACGAGACCAGCACGAGGTCCATTGTAACTTGGGAGGGAAAACTCAGCATAGGCCCTGTGGCCGGCGACCACAGAGCCTATCTGGCCGACTCACCGGAGCGATTCGGCCAGACGCAGAACATACTCATCGGCCAACTGCACGATGCCGCCGAGTTTCGAAGGGGGGTAGATCGAGCTCAAGCAGAACACGACATGCGGCGTCCGCGTTCCGAAAATGGATCAAGGAGGGGTTGTCGTCTTGAATGACGTCAATCAAGAACGCCTCATGACTTATGCCGAGGCTGCGCGGTACTTGGCTGTAGGACGCTCGACTCTATACGATCTGGTCGGCCGGGGGGAGTTGCCCGTTGTGCGTATGGGGCCGAGGTGCGTCCGGCTCCGGCGCCAGGATTTGGATCAGTTCGTTGAGGCCCGTATAAGTCGGCGACCGCAGTAACGGAAAAGCTTGAGTTTGGCCACGTATTGGCCACCAGACACGAAAATAGGGGCTATGAGCGATTCACTATATCTCATAACCCCTTGTTTTTTCTGGAGCCACCCGCCGGAATCGAACCGGCGACCTACTCATTACGAGTGAGTTGCTCTACCAACTGAGCTAGGGTGGCGTAATTACTTGTCCGGCAACAATTTGCCAGACCCGCGAATATAGGTCCCGCCTACCTCTCCGTCAACCCCAGCGCGCTACTCCTACAGAAAACTGAACAGCCGCGACAGCTTGTCCATAAAAGTCTCTTCCGCCGCGTAAGGCTGAATATATCCGGCCTCCTGCGCCTTCGCATCCGTCGCAAACCGCAGCAGCCCGATCGCCGTAGCATACCGCGGATCCTCCAGCTGCTCCGCCGACATCACGTCCTCCGGAACGCCGATCCGCACAGGCAGGCCGAGCACATCCTCAGCCAGTGGCGTGATATTGGCCAGCAAAGCCCCGCCACCAGTAATCACCAACCCGGCCGCCAGCATCTGTCCGTACCGGCTATCCTCAATCTCGTGCCGCACGAACTCCAGGATCTCCTGCTGCCGCGCCTCGATGATCGCGCTCAGTTGCTGCCGTGTAATCGTATAGGTGCGCCCGGCCGTCGTCCTGAACGAGACCATCTCGTCCGCTTGTTCAGGCGTGCAGCACACGCACCCATGTTCTGTCTTCAGTGCTTCTACTTCCCTCGGGGTCATGCTCAACACGATTGACAGATCCTTCGTGATGTCGTCACCTCCGAACGGAATCTCGGCCACGTGCCGCAATGGTCCGTAGAACAGCGCTAGGTCGGATGAGCCCGCACCGATGTCGAGAATCCCGACGCCCATCTCCCGCTCGTCGTGCGACAGAACGGCTGACGCGGCGGCAACGGTTTCATTGATGAAGCCGGCAATCTCGACGCCAGCCTCCGCGGCGGCGCGCTGCAGGGTGGTGCAGGTCTGGGTGGAGGCGGTGATGCTCAGGGTTTCGATCTCGAGGCGGTTGCCGTGCAGCCAAAGCGGGTTCTGCACGACCTCGCCGTCGACGACGTAGGTCTGGACGAAGCGGTGCAGCACGGTCGAGTTGCTCGGGGGAGTGGCCTGCTCGGCGGCCGATACGGCGCGGCGCACATCCTCTTCGTCGATCGGGTTGGCGGTGCCGGAAATGGCCACGGTGCTGCGGCTGGTCTCGGCCGAGATGTCCTCGCCGGCCAGGCCGACGTAGGCGCCGGTGATTTTGAGGCCGGCTGTCTTCTCGGCTTCGTGGGTCGCGGTGCGGATGGCTTGCACCAGCTTGGGCATGTCGATGACGGCGCTGCGGCGCAGGCCGGTGGTGTTGCTGCGGCCGATGCCGAGAACGCGGAGCGAGTCGTCGGGCTGCAACTCGCCGACGAGACAAACGACCTGGGAAGCACCTGCGTCGAGCACTACGATGGGAGATCCTGTCATTACGGTGCGTACCTTGAGTGCGAAGAATGCAAAAAATCAGTGCAGAGGACGGGATCTGCAGGCCGAACCGGCCGGCGGAAGGGGGGACACATGCAGGAGGAGATGCGGCGGGAAGCAGGAGCTGTCCGGTGGTGATTTCGGAGCGCTTTCAGCCGCGGGGACGGCATGATGCGATCGCTCCGGTCACCACTGTCGAAGGATAGCGACGGATAGCCGGAAAGTCAAGAAAAATAGTGGATTAAGGGTGGTCTGGAGAGAGGTGGTACGGGGTTCAGGAGAGGTTGTTGAGGGTCCTGAGCCGCTCCACGGTATCGTGTAGTTGTCTGAGGTCGACCGGCTTCTGGAAGAACTCGCAGGCACCGTCCTTTAGCAGATCTCGTGCCAGTTGCTCGGATGCGAAGCCGGAGACCACAACGACTTGTATCTCCGGGTTGATCTTGTGAATCAGGCGCAGGGCCTCGTTGCCGTCCATGTGGGGCATCGAGATGTCGAGAAAGACGGCCGATGGCTCGTGCTCCTTGACCCTGAGCAGGGCCGCCTGGCCGTTGCTGGCAGTGAACACGGTATAACCCATGCCCGAGAAGAACTCCTGGATGGTATCGAGGAACTCGGTCTCGTCGTCGACGAAGAGGATCCTGTAGGATTCCTTGTCCGGGCCCAGCTCGCTCATCGTCTCACTCGAGATGGTAGGTGAGGCTGACCCGCGAGAAAATGCCGCCGCCATGCCGGCTGCCGCCGATGATGTGGGGGCCGTCGCGCAGGAAGTCGCGTTCGAGCAGGCCGTCCATGGTCAGCGGGCCGAACTGCAGGCCCAGCCCCAGATCGGTGCGGAAGTTGGTGCGGAACTGCTTTTCGGTCGCTACCGTCGCGTCGTCGTTTATCTCTTCCCGCTCGGTCCAGGTGTTCTCGTGGCGGATGCCAAGTCGGAAGAGCATGGAGCCGACCTGGACTTCGCCGGCAAGCACCGTGGCCGGCAGCAGGAGCGTGGTGTCTTCGGTCTTGGGGATGCCGGGCGCGTTGTTTTTGCTGTTCTGGGTTGTCGCCATTAGGCCGGCGACCACGAGCACGCCGTCTGCCGGCCTGGCGTTGGCGGCGATGCCGACGTTGGTATGGGTGCGCTCCCGCGTTGCCGGCGTCAGCGCGAAGGAGTCAGACTTCCAGGTAAGGTGGGGCAGTAGCTCGACGCCGTCGGCCACTGGCCAGCGCAGCCTGAGGTCGAGGAGGAGTCCGTCACCGTCGGTCTCTTCAGCCGCATTGTCTTCGAGCGAGCGGCGGACGACGCCGACCGCAGCCTCGAGCCGGCGGTAGCTGAGGCCGACGCGGATGTCGGCATTGCTGGTGCTGGCCTGGGCGCCGGCCACGTCGCTTTGGTCATAGGAAAAGTGGCCGAGCAGTCCCACGCTCAGCTGATCGGAGAGACGGTAGGCATAGAGTAGATCTGCCAGAGGCTGTGGCTCGAGCCGACGGAAGTTGTGGCTGCCGTTGACGGCGATGTAGCCGTCGAGCCGATCGAGCTGTCGCGTTGGACGGTTGAGGAACAGGCCGGCGGCGTGGTTGCCTTGTCGGTAGACGGCGCCGCCCCAGTCATCGAAGAGTTCGACGCGGAAGTGGGCCAGCTCGTGGGCCGAAGCGGGGTAGACGAAGACATTGTCGGTGTCGACGAGGAAACGGGACTCGCCACCGAGTGCGGACAGGCGCTCGGTGGAGGCTCCAGCTCCGGCGGCTGCGGCAAGGACTATGGCGAGGAACAGCATTGTCGGGCGGTACACCGCTTCGAATAGACGAGAGTGCTTCATGGTTCGATGGCTCAGCAGGTGCTGGCGGCCTGGCGTGTGTCGGCGGCTGAACTCAGGCCGGCGGGTGAGTCTGTAACCGGCGCTGGCGTTCAGCGCACGGTTGCCGGGTCGTAGGGGAGATCGTCGAGGTTTTCGTCTTCCTCGAAATGCTGGGGGATTTCCTCTTCTCCCTCGGACGTCTCTTCGACGATGGGATGGATCTTCCACTCCGACTCGCGCGCCTCCAAGTCCTCGTCGGTGACCCGCTGATTACCCCACTCCTGCGGCCGGAAGGCGAGCTCTTCGTTGACCCGGTAGAGGCGGCCGCGCCAGTGGAAGAGGGTGCCGTCAAGGACAAAGACGATACGGGGAGGATCCTTGTGCAGCTCGTTGTTGATCAGCACCAGCAGGTCGGCTAGCGGCTCGCCGGAGGCGCCGATGTCCTCGTCTTTCGTGTCTTCGGGCGGCTGTGGCCCGATCAGGGTCGAAGCCTTCGCCTCCCGGTGGTCGAAGCGGACGTTCTCGGGGATGAACTCCTCCATGTAGGGCCGGGTAAAGGTGTCGTACGGGTAGAACAGGTTAGTGGTCACCGCGTAGACCCAGTCGCCCTGGCGCTCGTCGCGGATGCGCAGGCTGCTCCCGATCTTGATCAGTATCCGGCCGTCGGACTGCAGGTGCTCGCGCACGCACTTGAGATCCAGGTCGGTGATCTCGATCCCCTTGCCTCCCATATCGACGCTGAAGGTGGTGCCCTGGCGGAAGTTGTTCAGCTGCACGATGCCGCCGCTGGCCATGTAGGAGCGGAACTTGCCCGACTGGGCGTAGGGCATGTCGATGAGGAACTTGAAGAAGATGTTGCGGTCGAGCAGCAGACTGCCGGTGAGCATGTTGGTGGTGCCGGCTTGGCGGAAGACGTCGCGCAGGTAGTTGATCTCGTCCTGGGTGATGACGTTGCCGGGACCGCCGATGTCGTTGCGCACCTGCAGCGAGACCTCGAGAATGCCTTGCTCCTGGTTCAGGTTGCCGGAGATCGACCAGGACTTGAGCTTCTGCTCGTCGGCGCTTACCCCCTCCCTCCAGACGAAGTAGACCTTGCCGCGCGGGCTGAAGAGGAAGGTGCCGCGCTCGATGGCGATCTCGCTGCCGCGGGCGTTGATGGCGCGCTGCAGCAGGGTCTCTAGCGGGTAGCGCTGGTAGGTGGAGTGCAGGTGGAACAGCGACTTGATGTCGGCGAGCTTGCCCTGGATCGGCAGCCGCAGAGAGTCGAGCAGGAGGCCGGTCATCACGCCACTGCCGCTAATGATCAGGCTGCCCTTTTCGACTTCGCGCGCATCGCTCTCCTGATCGAAGAAGGAATCTTCCTTGATCAGGTCGAAGCTGTGGGGGATGTCGGCCAGGCTTTGCAGGTAGCGCTTGGCGGTTTGCTCGGTGACGCCCAGGAATTCCTGGAGACGGCCGAGCTCCTTGCGCAGCGGCACCTGCAGATCGGCGAGCAGGTAGCCGTTGGGGTGGCCCCCCGGGCTCAGGAACAGAGTGCCCTTTCGCAGTTTGGTGATTAAGGATTGGCCCTGGTGCAGGGCCTCTTCCTTGAGGACCTGGGTGCCGGGGGCCAGGTAGATCGCCTCGTCGTCCTTGAGCCGGCGGGCGCAGATATTCTTGAGGACTTCGAGATCGACGTTCTCGAGCGGCTCGAGCAGGACGCACTTGATGCCGTGCTGGCGGCTGGTCAGCACGAGGTCGCGCGTCAGCTCGGTTGGACAGGCCTGGGGGCGCTGGTCCTTCGGTGGGTTGATCAGGGTGTCCATGTCCAGCGTCGGTGCCAGGAACGGGGTCACCGGATTGGCGGCCGGCGGGCGCTTGAGCTTCTTGGGGCGTTTGCCGTTCTTGGCACGCTTGCGCTTGGCCTGCTTCTTGGCTGGACCGACCATGTCCCGCAGGGAGGATAGAAATGTCTTCTTCTTGGCCATGTCTACCACTGCTGTGAGGACGGGTTCATCTTTTTAATAATAGGTAAGGCAGGGGGGCGTTGTCAAATTTCTGGGAACCGCCGCAGGAAACTGTAAAACCTGCAGTTAGGCTTCTGCGAGAGCCTCGCTTCGGGCGCTCGGCGGGCGCCTTGACGCGGTCGCAAACGGCCCCTAAGATTAGCGCTTGTCCGGCAGCAGTCCCCCGTAAAGGAGTCAGGCATGGCCCGCGGCGTCAACAAAGTAATCCTCATTGGCAACCTTGGTTCCGATCCGGAAGTGAAGTACACGCCGGCCGGGGTGCCGGTGGTCAACTTTAACCTGGCCACCTCTGAGTCCTGGTCCGATCGCGCCACCGGAGAGCGACAGGAGCGCACTGAGTGGCACCGCCTGGTGCTGTGGCGGAAGCTGGCCGAGATTGCCGGCCAGTATCTCAAGAAGGGCAGCAAGATCTACGTTGAGGGCAAGCTCCAGACCCGTTCCTGGGATGACCAGGGCGGGCAGAAGCGCTACACCACAGAGGTCGTCGTCAACGAGATGGAGATGCTCGACAGCCGCGGCGAAGGCGGCGGCTCGGGCGACTTCGCCGGTGGCGGCGATCCAGGCCCGGCGGCGGGACCGGAGATTCCTCCCGCAGTCGGCAACGAGGACGACGATCTGCCCTTCTGACTCCGAGTCGGCGCTCCGGGCATTCCAGCAGGGGTGTCACCCGGCCGCGGCTGGGTGCTCGCGCCGGCCCTGGCTCCCGTGAATGGCAGTTCTTGGCTGGCACCTTCTGGCATTTGAGCTTGGCGCGACAGGCGTTGCCCGTGGTCGCCGCAGACTGGCCGGACGGTCAGCGCGAGCGCCTCACCCGGGCCTTCTACTCCGGTTCTATCGCGCCCGACCTGGGACTCTTCCCGGGCGGTCCGACCGTTTTTTCTCAGCGCCTGCACCACGAGGCTACAGCCGACTTCCTCCGCGCCCTGCGGGCTGCGGCCGTCGCCGCCGCCGAGGCCGCCTTTGCCGCCGGTTGGGCCCTGCATGTCTGCACCGACGTTGCTATCCATCCCTGGGTCAACAGTCTTGCCGACGATCAGATGGCGAGGCGGCGCGGGCAGCTGGCCCGCCGCCGAGATCTCTGGCACATGCGCATCGAGAACGGCATCGACTGCCACATCCTGACGAGCGCCGACAGCCGGTTCCTCTGGGACCTGGAGCTGGCCTGGGAGGAAGGCGGCTCGAGCGCGGAATTGCTTGCCGCGGTGGGCGAGCGGTTCCTGGGTGCGGACGCCGCCGCGCCGGCACTGGCAGCGGGTATCGTCTCACAGCGGCGCTGGGTCGCCAGGCTTCCCGGCATTTACCTTTATGCGGGACACGCGCGGCCGTCGGCGCGGCCCATGGGACGGATGCTCGGTTACCTGGCGCGACCGCTGGTGCGCGTCGGGCTGGGGGATGTCTGCGGCGGGATGGGTGGATGGGACAACCTGGGTGCGGTGGCCAAGCCCCTGGTTGCCGGCGCGGCCATCCTGCAACGCGCCGGCGAGCTTGGGGCAGGGGTGCTGGCCAGCTTCGAGGCCGGTTACCGCAACAGCTTCGTCGCGCTTGCCAACCTGGACCTGGACACGGGCAGGGAGATCGATGCCGACTGACTTGATGGCCGCCTCCACCGCCGAATGGCTGCGGTTCGCGCTGGGGCTGCTGGCCGTCGCCGGCCTGTTCGCGCTGACCGCGCAGTGGCGTCGGCGCGTGCAGGTCTCGGCGTTTGCCGAGGCCTGCATCGAAACCCGCATGCAGTATGCCGCCTCTGGTGTTCTCCTGGGACTGCTGGCCGTGCCACCGGCAAGGGAGGCCTTCGGTCAACTCGTCCCGGTCGCCATCACCTTCTTCGCCGGGTGGTACGGACTAGCTGTTGGCTGCGGCGTCGATCTGCGCAGATTCCGTGGGCGGACCTGGACCTGGCTGCAGACGCAGCTGTGGCAGGCCGCCTTCACTGTCGCCCTGATCGCCCTGGGCGCCTACCTGGTCAAGGTGGTCCTGGACGGAGACAACGGTCAGTACCGCTGGTCAGAGCTGCACCTGGTGTTGGCGATCTGCATCGTCGGCGGCGTGTGGCGGCGGCTCGAGCTTAACCAGCCCCGCCAGGTATCCGGCGCCCTGCCCACCCTGTCGATCTTGTCACTCGCCGCCATCGCGCTGGCCGGCCTGGCCGGGACCGCCATGAGCCCGGGTTCGTTCAGCGTCGAGTATCCCTTCGCCGATGGGCGCGATTTGCTCATCGACGGCTATTTCGACGAAGGGCTCTTCGCGGTCGCCCTCGGCGTCGCCGGCGGCGTCGCCGGCAACCTGGCCTGCAAGGACGTAAAGACTCAGATGCTGTTCTATCCGCTCGCCGCCCTGGTGCTGCTGGCGTGTGGGATCGCCAATGGCCTGGGACTCGAGCCGCTGTGGGTGGGGGTGGTGCTCGGCATCTGGATGATCAATGCCAGCCTGCGTCGGGTAGATCTGATCCACACGCTGGAGTCGGGCCGCAGTCACCTGCCGCTGGGCCTGCTCTTCCTCGCCGGATGGCTTGCCGGCGAGGGGATCTCGCTGGCGTTTCGCTGGGACCTGTTCCTCTGGGTGGTGGCCTTCCTGATTCTGCTGCGACCGCTGGCGCGCCTGCTCAGTCTGCGGCTACTGGCCCTCTGGGGGACTGGGGGGCTGGGAAAGCGGCCGCGGTTCCTGGCCGGCGTGCCTGACGCCGAGCAGGCGGGCGGCGAGCGCGGTCAGTTCGACCTGTTCCACGTCGAAGACCTGGCTCTGGTGATCGCTGTATCCGGGTCGCGGCTGATGGATCCGGGCCCGGGTACCGCAGTGCTGGTCGGTACCCTGGTGGGCTACGGCGTGGCGCGCGCTGCCGCTGGTGCCGTCAACGCGCTGCTGGGGCGGTTCGTGGCATCCGCTGCGGCCCACTGAGCGTCAGGTGTTGGCGATGGCGCTGCGGCCCGGGTAGTTCGCGGCCGTTCCCAGCTCCTCTTCGATCCTGAGCAGCTGGTTGTACTTGGCGATCCGGTCGGTGCGTGAGGCCGAGCCGGTCTTGATCTGCCCGGCATTGGTCGCCACCGCGATATCGGCGATGGTGGTGTCCTCGGTCTCGCCGGAGCGGTGCGAGATCACGGCGGTGTAGCCGGAGCGCTGGGCCAGCGACACCGCCTCGAGGGTCTCAGTGAGGGTGCCGATCTGGTTAACCTTGCCGAGGATCGAGTTGGCCACGCCGGCGTCTATGCCGCGCTGCAGCCGCTCGGTGTTGGTGACAAACAGGTCGTCGCCGACCAGCTGCAGTTTCGCGCCGAGCCGTGCAGACAGCTCGGCCCACCCGTTCCAGTCGTCCTCATGCAGCGGGTCCTCCATCGAGACTATAGGGTAGCGCGAGGCCAGGTCTCCGTAGAAGTCGATCATCTCGTCGACACTGCGCCGGCTGCCGTCGGACCACTTGAAGACGTAGGCCCCGTCCTCGTGGAACTCGCTGGCCGCCAGGTCCAGCGCCAGCAGGATCTGCTCGCCGGGTACGTAGCCTGCTGCCTCGATCGCCTCCAGAATCACCCGCACCGCCGCCTCATTCGACTCCAGGTCGGGCGCGAAGCCGCCCTCATCGCCCACCGCCGTGCTCAGCTTCCGGCCGTTGAGGACCTTCTTCAGCTCGTGGAAGACCTCGGCTCCCATCCGCAGGGCGTCGGAGAACTGCTCGGCACCCACCGGCATGATCATGAATTCCTGGAAGTCGACGTTGTTGTCGGAATGAGCGCCGCCGTTGACGATGTTCATCATCGGCACCGGCAGGTTGGCCGCCGCGTCGCCGCCAAGGTAGCGGAAGAGTGACTGGCCCCGGCTTTCGGCTGCCGCCCGCGCCGTGGCCAGCGAGACCCCGAGAATGGCGTTGGCGCCAAGACGGGCCTTGTTCGGGGTGCCGTCGAGCTCGATGAGCTGGCGGTCAATCGCCGCCTGGTCGCCGGCCTCGCTACCGGCCAGGGCCGCGGCGATGTCGCCGTTGACTGCCGCAACCGCCTGGCGGGTGCCCTTGCCCAGGTAGCGCCGCTCGTCGCCGTCGCGCAGCTCCACTGCCTCGTGGGCGCCGGTGGAGGCGCCGGAGGGCACGGCCGCGCGGCCGTTGGCACCGCCGGCGAGACGGACGTCTACCTCCACGGTGGGATTGCCGCGGGAATCGAGGATTTCGCGGCCCTGGATTTTCTCTATTCTTTGGTCCTGTCGGTCGGTCATTGCATTCGCACCATGCGCGGCGTGAGGCTACTTTGATCGGACTGCCGCTGCCTCTTGCCGTCACCAGGCCGGGGCGGGGCCCATCGGGCCCATCGGCGGGGCGGAGAAGCTACGGGCGGCCGAACATACTGTCAACGACGGGACACCTTCCTTTGCGACCTGGTTTAAGCTGCGGGACTTCCCTTCTTACACTGCTCATTGCTGCCACGGTCGGTACCGCCGCCGGGACTCCCGACGACATCTCCGTCAACGTTCCGTTGTCGCACTGGGGTTACCGCTTCGTCGAGCGTTTCGAAGCACGGATGACGGAGGGCGTTGGCTCGACGATCAAACCTTACAGCCGGCTCCAGATGGCTGGATACCTGGAGTTGATCGCCGCTTGGGGGGAGGGGGGTGGACGGTTGTCCCAGGTAGACAGGGACCAGCTTGAATCCCTGCTTGGGGAGTTCGTCGACGCAGTGTCCAACAGTGAGTTGACTGGAACGGAGCAGCAGACCTGGCGCGATTACCTGAGCGGTCGGCCCTTGGCCAGCTATCGGGCTGGGCAGGGGCACGTCGAGGCCGACCTGCTGGTGCGCCAGCAGTCCGACTTCTTCGGCGGCCGGGGCCGCGGCGAGAGCGAGCGCATCTTCCGCAATAAGGTCGGCGGCCGGCTGCGGGGACAGATGGACAACTGGCTCGGCTTCCGCGTCAGTTTCGAACAGAGCCGCGAGCAGGGCAGCCGCGAATACGTCATCCGCGATCACGTGTACGAGCCCCGTCTGGAGCTGCCGCAGCTCAAGGATAACCTGGCCGACTACCACCAGGGCAGAGCCCTGGTCGTCTTCGCGCTGCCGGCGGTCCGCGTCGAGGTGGGCAAGCAGGAGGCCTCGTGGGGGCCGGCGGCCGATAACCTGGGGCTCTCGCACAACGGCCCTGCCTTCGACATGGTGCGACTGCGCTCCCGGTTCGGCGTCTTCGGGCTGGTGGCCATCGCCGGCGCGCTGCGGCCCTGTCCCGACCGCGGCGACACACCGCAGTGCCGGGGGCTGGTCGACTCAGTCGACTCCTATATTGTCAACGGCGTCGACCGGCGTCTGGACCGGCAGAAGTGGGTGGCTGCCCACCGTCTCGAAGTCGCCCTGACGCCGTGGCTCGACCTGGGCTACCAGGAGGCCGTCGTCTACGGCGACCGGGGCCTGCAGCTGGCCTACCTCAACCCCTTCATGTTTTATCAGGCGGCGCAGAGCTATCTGGGCGATAAGGACAATCTGATGATGGGGCTGGACCTGACCGCCCGACCGGTGGCCGGCCTGCGCCTGTTCGCCGCCTACGTGGTCGACGATCTGAAGAAGCTGCGGGTGTTCTCCTCCGATTTTGTCAACAAGTTCTCGCTGCAGACCGGGTTGCTGTGGGCGAACCCGCTCGGTGTCGAGGACACCGACGTGCGGGCCGAGTACGTCCGTATCGAGCCGTGGGTCTACACCCACAAGATTCCGGTGAACACCTTCCGCCATTTCGACGCACCGCTGGGCCATTCCCTGGGGCCGAACAGCGATCGCTGGACGCTCGAGCTGGAGCGCCGGCTGCCCAACGGTATCACTGCCGCCCTCGGACTCTACGGCAAGCGCCACGGTGACAACATCCACCTGCCGGACGGCACCATCGTCAACGTGGGCGGCGACCTGCACCTTGGCCGTCGCGCCGGGGATGAGACCGAGAGCAAGGAGTTCCTCGCCGGCGACGCCGGACGCTGGACCGGTGTCGAGATGGGGGTCACCCTGCGGCGCTGGGCCGAGTTGGAACTAGTTCTGCGCTACGGGCTGGAGTGGGGGGACAACGTGCCGTTGCCGCCGAACTGGGGGCCGCACGTGGCCCAGTTCAACCAGTCCGGCTACGGCGATGGCCGCCAGCAGCACTTCTCCTTCGAACTGGGTTACGGCCGGTTTTGAGCGACTGGTACATCCCGCTCCTGGCGGGCGCGGGCGGCGTCTACCTGTTGGCAATGGGCTGGCTCCGCACCGGCATCCGCCGCCGTCGGTCGGATGTGGGCGATCAGACGCTGTCGGTCAGCGTTGTCGTCGCGGCCTGCAATGAGGAAGCGCACATCGCCGGCTGCATCCGCGCGCTGGCGGCGCAGGACTACGCTGGCGATTACCAGGTGGTGGTCGTGGACGATCGCTCGGGCGACGCAACGCGGAGGATCGCTGAAGCGGAGGCCGGAGGCACCGCGCGCCGGGTGGAGGTTGTTGAGGCGCCCGAGGAGCCCCGTTTCCGCTGTCGGAAGAAGAGTGCGCTGGCTGCGGGTATCGAAGTGGCCGGAGGGGAGCTGCTGTTGTTCACCGACGCCGACTGTCGTCCTCCCGCCGGTTGGGTGCGCTCGACGGTGCGCCGCTTCGCGCCGCAGATCGGGCTGGTGGCCGGCTTCGCCCACGATGCGGCTCACTCCTCGCTCTGGGACCGGCTCCTGGCGCTGGAGAATCTGCTGGTGGCCGCCCTCGGGGCTGGCAGCATCGGCATGGGCAGGCCGCTCAGCTGCACAGGCCGCAACCTGGCCTGCCGGCGCGCCGTTTATGACGAGGTCGAGGGATACGCCGCCATCGGTCACCTGATCGGCGGCGATGACGTATACTTCGTGCGGCAAGTCGCCGACCGCACGTCCTGGGGCATGGTGTTCAACGACGAGCCGGAGTCGGTCGTGGTCAGCGTCCGCGACAGCGGCGGCTGGGTGCACCGGAAGCTGCGGCACGCCGGTAAGGCCGGGCACTATCGTGGGGGTGCCCTGGTGCTGGGCGCGGCGGTCTACCTCTTCCACCTGCTGCTGGCAATCGGTCTGGTTGCCGGCAGCCAAGGCTCGGCCCTGGTCTGGCCGGCTCTGGTTGCACTCGCCAGCAAGACGGTGGTCGACGCGGGCGTCGGCTACGCCTTCACCTGGCGGCTGCCTGGCCGCGGACTGCTGCGCTACTTACCATTGATGGAACTGCTTTACATTCCCTACGTGCTCCTCTTCACCGTCGCCGGGCGCCTGGGGCTGTTTCGCTGGAAAGCCTGAGGGCGCCGCAGATCGCATGGCCTACCTGATCTCACCCAGACGCGCCAGCCAGTACGTCCGCCGCTACGGGTATGCTTTCTCGTGGAAGCGTCTCTGGAACGCGACCAAGGTGTTCTGCTCGATCGGACTGAGCTGGCTAATCCGGCGTCCGGTCGTTTGGGGACAGCCGTTCATGCTGATGGTGGAGCCGACCAACTTCTGCAATCTCAAGTGCCCGCTTTGCCCCTCCGGCAATGGCGACATGACCCGGGCCCGAGGGCGCATGGACCTGGATTCCTACAAGCGGCTGATCGACGAGGTAGGGGAGAACCTGCTGCTGCTGATGTTGTGGAATCAGGGGGAGCCTTTCATTAACCGCTGCTTCACCGACATGGTGCGTTACGCCCGCGACCGGGGCATCCCGACGCTGACCTCGACCAACGGCCACTACATCCGCAACGCCGAGCAGGCCGAGGCCGTGGTGGACTCGGGCCTTGACGAGATCATCATCTCGCTCGACGGCGTCGACCAGGAGACCTATCAGCAGTACCGGGTAGGCGGCGATATCGAGCGCGTCTTCACGGGAACGCGGCTGCTGGTGGAGGCACGTGAGCGGCGAGGGGTTACCCATCCGGTGATCAGTCTGCAGTTCATCGTGATGAAGCAGAACGAGGGAGACATCGACCGGGCCGAAGAGATTGCGGGCGAGCTGCTTACCCCGGACGACAAATTCCTGATCAAGACCGCCCAGGTATACAACGACCAGGACGCGGCAACCTTCCTGCCAGAGGACAACGCCTTCAGCCGTTACGAGCAGGGCCGCAGCGGCAATGGGCTGCGCGTGAAGGGCCAGCCTGCTTCGGGATGCAAGGTGCTGTGGTACAGCTCGATGGTGAACTGGGACGGCCGCGTCGCGCCCTGTTGCTTCGACAAGGACATCGACTACAGTATGGGGCAGGCCTTCGGCGCCGACGGTTCCTTCCGCGCCATCTGGAAGGACCGGTCCTACATGGACTTTCGCCGCAACCTGCTCCGCGACCGCTCCTACGCCGACATGTGCAGCAACTGCTCCGAAGGCTATCGCGGCATGTTCTCGCTGGTCAAGGAGCTCAAGGGCTGATGCCGGCCCGCACCATGCACCGGTCCGCCACTCCATGGCAATTCTGTCGGACGCGGTGCCCCTGCTGACCTTGCTGCTGGCCCTGGCCAGTGTCGGTTACGCCGCCGCCATGCTCTGGTTCGCCTGGGGGCTGCGGCACCAGTCGGCGCGCGGCGGTCGCAATACTGCGCGGTCTGCTGTGACGGTGGTGGTGGCCGCCCGGGATGAGGAAACAGTCATCGGTACCTGCCTGGACGATTTGCTCGCCCAGGATTATCCCCACGATCTGCTCGAAGTGATCGTCGTCGACGACGGCTCCCGCGACGGTACGGCCGCCCAGGTGCGGCAGCGCGGGGCCAGCGATTCCCGCCTGCTCCTGCTAGCCGCAGGTGGAGCGGGCGCAGGGGAGGGATTGCGCGCGAAGAAACGGGCGCTGGCGACGGGCGTGGAGGCGGCCGCGGGCGAGATCATCCTGACCACCGACGCCGATTGCCGGCTGCCGGCTTGGTGGGTGCGCAGCATGGTCGACCACTTCGCTGACGACGTGGGACTTGTGGCCGGCTTCTCCGCAATCGACCCGGTGCCGCACCTGCGCGGTGGCCTGGAGGGCATGGATTTCCTGATGCTGATGGGCTGCGCCGCCGGCTCGATCGGTAACGGGCATCCGATGGGCGGCTCGAGCCAGAATCTGGCCTATCGCAAGGCTGCCTTCGCAGCGGTGGGCGGCTACGAGCGGGTCAAGAACCGGGCGTCGGGTGATGATGTGCTACTCATCCAGCTCATCCGCCGCCTGACCAGTTGGAAGGCTGTTTTCGCCACTGCGCCCGAGAGTTTCGTCCGCCATCCCGCATCGTCGTCCTGGCGGTCTCTGCTGGGGCAGCGGCAGCGCTGGGCCTCCAATGCCCCGTATCAGCGCTACCTCGACCCCGCTTTCTTCTGTTTTCTGCTGGTGACCTTCGCGCTGAGTACGATGCTGCTGGCGGCGCCCGCTCTGCTCTGGACCGGACTGCTGTCGCCGCCCGCTGTGGTGGGTAGCCTGCTGATCAAAGTGGCGGCGGAGCTGACGTTGCTGAGGCGAGTGACGGGGCGGTTCGGCCGCCGAGAACTGCTGATGTATTATCCGCTGTGGACGTTGTTGCAGCCGCTCTATACGACCGCGATCGGCTTGCTGGGGACCTTCGGACGGGTTGCCTGGAAGGGGGTGGTGCACGAAAGGGGCGGTGCCTTAGAACATGGCGGCGCTTCAGGATTCCAGCAGCAGCCCGTAGCGGATGCCGCGGGTGGAGACGGTCAGTCCGGGACGGTCGAAGCGGAGCAGCGCGCGGTGTAGAATCAGCGCGCCCGCGGCGATGATATCGGCGCGCTGCGAATGGATCTGCGGGATTGCCCGGATTGCTTCGACATCGAGGCCGAGCAGGTGTTCGGCGAGCGTTCCCACCCGGTCGGTGCTGAGGAAGTGGCCGTTGATCGCCTCGGCCTGGAAATCCTCCTCCTCCATGTCGACGGCGGCCAGCGTGGTGGCAGTGCCAGCCACGCCCACCAGGTCCAGCCCGTCCGGATAGTCGAACAGCTGGCCCAGCACGTCGTCGATGAAGGCTGTGGCCTTCTTCCGTTCCACCAGACCTGGAGGCAGCGTCCCGAAATAGCGCTCGGTGACTCTTACCGCGCCGACGTCGACCGACGCGGACTGCAGCAGGTGGCCCGCTGCGCCCGCCGCCAGCTCGGTCGAGCCGCCGCCGATATCGAGGACGGCAAAGCGCTCCGGCACGGGTAGCCTGAAACCGGCGCCCAGCCAGGTGAGGCGCGCCTCTTCTCCTCCGGGCACCACTTTCAGCTCGATGCCGACCTGCCGTCGCACCTGGTCGATAAGGTCAATGCGGTTGGCTGCATCGCGCACCGCGGAGGTGCCGTAGGCGATGATCGATTTCGCCCCGACTTCCTCCGCCCGCCTTCGGTAGTCGCGCAGGACGCCGCAGACCCGGTCGATCGAAGCGGACGTGAGTCGGCGCTTGGCATCGACCCCCTTGCCCAGGCGCGCGATGGCGTGGGCATCTTCCAAGATCTCGAGGTCGCCGTCCTCGCCCCACCGCCCGATCACCATCAGCACCGTGTTGGTGCCCACGTCGATGACCGCGCGGACCGGAGCGGGGATCATGCCGACTCGGCGCTCTCCTGCCGGCGGATCAGGGCGGTGACCTCGGAGGGTGTCTGGCAATCGAGGACGGCTCTGCGGGTGTCGTCCGGTTTCATGAAGGTGGCAATCTGGGCGAGGACCGGGATGTAGCTGAGGTAGTTCTGCTGCGGTGTCAGCAGCAGGAAGATGAGCCGCACTGGCTCGTCGTAGATGCCCTCGAAGTCGACGCCTTCGGGGCAGATGCCGAGGCAGCCGATGATGCCGGGCAGTTCGGGAATCGGCGCGTGCGGGATGGCGGTCTCGTGGCCGAGTGCGGTCGAACTCTTCCGTTCCCGCTCCAGTGCCCGTTCGAGGACGTTGTCGCGCTCTGAAGCCGGCACTTGCCGCTCGTCGACGAGAGCGTCGACCATCTGGCGTATGGCATCCCACTTGTCGGTCGGATGCAGGTCGAGGCGCACAGTGTTCTCCCAGAAAATGCTGCTGAGCTGTTGCCGGTTGGGGGTCAGCGAGCGGACCATCAGCACCGAGCAGGGCACCGTGTTGGCGATCTCGTCGGGGATGGAGCCGGCGAGGTGATCTTCCTGGCGCCAGTCGTTGGAGGCGCCGAGCACCACCAGGTCGCCCTCGCGGGCGCACTGGACCACCGTGCTGACCACATCGTCGGCCGGCTGGATGTGGATCGGGGCGTCGACCCCGAGGAGCTCGAGTTGGAGGCGCGTACCTTCGAGCAACTGGTCGCAGTAGCGCTGCAGTAGTGGATCGTCAGCGTCGTGCTTGGCGTAGCGGGCAACCCGGACGATCTCCACCGGCACCTTCCAGATCTGCGCCAGCTCGAAGCCTATCTGGATCCCCATCAGGGCATTGCTGCCGCCGCCGGTGGGAATCAGGATGCGCTTGATCGCGGTCGAATTGCGGTCCTTGAAGATCAGCGTGTCGACGTTGGCCGCCTTGGTCAGCGCCCGGTTCTGGACGGCGAGGATCGCGTCCCTCTCGACGTCGTGGTTCCAGCCCATGACCAGCATATTGCAGTCGGCTGCGTCGATGGTCTGCTGGATGCCGAGGGTGACGTCGGCATCCTCGACCAGGTGAGGGTGGGCCTCGACGCCAGTCGCCTCGGCGGTTGCGGCCATCGCCCGCACCTCTTCGTCGGCTTCCAGCGCCGACTCCTTCGGCGTGACCACGTGGGTTAGATGCAGGTGACCCTGCCGCGTCTGCGCCAGGGTAGCCGCGAGGCGGACGAGCGGTGTCTCCGCCGCGGGGTCTTCGATGGGAACGAGAATGCGCAGGTCTGATTGCGTCATTGGGCG
>CAYWBJ010000324.1:0-6748 GCA_964456165.1 uncultured Gemmatimonadaceae bacterium | reverse complement strand
GGTCATTCTTTCATGGGAACCCGAGGTGCTGCTCACGACCCATCTGCCCGCGCCCGCAACGGCGGAGACTCTCGCTCGGGAAATCGACAGGCTGCAAGCTACGGATGGCTGGCGGCAGCTGCCGGCGGTTCGGGAGCGCCGTGTCTATTACGTCGAGCCGGACTGGCTCATGCGTCCGGGGCCGCGCCTGCTCGACGCGCTTGAGCAGACCGCCGAGCTGCTCCATCCCACGGCGGTGGGGACCCAGTGACTCCGGCCCAGGTGGCGCTGTTCAAGGCGCAGAGCATGGGCAAACGCCGACGTCACGCCGAATGGCGGCGGGACGGGCGGTTCCCAGATGGTGCGGGCCGCTTACGATGGCCTGGCCGCCCGGTTCGAGGTCAGGGTCATGGAAGGGGCCGGAAGTCGGGCGGAGATCAATCCGCTGGCCGACGACTCTATCCCTTGTATTTGGGGAATAACTCGTAATCCAGCGCCTCCTGGTAGCTTTGCGGCCGCCCGGAGCGATCGCCCCCGAGCCAGCGGTAGTCCCTTGGGTAGAGCGTCAGCGAGCGGTCCTCGAGCGGCAGCTTCAAGGGGACACTGCCCCAGAGGGCCGAGTGCTTGGCGGCTATTGCCACTTCGAGAGACTGCCGCAGATCGCGTCCCGATATGGCCAGCTCGCTGCCCGTGGACACGGCGTCGATGAAGGAGCGGACTGTCGTGCCCATATACGAAAACCGCGGGTACTCTTCGGGCGTGAAGGCGCGCTCCACCTTGATACGGGCGCCGGCTTCGTCGAAGCCCTGATAGATCTCCGGTGGCGCCCAGTCCCAGCCGACTAGGGCATCGTCCGTCCATACCTGGACGCCGCGGTGCGGTGTTTCCATACCGAACACCGGGCAGGCCAGGCCGTTGCTAAGCCGGAAGAGGCCGTTGATGGCAAGCCCTTCGTCCTTGTCGCTGTGCAGGGCCTCTTCGGGGTCGCCCCAGGCGATGACTTCGCTTACCTCGGCGCCGGCGAGCAGGCGCAGGACGGCGATGTGCTGGCAGCCACCCCCGGAGATCTCGCCGCTCCATCGGTGCACGCTGGCGCCGCGCAGTTCGCCGTAGTCGCCGTCGCGTAGCCAGCGGGCCGCGTCCTGGACCGCGTTGAGCGCCCGCGCCAGGTTGCCGCCGGCGAAGACGACGTCGCGCTCGGCGCACATGTCGACCATCTCGTCGACGTCGGCCAGGCAGGCCCCGATCGGCTTGTCGGTCGACACGCCCTTGACCCCGGCCTGGGCGCTTGCGACTACCGCCTCCTTGATGTACTTGCCGGGCAGAACCACGACCGCCAGGTCCGGCACAACTTCCCGAAACATGGCCTCCGCGTCCGCGAATTGGGCCGTGATGCCGAAGCGTTCCCCTACGGCGCGACGGCGTTCCTCGTTGATCTCGGCAATGGCGACGACATTGGTGTCGGGCAGCGTTTGGTAGACCTCGATGTAGTGCTGACCTAGGCGGCCGCCGCCGATGATGCCGACGGTGTATTCGGATTGAGCCATAGTTTTCGTTCCTCCCTTCGTCTCATCAGTACGGAGCTGGACCGTCACTCGGCCGGATCATCACCCTGAAATGGTCGTTCGTCTCCTGGTGCCAGTCGTGCAAAAAAGTGCGCATCCTGTCCAGCATGGGGACGAAGCGGGAGTTGTGCGCCAGGTTTACCATCTTCCCCGGATCGGTCCGCAGGTCGAACAGCTGCCTGCGGTAGCGGCCCGGTCGACTTCGATGTCCCGGCGGGCAGGATAACGGGCCTGCTCGGCCGCGATGTCATCGTGGCAGTCTCTTCTTGGTGCGATGTAGTCAGTACGTCCCTCGAGGGCCTGCAAGGCGAGGACGGCCGCCGTGTCGCCCAGACCGGCGAGTCCCTGCGCCGCCGCTGAAAGTCCAGCGGCCCCCAGCATTTCGGTCGATCGGGACTGCCCTGGTCGTTCCCGGTCACCTGGCGCATCACTCCTTTCGCAGGCCTCTAGCGGGCGCGATTGTTAGCGATCCCGGCAGCCGCGGTCTCGGCACCGGGGGTAGACGTGAGGGCAGGACAATCTAAGACAGATGGAAGCCAAGCCATAGCTCTTTCCGGCTCCCGGCTTCCTGACAATGACTGTAGTAGGCATCGGTCGGTCGGGACTCGATCGACCCGGTCGGAGTCCGAGAGCGCTATTGGGAAGCCGGGCGCGCCGGCCGGTTCCCGCCACGGGAGTGGGATTGCTGTGGTTGGCAGGAGTGTCGTCTTGACGTATCCTGCCATGTGTAGGAGAACAAGCTGGCTTCAAGGAAGATCAGCTCGAAGGTGGAAGAATCCATGTGGAGGGATCTGCAGGCTCTCGCAAGGGAGTCTCACCAGAGCATCTCGGGTTTGCTGACCGAAGCAATCCGCGAGTACGGGCAATGAGTGAGCCGGTAGTCAACAGAGTGCTCATTACCGGTGCTGCCGGCCACGTCGGCGGTCTGTTGCGCTCCCACTGGGGAGACCGCTATAGGCTGCGGCTGGCCGATCGGCGTCCGGTCGAGGAGCTAGCCGGCCACGAAGAGTTCGTGGAAGTCGACATCACCGATAAGGCGCAGATGCTCGAAGTCTGCCGCGACATCGACGTGGTCGTTCACCTGGCCGCCGACCGCAGTCCGGCAGCCGGGTTCTATGAGACGCTGCTCGATCTCAACATCATCGGCGGCTACAACGGCTTCGAGGCGGCGCGCGCGGCCGGGTGCAGGCGGATCGTGTTCGCGAGCAGCATCAATGCTGTGCTGGGCTACGAGAGCACCGACGTCGGCTGGGATGCGCCGGTGTATCCGATCAACGTCTACGGTGCGTCAAAGTGCTGGGGTGAGGCGCTGGGCCGGGTCTACAGTCATCAGCACGGCCTGTCCTGCATCTGCGTCCGGCTCGGCAATCCGGGCTTCGACCAGGGCGGCGACTGGGACCGGGACGAGATCCATGGTAACCTATCACCGCGAGACTGCGCTCAGCTGTTCGCCTGCTGCGTCGACGTCGAGGAAGCCGATTTCGCCATCGTTAACGGTGTGTCCAACCATCACAGATCGTCGCTGGATCTCGAAGTCTCGCGGCGGATCCTAGGCTACGAGCCCGAGGATGGGACGGCCTTTCCGAAAGCGGACCGCCCCCAGCTCTAAAGCCGAGCCACAAAAACAGCTGATAGGCGAAGATCTTTGCCTGGAGGTCCGCAGTGAACCGTTCCGACGGCGAAGCCTTCTACGACCTGCAGTTCCCTCCCTACAACTTAAGCTCCTGACCAGAGACGGGAGGGCGGATGGGTTAAGCGCCGTTACCAGGTCCTTCGCGATCAGATCTACAGCTGCTGGGTGGGGCTGATCGACGTCGGCGAGCAGGACTTCTACGTCCTCGATATCCACCGGGCCCGAGCGGGAAACGAACACTGGTGGAGTTTCCACGGTCCCTGCGGCGAGGCCATCGCCGCCGCAGGCTGCCAGGAGGCAGAGCGCGAGCGTGCATAAATGCCGGACCACGCAGCGATCTCCCGGTCTCATTATCCCATCTCACCGACGTTTCTCACCACGGGCGTGAGCTGGGCGCGTCCACTGTCCGACCGCATCCTAGTGGGCGGGACCCTGCACTACGTCACCAATCGCATCGAACGCGTATCTGCGACCGGCATCTCCTTCAGCGCGGGTCTGCAGTACGCCGATCTTGGAGATGTCGGCGGCCTCGACCTAGGCGTGGCGATCAAACAGATCGGCTAGCGCCTGCGTTACGACGGATCGGCCCTGATGCGCTCCGGCAGTCTCGACGGCCTGCGCCGCGCGACGTCGGTCTACAAGATCCAGACCAGCTCAGCCGACCTGCCGTCGACCTTTGAGATCGGCGTGGGCTACGCCCACAGCCCCACGCCCCTTGGCAGGGCCAGACATTTCGCCCTGTTTCAGCACCGCAATTTCTCCCACGACCAGTGGAAGCTGGGCAGTGAATATGTTTACCGGGACTTCCTCGTCGCGCGCGGGGGCATCGACTACGCCGACGACGGAGCCGGCAATGCCCATATCTTCGGCACCAGCTTCGGCTTCGGACTGCAGCTGGACCTGGGGGGATTGGAGAAGGTGGAAGTCGACTACGCCTACACCACCGTCGACTTCTTCGATCCGCTCAACACGGTCACCTTCCGGGGCAGCTTTTGAGCGTCGGAATCCCCGCCTAGACATGAGTATGTCCTGCCTGATCCTGCTCGCCCACCTCGGTCTGCTGCTGAGCCCGCAGATCGTCCAAGCGGCCTCGCCGCAGCGGCTTTCCCAGGACGAAGATGAGATCCTACCCATTGCCGGACTGCTGGCGGCCGATGTCGGCAAGATGACCTGGGGTGGCAGGTACCTGTGGGTGGCGACCGAGGGCGGGCTCGCCCGGTTGGACCCTTCGGAGAAGAGCGGCAAGAACGAGGAAGACTGGGTCACGTTCAACAGGACGCACGGCATGGCCCGAGGCAGCATCTCCGCGCTGGCCGCGAGCGGCGACACGGTCTGGATCGCTACCCTGACCGACACGGTGCGCGCCGGCCGAACGGTCAATGCGGGACAGGGCCTGAGTTTCTCGGTGGACGCAGGTGCTTCGTGGGAGACCATCCCGAATCGAAGGATATTCGATCCAACGGCGCCCGGTTTCGCGCGGGGTCCCGAGATTCTGGCAGATAACCCCTGCTGGGGCCTGGCGTTGGACGGATCCACCGTCATCGGCACCTTCTTCGCCGGCTCGGCCGTTCGCTCCAGGGACCATGGCAGGACGTGGGAACGACTGCTGCCGGATGGCGCCGCCGACATTGTTTTCGGTCTGGTCGACACGGGTTCGGCGATCTTCCATGCCCGGGCTGACAGTCTGGAGCGCGAAGGCGCCGCCCCGGAGCAGGTGCGCCTGGTGCGAGCGACGGCGGACAGTCTTGGGGCCCAGAGTCTGATGCACCGCACTTTTTCAGCATTGGCCTACGGCGATACCCTCTGGATCGGCACTTCCAAAGGCATAGGACGCAGCTTCGATGGGGGACGTACCTGGACCAATCTGAGGGTCCGGACGGACGCCGACGGGAGCGTGATTCCCGGAAACATCGGGGGCAACTGGGTGGTTGCCCTCGAGCGCCAGCTGCTAGCCGACGGCCGCGCCGTCATCTGGGCGGGGACCCGGTTGACCACTGCCGGCGGCGGCGAAGTGAATTCCATCAGCTTCAGTACCGACAACGGCGCCAGCTGGACGGTCACCGGGCCGACCTTTGCCTGGGACTTCGCCTTCACCGACGGCAGGGTCTGGGCCGGCACCGAGACGGGTCTGCTGGCCAGCTCCGACCAGGGCCAGACCTGGGAGGTGATAACCGTGGAGGACGCCAGCTTTCGCGATCAGCTGCGGGGCCGTGTGGCCGGGTTGGAGACCGTGGGCAAGACCTTGTGGGTGGGGGCGGACAACGGCCTCGGCGTCACTACTGACGAGGGCAAAACGTGGCAGATCGTCACCGGGCTGGTCAAGACACAGACCGTCGACACAGGCCAGATCCTGGGCGAGAGCGGTATTTCCGAAAAGGTGCGCTCGTACGCTGCGCCGAATCCGTTCGCCCCCTCAGAGGGCGAACGCACCCGCATCGTCTACAGTCTGGAGAACGAGGCCAATGTGACGATCAGAATCTACGATTTCGCCAGCCGCCTCGTCACCACCCTGCTCGACGATGTACCGCGGGCCGGGGGGCAGCGGCACGCGGAGATGTGGGACGGCATGGCCGCTGGCGAGAGGGTGGCCAACGGCGCCTACCTATACCGACTGGAGCTGACGGGTGGCAAGGTGGTTTTCGGGAAAGTCGTGGTACTCGACTAGGGCGGCCGATAAAATGCGGCACGCCTATATCCTCGTCGTTTTCGCATTCGCGCTGATCGCGGCCAGCTACACCATCTACGAGATCAACTTCCCCAACTTCCTGAGAGAGCAGTACGGAGTAGGTAATTGGTTCCGTGGCTTTCTCGAGTTCCCGCGCGAGCTGCAGGGTTTCGCGGTCGTCTTCTACGTCGTGTTGTTGGGAAGCCTGAGTGAGCGCCGCCTCTTCTCGATTGCCGCAATCCTTTCGGCGGTCGGTCTGGTCGGTCTTGCGACGCTGACGCCCCGATCCCTCCCCGACGACATGTCGGGCGTTCTGCTCGGCCTGCCGATGATCCTGATGCTCACGATCCACAGCGCCGGCTTTCACCTCGCCGGCACCATGCAGCGGTGTATCATACTCGACCATGGCGAGCTGGCCAGCGCCGGCATGCGCCTTGGAAAAGTGGGCTTCTGGACGACTCTGGCGGGCCTCGCCGCTGCCGCGGGCGTGTGGGGACTGCGCCGCATCCTGCCGGTGGACTACAGTTTCTTTTTCTGGATCGCGGCGGTGCTGTGCGTCGCCGCGGTTCTCGTCATGGGGCTTGCCATGCGCGGCCTGGAGCAGGTTCGTCCAGAGCGGCGTCGCTTTACGCTCAAACGGAAGTTCGCCCGTTATTACGCATTGTGCGCGCTGTTCGGTGTTCGCAAGCAGGTCTTCGTCACGTTCGCCCTGTGGGTGCTGGTGACCGTCTACGATCAGCCGGTCGAGACGATCGCC
Organism: uncultured Gemmatimonadaceae bacterium; assembly: GCA_964456165.1. Taxonomy (GTDB): domain Bacteria; phylum Latescibacterota; class UBA2968; order UBA8231; family UBA8231; genus CAYWBJ01. The sequence goes on along the minus strand of CAYWBJ010000324.1, from coordinate 149 downwards.
TTGCTGTGGGTCATCACGCTGATAGCCAACCTGGCGACCCAGCCTGGCATCGGCTGGCTGATCGATCGTTTCGGTCCGCGTCGGATACTGACGGTCGACGCCCTGTGCCTGGTCATGGTGTGCCTGCTGTATGGCTACAGCGAGCAGCT